>JAIRZY010000036.1 GCA_031266995.1 Tannerella sp.
AAACATCCTGCCACGCACCGCCGACCAGTTCGCGCGTCGTGCGGAACCCCGCGTCCCTCAGCAGCGCAAGCGCTTCCGCCCGTCCGTCGTTCACCAGGCGGGTGTAATGGCAGTCCGAATTGACGATGACCGGGATGTTGCGCCGCCGTATCTCCCCGAACGTATTCACGTGCGGATAAGTCTGATTCCTGCGGTGCAGATTCTTGGTGTTCACTTCGAGCGTCAGCCCCTTTTCGGCAATCAGGTCGAGGGCGGCGGCAAGAGGCCGGCAGTACCAGTCCGCCGCAATGTCGAAGCCCGGATGCAGGCTGCCGTTCATATAGATTTTGTCGAGGTGCCCGACGATGTCGAAACCGCCGGCCTCCACCATCCGCATCGACGATTCGAAAAAATCCCTCGCGAGAAGCCGCACGTCGCCGCCGTAATGCAGCTCGACAGCCCTCGCAAAATCCGCATACCCGCCGTCGATGCACACCATGTTTTCCTCCACCAGAGGCAGCCTCCAGGGCAGGAAGTGGATCGACGCGATGCGATAGTCCAGCGCCAGCGAGCGGAAGAATGGGATGGAAGCATTGTACGTCCCGTCGAGGTAGTCGATCTCGAGGCCGGCATATATCTCCATCCGTCCGCGATACACCTCTTTCAGCCGCGCAATCTCGCGGAGATAGGCCGGCATATCGCCGGCGGACATGTTCCACGCCGTCTCGAACGGCAGAGGCGAATGTGACGAGAATCCGTAGGCCCTGAACGACTGCGAGAGCGCCGCGCCGGCAAACTCGCCCGGCTCGCCGTGCCCGTCGCAGAAAATACAGTGACTGTGAAAATTGCTTGGTTGCATGTTTGAATATCCGTATACGCAAGAGGGCTAAGGTATGACCTGCAGCGTCTTCCCGACCTTCACGAACGCCTCGACCGCCCTGTCGATGTGCGCCTTTTCGTGCGCGGCCGACAACTGGACGCGGATGCGCGCCTGTCCCCGCGGCACGACGGGATAGTAGAAACCGGTCACGTATATACCCTCGTCCTGCATGAGCCGCGCAAAGTCCTGCGACAGCTTCGCGTCGTACAGCATCACGGCGCAGATGGCCGACTGCGCAGGCTTGATGTCAAAGCCGGCGGTCAGCATCCTCTCGCGGAAGCAGGCCACGTTGCTCATCAGCCGCGTATGCAGCTCGCTGCTTTCCTTCAACATGCGAAACACCTCGATGCCCGCCCCGACGATGGCCGGCGCCAGCGAGTTGGAGAAAAGGTAGGGCCGCGAACGCTGGCGCAGCATGTCGATGATCTCCTTCCGCCCGGCCGTGAAGCCGCCCAGCGCACCGCCGAACGATTTGCCCAGCGTGCCGGTAAAGATGTCGACGCGCCCGTGCAGGTCGAACTGCTCGGCCACGCCGTGCCCCGTCGGGCCGACGACGCCGGCCGAATGCGACTCGTCGACCATCACCAGCGCGTCGTACCGTTCGGCCAGCGCGCAGATGCGGTCCATCGGCGCGACATTTCCGTCCATCGAGAACACGCCGTCCGTCGCGATGATGCGGAAGCGCTGCGCCTGCGCCTTGCGGAGACATTCCTCAAGCTCCGCCATGTCGGCATTCGCATAGCGGTAGCGAACGGCCTTGCAGAGCCTGACGCCGTCGATGATCGAGGCGTGGTTGAGCGCGTCCGAGATGATGGCGTCTTCGTCCGTAAACAGCGGCTCGAACAGGCCGCCGTTGGCATCGAAGCAGGCGGCATACAGGATGGCGTCGTCCGTCCCGAAATAGTCGGAGATGGCGCCCTCCAGTTCCTTGTGAAGATCCTGCGTGCCGCAGATGAAGCGTACCGACGACATGCCGAATCCGTGCGTGTCCATCGCCTTCTTCGCCGCTTCGATCAGCCGCGGATGGTTCGACAGGCCGAGATAGTTGTTGGCGCAGAAGTTCAATACTTCCGGACTGTCGCCCACGCGGATGCCGGCTTGCTGGGGCGTGGTGATCAGGCGTTCGCTTTTATACAGTCCGCTGTTTTCGATTTCGGCTAATTCGTGAGCCAGAAATGATTGTAATTTTCCGTACATAATAAATATGCTTTGTTTTTGAGGGGCAAATATAGTTCTTTCCGGCTGAATGGGGACGAAAATTGCAAATAATTTGTCATGCATCCGACAATTATTGCGTACCTTTGCGACCGTGTTTTGAAAATATATTATGAAGAATGTGTTGATTATAGGCTCGACAGGCCAGATCGGTTCGGAGTTGACGATGGCGCTGAGATCGCGTTACGCCGGGGGTCAGATCGTAGCCGGGTATATTGCCGGTGCGGAGCCGAAGGGCGAGCTGGCCGAATCGGGGCCTTCCGCGCAGGTAGACATTACGGACGGACGGCAGGTGGGCGAAGCGGTTTCGCGTTACGGCATAGATACGATATACAATCTGGCGGCCTTGCTGTCGGCCGTGGCGGAATCCAGGCCGCAGCTTGCGTGGAAGATTGGCATCGGCGGCCTGTTCAATGTGCTCGAAGTGGCGCGCGAAAAGCATTGCGCCGTGTTCACGCCAAGCTCGATAGGCGCTTTCGGCGAAGACGCGCCGAAGTATAAAACGCCGCAGGATGCATGTCGCAATCCGCATACGATGTATGGCGTGACGAAGGTGACGGGCGAGATGCTCAGCGACTATTATTTCAGGCGGTATGGCGTCGACACGCGCTCGGTGCGCTTCCCGGGACTGATTTCGCACGTGACGCCGCCGGGTGGCGGGACGACCGATTATGCGGTCGACATCTTCTATTCGGCCGTCAGGAAGGAACGCTTCGTCTGCCCGATTGCGGCCGGCACGTTTATGGATATAATGTATATGCCCGACGGGCTGCATGCCGCCATCCGGCTGATGGAAGCCGACCCGTCGCGCCTGAAGCACCGCAATGCGTTCAACATTACCTCGATGAGCCTCGACCCCGAAGCGCTCGCCGGTCAGATACGGAAATACGTGCCCGGCTTCACGATGGAATACCGTGTAGACCCGCTCCGGCAGGCGATTGCCGAATCGTGGCCCGACATGCTCGACGACGCCTGCGCCCGCGAAGAATGGGACTGGCAGCCACGCTACGACCTGGACGCGATGACGCGGGACATGCTCGAAAAGCTGAGCGCAAAAACCGGCAGCCGGTAGGGGCCTGTCGCCGACGCCGGCACGGCTCTGCGCAACGGCGCTAAAAGTGACTGAATAACTGAATTTTTGAATCTCTTTATCATGGAAACGCTTCTGGAATACGAACGTAATTTATTTTTGTGGCTCAACGGTTCGCACACGCCTTTTCTGGACGCGGTGATGTGGTTTTTTGCTGGCATCTGGATATGGCTGCCGACGCTGCTCGTGCCGCTGTATTTTGTCTGGAAGAAGAAGCGGCGATCGCTGTCCGTCGTACTCGCGGTGACGACGGTGGTGGTGTGCAGCCTGTGCGTGTCCGCGTATGTGTTCAAACCGGCCTTTGCGCGCTTTCGCCCGACGACGCATCCGGCGTTCATGCACAGCGTGACGCTGCTGAACGACTATCATGCGGGTGGCCCGTACGGTTTCATCTCGGGACATACGACGACGGCCTTCGGCTTCGCCGTCTTTTCGATGCTCCTGATCCGGCGGAGAGCCTACTCCGTTGCCATCCTGTGCTGGGCGGCGCTGATGGGATATTCGCGCATTTATCTGGGCGCTCATTTCATCTCGGACGTCATCGCGGGGCTGCTGACCGGCGTGCTGCTGGGATGGCTCACTTTCCGGCTGCACCGGCGCGCGGCCTTGCGATCCACACGTAACGCGCTGTCCGGCACATGAAAAAGATCCTCTTTATCACATGCTTCCTGCTCATTGCGGGAATGGCTTTCGGGGAAGAAGATACGCTGTCCGTGTCGTCGCGCCGCGCCGTTCTGTCCGAAAAACGCCTCTCCGTGCCGGCCCCGGCGCAGCTTCGCCGCCCTTCCGCCACGCGCTTCATCGCCCCGACGCTCCTCGTGGCCTGCGGCGTCGCGGCGCGCTTCAACGACACGCCCTTTCGCCGGTTCGACCGATACGTGGCCCGGCAGGTGGATTTGAACGTCGACCGGCATTATCCTGCGGACAATTATCTCCTCGCCGCGCCGGCGGCATTTGCCTGGGGGCTTGATTTCCTGCCCGGCGTCACGTCGCAGCATAACTTCAGAGACCGGACGCTGATACTCGCCACGTCATACCTGTTCATGTATGGCACGGTGACGACGATGAAGCGGCAGATTCCCGTCGTCCGCCCCCGCGGGTGGAACGACGACGCTTTTCCTTCGGGACATACGGCCGTGGCGTTCACCGGGGCGCATATTCTGTACCGTGAATACCGCGACCAGTCGCCCTGGATCGGAGTGGGCGGATATGTCGTGGCGACGGCGGTGGGTGCGCTTCGCGTCGCCAACCGCGCCCACTGGATGAGCGACATCGCGGCCGGCGCGGGCATCGGCATCCTGAGCGCCGAAGTCGGATACCTGATGCTTCCCGTCTGGCACCGCCTGTTCGGCATCGACGGCGACGGGCAACTGGTCGTCATGCCCTCGGCGGGCGTGCAGAATGTGGGCATCGGGCTTGTGTACGTCTTTTAGTCCGCACCACTGTGCACGGCACGGTTTACAGAGATTCCTGCCTGACCTGAATTTTCATCAAAATCAATATCTGTCTTTAGATTAAACGCTTAATACGCGAGCGTTTCTTTTCGTCATACGCCGGGATGAAGAAATCCGTGCGAAAACAGGTTTCATATCTGTAGAGATAAGATTCATATATATACGGATAAGTTTCATCTCCATAGAGACAGGTTTCATCTCCGCAGAGATGGGTTTCATCTCCATAGAGATGGCTTTCATCTCTTCGGAGATGAGTTTCATCTGTATACAAATGGTTTTCATCTCTGCAGAGATGAAACTGATCCGTATATATATGAATCTTATCTCTATAGATATGGCGACGCAATTTCCCGAAAGACGGGTTCCCGCGTGGCTATAAATATATGTATCGTATTGCCGTATTCCGAATCCGGAGGATTATACTGTGAACGGTATGGTTTTGTGTCCGAACCAAGAGATTCAAAGATTTCTAAGGATACTGTTCAGATAGATGCGCTCTCTTCGGGAGCGGTTGTGCAGCAGAAATCAAGATTGCCCTGCATGGAAACAAAGAATTTAGCGAACGATGTGATTTTTTTTCACCTTAAGAGGAATGAAATCTTGAATAAGTTCGTATTTTTGCGACCCCGAACGGAAACATCTTGAAACGGCAAAGCGGGAAGGTACTTAATATTAACTGGATAAATGTTTTTTTGAGATGGTGAGGAAAGTAGGGAATTTAATTCCGAATACCTTTTTTATAGCAAAAGGAAGTGGGGAATCCGATTTGGAAAAACATGCCGGATCCTATCACATGGCACTGTACGATGCCGGTATCGCTGATTTCAACATCATGACCTATTCGTCCGTAATCCCGGCTACGGCACACCTGAAGACGATGGACGAAATCGATCTGCCACCGTTCGGATCGGAAATGAAAACCATCATGGCCGTCTCGCACGGCTATCAGGATGAATTTGTTTCGGCCGGCGTTGTGTATGCATGGATGTACAGGGACGAGAATTTCGACGATAAACTGGGCGGCCTGGTCTGCGAAGTCAGCGGACGCTATCGCATCGAAGAACTGGAATCCCGCCTGATACGCGTCATAAACGACCTGCATCAGAAAACCTACGGCAAATACTATCTTGGCGACCTGAACTTTGTCACGGAAGGCATCACGATAGAAAAACGGTACGGCACGGCCCTGGCGGCATTATGCTTCACCGACTTCCTGCTCCCGTCGGTGAAGGACTGACGGTATGCCAAGGCAAGTAAATGAACGACGGAATAACTGAAATTTATAATATCTGAATCATTGAATCCCGGAATCCCTGAATCTCCCGATTCCGACACAAAACCGTGCCGTGCGCGGCCTGTACCGATGAAAAAACTGATACTCCTCCTCCTTGCATGTTCGACCGGCATGGCGGCCGTGGAAGACGAACGCGTTTACGTCAATCCGGTGATTGCCGGCGATTATCCCGACCCGACGGTCATCCGCGTGGGCGACGACTATTATGCGGCAGCCACATCGTCCGATTTTGCGCCAAATTATCCCCTGTTCCATTCGCGCGACCTGGTAAACTGGGAGCGGACAGGCGCCGTGTTTGACGCACCTCCCCCGTGGGTTGCGGGCGACTGCTGGGCGCCCGAACTGTTCTTCAACAACGGCATGTACTACGTATATTATACGGCGCGCAGGAAAAGCGACAACGTCTCCTGCATCGGCGTGGCCGTCACCGACGACCCGCGCAAAGGCTTCACCGACCGCGGCGTCCTCGTCGAATGGGGCAGCGAAGCCATCGACGCCTTCGTCTTCAGAGACGACGACGGCTCGCTGTATATCTCGTGGAAAGCATACGGCCTGGACGCATCGCGCCCGATCGAACTGCTGGCTTCGGAACTGACCCCCGACGGCCTGTCGCTGCAAGGAACGCACTTCAGCCTGACCCCTCACGACCGTGGCTGGCAGGGAAAAGGCGATGAAGGACACTGCATCGTGAAGCGCGACGGGTATTATTACCTCTTCTATTCCGTCGGCGGATGCTGCGACAACCGGTGCGACTACAGAGTCGAAGTGGCGCGCTCGAAAATCCTGAAAGACGGCTGGGTGCAATATGATGAAAACCCGATACTGCAGGGCGGCGAACGGTGGAAATGCAGCGGGCACGGGACGGTGGTGCAGACGCCGGACGGCCGGTATTTCTATCTCTATCACGCCTATCACGAATCCGACTTCGAGTTTGTGGGTCGCCAGTGCCTGCTGGACGAAATCCGGTGGGACGACGACACGCACTGGCCCCGCTTCGGAAACGGCGGCCACCCGTCCCTGCAGGCTGAAATGCCCGTCGAAAACACATTTCAGCAGCGGGAAACGGTTTTTTATGACGATTTTACCTCTGCCGAAAAAGAAATATACTGGCTGCGCGACGTGAATCTTCCCGAGCCGGTGATCGAAAAAGACGGTCAGGGCCTGAAGATTGCCCCCTCCCGGCCGGGGATCTGCTTCCGGGGCGTCAATCCGCAGACGGGGAGTTACGTCGCAGAAACGTTTGTGCTCAATAAGGGCGAAAACTTCAAGGGACTGTGCGTTTACGGAAACAGGGTGAACCTGTTTGCCTGGGGTCTGGAAAACGGACGGATCGAACTGTACAAACTGATGGACGGGAATAAAACCGTCCTGTTTTCGCAGGCGACGGATGCGTCCGGAATTTATTTGCGGGTAACGTCCGTCGACGGGCGATATTTCCACGTCCAATGGTCTCCCGACCGCGAGGAATGGCACGCATACCCCGAAACCGGAAGCCTCGACGGGCATTTCCTGCCCCAGTGGGGAAAGGGCGTTCGCTGCGGGCTGATGGTGGCCGCCGACAGGGCGGACGATGCAGGAATATTTTCCTTTTTCCGCATGGAAAGCCGTTTCACCCCGCCCCGCGCATATTTGCCGGAAGCCGGCAGTTGAGCGGTCAGGAAAATAAATCATCCCACAATCAAATCGACGGTTTCCGCGTTTGCGATTTTGATCAGATCCTCCGTTCCGATTTTCATCTGCAAGCCCCGCTGCCCGGCGCTGACGAAAACAGACGCATACAACAGGCAGGTTTCGTGGATATACGCCGGAAAATGCTTTTTCATCCCTACCGGCGAACATCCGCCCCGGACATAACCGGTCAGTGGCAGGAGGTTTTTTTGCGGAATCAGGTCGCAGTTTTTGTTCCCGGAGACTTTGGCCGCCTTTTTCAAATCCACTTCGGAATCGCCCGGAACCACGCAGACGAAATACCCGCTCCTGTCGCCCTTCAGGACAAGCGTCTTAAAAACCTGCTCAAGCGGTTCGTTCAAGGCTTCCGCCACGTGCGAAGCGCTCAAATCGTTCTCGTCAAACCTGTAAGGAATAAGCTCATACACGATTTTCGCCTGATCCAGCAGGCGGGCGGCGTTTGTCTTGCTTATTTTCATGTTTCGATATTCCGTCATTCGGCAACCGTTTTTACCTGTAATCGCCACCAGCATGTATCGTCCTGTCTGTAAAGCGAGAATCCGCACCGCTTTAATACGTTTTGCGATGCGGGACTGTCAATTTCGGTTTCTGCCGTTACATGAGAAATCCCCTTTTGCTCCAGCGCCCATTTGCAGATGGCTTTTACGGCTTCCGTCATATACCCGTTGCGTTCAAAATGTTTTCCCAGTCCATAGCCGATCTCAACCTCTCCGTTTTCGTCGGGTACACCTTTGAAACAGGCGGAGCCTACAACAATCCGGTCTGTTTTTCTGACAAGAAACCAGAAGGTATGATACAGGCAGTTCGCTTCATCGTTCGAGGCTTTTTTGGCCTGCCCCTTCACAATCGCCAGGAACTGACCTTCCACAGGTTCCGCCTGATAGCTGCAGTTCAATTCTTTTTCCAGGGCCGGAAGATTTTCGGTCCATAACTTCAGTTGCGTTGCCGTCAAAGGTATCAGGTGCAATCTTTGTGTTTCCATAAGACAAAGTCTTTGTGTTTTTGAATCATTCCCGCCTGATTCTGATCTGTATCGCGTGCTCGACCGGCTGTTCGCCGATCAGCACGAGGTAACCGCCGCCGCCGGCACCCGACAGTTTCCAGCCCAGAACTTTCGACTGATACGGTCTCAGAGCGGCCTGCACTTCTTCGGGCGCCATGTTTGGGAACATGCTTATCTGCGCTTTATAGCTTTCGGCTGTCGCCCGGCCCCATGCTTCCGCGTCGTGGCTCAGCAGCGCCTCCCAGCTCCTGTCGGCGGCCATGCTCAGCGCTTTTGCTTTCTCTGCGGTTATGTCGGTGCGTGCGAGCACGTTGTAGTTCTTCTTTCGCGGATAGAGCGGAATCAGCCATACGCGCTGTTCGATCCAGGTCAGCAGCTCGCCGTCGAGCCGGGATATGATTTTTTCCGGCCAGTACCCGTTGTTGTAATAAAAGTAATTCAGTCCGGGCATTACGATTCCGAGCGAATCCTGCGAACCGCTCACATACTCCGTGCCCGGGGGATTCTCGTAGCAAAACAGCGTCCGGGCATACTTTTCCCTGTCGCCTCCTTCCGGAATATTCGTCTGCCACAGCTCAATCGCTTTTTTCCTCGAACTTGTAGACATGCCGCTGCGGTCGTTGAACTCATAGTCCGGCTCTATGCAGACGGTTATCACCGCGCCGGGATACAGCCTGTTCACAAAGGGCTGATCCAGCCAGCCGCCTGCCAGGTCGATGCGAAACGGTATCAGACATTCCTCCCGCAGCGCGGTGGTCGAACGCGCCGGCAGGCCTGCGTGAGGTATCCGCCGGCTCACGATGTACTCGATGCCAAGCGCTTCGCAGAAACGCTCCTTGACGGGCGAATGGCCGTCGCTGTTTACGAAAAAAATGTCGGGCTTGAGTCTTTTCACCTCTTCCTCAAAGTCCAGGATGCCGCTGCCACTGTTTATCCATGCGTCTTTCACCACTTTCAGCGCTTTTACCATATACAGGCGTTCCGCATCGGTGTTGACCGTTTTGCGCGCTTTCAGTTCGCCGACGGTCGCGTCCGAACCGATGCCGACATACAGGTCGCCGTGCTGCGACGCTTCCTCGAAGAACGCTACGTGGCCGCTGTGCAGCATATCATAGCATCCGCTTACAAAAACTTTTTTCATACTCATTCGACAGTGTTATGTTGTTAATCAGACTGCAAAATTACACGATTTTATCCGGACAGGCAAATGCGCGGATATTTTGCGCATCGACACCTTCCGATGCGTACGGATTGATTCCGGCGAAAGATCGTCATCCCTTTCCCGGCAGCCGTTTCGATATTTTTTTTTACATTTGCATCCGAATAATACTGATGTGTTTATGCAGACAAATCAACAGCTTGAACTTGCGGAAAAATACGTACAGCATACCGGCCGGCACATTTTCCTCACGGGAAAGGCGGGGACGGGAAAGACGACTTTCCTGCATCGCCTGCGCGAGGCGTCGCCGAAGCGGATGATCGTCGTCGCGCCGACCGGCGTGGCGGCCATCAATGCCCGCGGCGTGACGATTCATTCCTTCTTCCAGCTTCCGCCCGGCCCGCAGTTTGGCATCGAACAGGCAAACCCGGCACGGGCACGCTTCAACAAAGAAAAAATCAATATCATACGCAGCCTCGACCTGCTGGTCATCGACGAAATCAGCATGGTACGCGCCGACCTGCTCGACGCCGTCGACGCCGTCCTGCGCCGTTTCCGCTCGCAGGGCAAGCCTTTCGGCGGCGTACAGTTGCTGATGATCGGCGACCTGCAGCAGCTCTCGCCGATCGTCAAGGACGACGAACGCGCGATGCTGCTCGAACGCTACGACACGCCCTACTTCTTCAGCAGCAGGGCGCTGCGCGAGACGTCGTTTGTCAGCATCGAACTCACGCACGTCTTTCGCCAGCAGGACGACCGCTTCATCTCGATTCTCAACAAGGTGCGCGACAACCGCCTCGACCGCGACGCGCTGAACGCGCTGAACGAGCGCTACATACCCGACTTCCGCCCCGACGGCGAAGAGGGCTGCATCACCCTCTGCACCCACAACGCGCAGGCGCAGCGCCTCAACGAGAGCCATCTGAACGCCCTCGCCGGCAGGGCATACCGCTTCACGGCGCAGGTCTCGGGGACGTTTCCCGAATACTCCTATCCGGTCGATTTCGAGCTGGTGGTGAAGGACGGCGCGCAGGTGATGTTTGTCAAGAACGACACTTCGCCCGAAAAGCGCTTCTACAACGGCAAGGTGGGGCGAATCACGTATGTCGACGACGACGAAATCCGCGTGCACTGCCCCGGCGATGCGGACGAAATCGCCGTCGAGCCGCTGCGCTGGGACAACGTGAAATACAGCCTCGACGACGCGACGAACGAAATACGCGAAGTCGTCGAAGGCAGCTTCGTCCACCTCCCGCTCAAGCTGGCATGGGCCATCACTATTCATAAAAGCCAGGGACTGACGTTCGAACGCGCCGTGATCGACGCCGAAGCCTCCTTTGCGCACGGGCAGGTATACGTCGCCCTCAGCCGCTGCAAGACGCTCGAGGGGATGGTGCTCAGCTCGCCCATCCGCACGGAAAGCATCATCCACGACCGCACGGTCAGCAGCTTCACGCAGCAGATCGAACAGAACCAGCCCGACGAGCAGCAGTTTCAGGCCGCGCATCTGGCCTATCAGCACGAGCAGATTGCCGACCTGTTCCGCTTCGACGCCTTCCGCTCACGCATTTCGTATGTCAATAAGATTATGAACGAAAACCGCGGCAGCATCCCCGCGCAGACGCTCGAGCTGTTCGACCGCATGATGCCGCCCGTTCAGGACGACATCGTCGAGACGGGCAACCGCTTCCGCCAGCAGGTAGACCGCCTGCTGGCGCAGCAGCCCGACGTGGCGCAAAACGCCGCCCTGCAGGAACGCATCGCCCAGGCTGCCAGATATTTTTCCGAAAAAACGGAAACGCTCATCCTCGCGCCCCTTGCCAGGGCCGACCTCGACGTAGACAACAAGGCGGTGAAAAAACAGCTTCGCGACGCCGCTGCCCGGCTCAGCGGCGAGGCGCAGGCGAAATACGGGAGCCTGTGCGCCTGCCTGACGGGCTTCGACCTGGCGGAGTTTCTCCATGCCAAAGCTCTTGCGGCGATCGAAAAGGACAGGCCGGGCGACGGCCCCAAAGCCTCGCCTGCAGACGGCGACACGATCGAGCATCCCGTCCTGTTCGAGCGCCTCCGCGCGTGGCGCCGCGACAGGGCGGCCGAGCTGGAGCAGCCGTCATACATCGTCTTCTCGCAGAAAGCCCTCTACGAGCTGGCGCACTACCTGCCGACGGACACGAAGGCGCTGATGCAAATCAACGGCATCGGTGCGAAAAAAATCGAACGTTTCGGCGCGGACATCATCGAAATCATCAGAGATTACTGCGACGAAAGCGGCGCGACGGGCGCGGCGGAGATTCCTTTCCAGCCGTCGGCGCCTCCGGAGAAACCCGCCTCGCGCGGCGAAGACACACGCCGCGTCAGCCTCGACCTCTTCCGCGAGAAAGCGGGCAAAATCGTCGACGAGATTGCCGCCGAGCGCTCCCTGACGCGGCAGACCGTCGAAGGCCATCTGACGCATTTCATTGCCGAAGGCGAGCTGGATGCCAAAACGTTTCTCGCGGCCGACAGGCTCGAACGGATCATCGACTGCTTCCGCGAAACGGGCGGCGAAAGCCTCTCGGCGGCAAAGACGGCGCTCGGCGACGATGTCTCATACGAAGAACTGCATATCGCACGGGCGCATCTCATGTTTCTGGAAAACAGGGAGCGGAGGGAATAAAGATTCCATGATTCGGTTATTGTTCCCGACGGAAGGCATACGGAAGATTTTTATCCCCCGGATACCCGCATGTCGGGAAATTTCGTCGCCATATCTGTAGGTATGAAATCCATATCTATAGGTATAAGTTTCATATCTATAGGTATGAAATCCATCTCTATAGAGATGAAAACCATTTGTAGACAGATGAAACTCATCTCTGCAGATATGAAACCCATCTCTGAAGAGATGAAACTTATCTCTGAAGAGATGAAATTTATCTCTATAGATATGAAACTTATACCTATAGATATGAATCTTATCTCTATAGATATGAAACCGCTTTTCGCACAGATTTCTTCGCCCCTGCGTGTGACGAAAAGAAACGCTCGCGTATTAAGCATTTAATTTAAAGATAGATATTGATTTTGATGGAAATTCCGGCCAGTCCGGTCAAAGTTGCATCCCTTCGCACGGCCCGCGGCATGAAGGCGCGTAAAAAAAGATTTTTCAGGTGAAAATAAATACAGTACCTTTGCCCGTCCAAACAAAAACGGTTATGATGAGAAAAAGTATTATTTTCGCGGGACTGATATTCGCGTCGTGGATGGTTGCGGCGCAGATACTTACGCCCGTCAAGTGGGATATTGTGCTGGCCGGTTCGGAACCGGCGGAGGTGGACGTCCTCTTTACGGCCGTGATCGACCGCGGCTGGCACGTCTATGACATGAATCTGCCGACGGGCGGTCCGATTTCGACGAGCATCGCATACGAACGCCTGCAGGGCGCCGAACTGATTGGCGAGCCGCAGCCGTCCGCGCCGCCTGCAACGGCGTATGACAAGTCCTTCGACATGGAACTGCGCTGGTATTCGGACAGAATCACCTTTACGCAAAAAATCCGGGTGACCGACCCGGAGCGCTTCGTCCTCGAAGGCGAGCTGGAATTTATGGCCTGCAACGACGAGATGTGTCTTCCGCCCGACAGGATTCCCTTCGCGTTCGACAAAAATGATGTGAACAAAACGCGGACGGAGGCTGCCGACGCCGCGCCGGCAGACCGCGAAACAGTGGCGATGGAATATATTTCTCTGAATAATCATGCGGACGCGGCGGCGCAGGACGTGCTGACGGCGCAGCCCGAACTCTGGACGCCCGTCGTCGACGAGCTGCGCTCCTTCGGCGAAAACGGCATTGCGCCGACCGGCGCATCGTGGTGGCTGATCTTTCTTGCCGGCTTTCTCGGCGGATTCATCGCGCTGCTGACGCCCTGCGTCTGGCCGATGATTCCGATGACGGTCAGTTTCTTCCTCAAACGCAACAAGCGGCGGCAGAAAGCCATCCGCGAGGCCTTCGTCTACGGCCTGTCCATCATCGTGATATACCTGGCGATGGGCCTGCTCGTCACGGCCATTTTCGGGGCGAGCGCCCTGAACGATCTTTCGACAAACGCCGTCTTCAACATCCTGTTTTTCCTGCTGCTCGTGCTGTTTGCCGTTTCGTTTTTCGGCGCCTTCGAGCTGGTGCTGCCCTCGTCGTGGACAAACAGGATGGATGCGAAAGCCGATTCCACGTCGGGCATCCTGAGTATCTTCTTCATGGCGTTCACGCTGGCGCTGGTATCGTTCTCGTGCACAGGCCCCATCATCGGCACGCTGCTGGTCGAGGCCGCCGCGGGAGGCTCGGTCGCCGGCCCTGCCGTCGGGATGGCGGGATTCGCACTCGCGCTGGCGATCCCGTTCGCTCTTTTCGCCGTCTTTCCCAACCTTCTGCAAAACATGCCCAAGTCGGGAAGCTGGCTCAATTCGGTGAAAGTCGTTCTGGGATTCCTCGAACTCGCGCTGGCGCTGAAATTCCTGTCCGTAGCCGACCTGGCCTACGGATGGCGGATTCTGGATCGCGAGGTATTTCTGGTGCTGTGGATCATCATCTTCGCCCTGCTGGGCTGCTATCTGCTGGGCAAGATACGTTTCAGGCACGACGGCGACCTGCCGCACGTCTCCGTCACGCGCCTCTTCCTGGCAATCATCTCGTTCTCCTTTTCCGTCTACATGCTGCCCGGACTGTGGGGCGCGCCGCTGAAAGCCATCAGCGCATTTGCGCCGCCGCTGTACACGCAGGATTTCAATCTGTACGAAAAGGAAGTGCACAGCATTTTCGACAGCTACGAAGAAGGAATGGCCCACGCCAGAGAGGTGAAAAAGCCCGTGATGATCGACTTTTCGGGATTTGGCTGCGTGAACTGCCGCAAAATGGAAGCTTCCGTATGGACGGACCCGCAAGTGAAACGCCTGCTGGAAGAACAGTACATCCTTATCACGCTGATGGTAGACGACAAGAGCAAACTGCCCGTACCGGTCACCGTCGTGGAAGGCGGTAAAAAACGGACGCTGAAAAGCATCGGCGACAAGTGGAGCTATCTGCAGCGCATGAAGTTCGGAGCGAATGCACAGCCCTTTTACATCATCCTCGACAACGAAGGCAAACCGCTTGCGCCACCTTATGCCTACGACGAAGACGTCGCAAAATATGTCCTTTTCCTGTCGGACGGATTGAAAAACTATCAACAGCGCGATAAAAAATGAGTACGAAAGAAGAACGCATGGAAGCCTTCGGGCGGCTGCTCGACATCATGGACGAACTGCGCGAAAAATGTCCGTGGGATCGCAAGCAGACCAACGAAAGCCTGCGTGCCAACACCATCGAAGAAACGTATGAACTGTGCGACGCCATCATGCGCGACGACCAGGACGGCATACGGAAAGAGCTGGGCGATTTGCTGCTGCACGTCGTCTTTTATGCTAAAATAGGAGAAGAAAAGCAGACGTTCGACATCAGGGACGTCTGCGAAAGCCTCTGCGAGAAACTGATCTACCGCCATCCGCACGTCTTCGGCGATGCGCAGGCCGAAAACAGCCGCAAAGTGGAGCAGTCGTGGGAACAGCTCAAGCTGAAAGAAAAAGGCGGCAACAAAACGGTGCTGGACGGAGTGCCCGTCGCGCTGCCTTCGCTCGTAAAAGCATACAGGATACAGGATAAGGCCCGCAACGTCGGTTTCGACTGGGAAGTGCGCGAGCAGGTGTGGGACAAAGTCGAGGAGGAATTGCTCGAACTGAAAGCCGAAATCGGCCGGATGGACGCCGACGGGATAGAAGCCGAGTTTGGCGATCTGCTTTTCAGCCTGATAAACGCGGCCCGCCTGTACAAAATCAATCCGGACAATGCGCTGGAGCGTACCAACCGGAAGTTCATACAGCGATTCAACTACCTCGAAGCGCAAACCATCCGGCAAGGTCGCTCCCTGAAGGATATGACGCTCGCCGAGATGGATGCGATCTGGAATGAAGCGAAAAAACAGGAAGAGAAGGCGTAGCTTCTGCTCTTTATTTCAATGTATAGCCGACGCCGGCCGTCAGCCAGAATCCTGCCTGGGGCACATTGCCCGTATCATAGTAATGCGTGTCGTACAGGTTGTTAAGGTTGAGGTAGAAATTCCACTGCCGGTGTTCACAGTTCAGTTTCAGGTCGGCCGTCGAGAAGGCCGGATAGGGATGCTGTCCCATGTCGACGCCGTCCTCGTATTTGCGGAATGTTCCCATGCGTTTCTGCACGCGGAAATACCAGTTCGCCGATAAACCCCTGTAAATGGAATGATTCAACTGCACGGTACATTTGTCTCGCAGATAATTCAGTGAATACCGGGATTCCAGCCCTCTGCTGTCGCACGTCTGGTTCGTGCGCGCATAGTTGAGCGCGAGAGTCGTACGCTCCAGTGAAGGCCATTTGCTGCCCGGGCGAAACGTCAGTCCCGCCTCTATACCTTGCTTGTCGAGTTCGGTCAGGTTCCACGATGCCCACTTCGCATCACCCGATTCCCGCACCCAGTCGATAATATTGCGCCCCCACATTAGGTAACCTGCTAACGAGACGCTTACAAGCTGATGATTATATTTGATACCCAAATCAATCGACTCCGAACGCTCGGATTTCAGCTTTTCGTTGGCGAGATGGGTTTCGGTCGTGTAGTAGAGGTCGGTAAAGGTTGGCATACGTGAGGATTGGCTCCACGTCGCGTACACTTTGAGGACATCGTTCGGGCGACAGGCAAGGCTGACGGACGGATAGAAATGGGCCTCCTGCTGAATCGTATTGCGGCTCATCAGCACACCGGCCGAAGCGACGAAATACTCCAGATTGGCAGTATGTTCCAGCGATATAGACGTGTTGGTACGCTCGTCGTAATGCGTATAATGGCCGTGCGCACGCGCCATCGGCAGGCCCAGATTGCTGCTCAATATTTCTTCGCGGCGCAACTCACCTCCCAGATTCGTAATGCCTAACCGCGACTTGTATTGGAAAATCAGATTTGCGCCGTATGTATCGCCACGATGGTAGTTTCGCCCTGTGTCCGTGTCTTTTATGAGATCGAATTGGTCATAGTGCCTGTCCCAGTACAGGATGGGAATGATTTTGAATAAGTTGCCGAACGAGCCTTTCACGGTTCCCATCAGTGTGCTCAGTCGTTCGTACTGGTTTGGATAAAGGGCTGAATAAAAAGTGTTTGCTCCGTATTTTTTATCGCTGTAACCCAGTTGAACATCGAGAAAAGATTTTTCTTTCACAGTCAAACGAGTTTGCCACAGCATATTATAGATAGAATAATCACTGTTTGCCATATATCCGTCCGACTTCCGGCGGCTGACTGACAGACTGTTGTCCGTCGACCCGATGGCAACAGTGCCACGCGCTTCCATACCGTAAAGCCCATGCATACCGGCCTCAGCCTGAGCATAGATGCGCGTATCTGCTTCTTTTTTGGTGATAATGTTTATTCCGCCCGAAAAAGCACCCGATCCGTAAATAAGCGCGGAAGGGCCGTGTACGATTTCGATGCGTTCGATGTCGGAAAGACTGACGGGAATGTCGAAGCTATAATGTCCTGTGTGTGGATTGGTTAGATTGATACCGTTCAACAGTATGGCCGTTTGGTCGGCCGAGCCGCCGCGGATGGAAATATCGGCTTGTACGCCGTGTCCGCCGCGCTGGATGACGTCGATGTGTGCGGCGTATGTGAGAAGATCCTGGATACTTCGGACAGGCGCTTTTTCGATTTGCGCTTTTGTGATGACCGTGACCAGTTTGGCAGCTTGGCTGACAGGCATTTCCGTACGCGAAGCTGTCACGGTCACTTCTTCCAGCTTTTCTTCCAGCAACTTTTCAGGCTGCTGTTCTGCGGCAACCGTCTGCGCCGACGTCGAAGTTACATGTGCAAATGTCAGCGTGCAGCACGTTAATACTCCAATATTTACGATTCGGTGCATACTGTTGAAGGCACTGTAGCTTTTTCTCGAAAATCGCTTGAAACGGGAAACGCTACATTCATTTTTTCTTTTTCTTTTCATAAGGCATAAATTTTAAAATAAGACTTAAAGATATGATATATAAATAACTGTGCAATCAGTTTCTCTCTTCCGGAATTTCCGGCAAAAGATGGATGCAAAGATAGAAAGAATGATTTGGCATGCAAATTTATTTAAATATCGTTAACGTGCCATTTTAAAATACTTATGCCCGTAAAAAACCGTTTATCTTTACAGACTGAAAACAGTAATTGATGTATCGCTATACGGAAGATGAATTGACGGAGAAACTGAGCCGGCCGGACACGCGACGGGAAGCATTTACGCACGTGGTTGATACTTACGGCGAAAAACTGTACTGGATGATTCGTAAAATGGGTCTGTCGCACGACGATACGAACGATATTGTCCAGAACACGTTTATGAAGGCATGGATGAATCTGGACGGTTTCCGGGGCGATTCGAAACTTTCGACATGGTTGTACAAGATTGCCATCAACGAAAACATCACGTTCCTGAACAGGCAGCGCGCCATGAACAACATTTCCATCGACGACACGGACGTGTTTCTGCTGGAAAAACTGAAAAGCGACGATTATTTTGATGGCGACAACCTGTTGTTAAAATTGCAGGAAGCGATATTGAATTTGCCTGAAAAACAGAGGATAGTATTTAATATGAAATATTATGAGGATATGAAATACGAAGAAATGTCCGAGATATTGGGCACATCTGTCGGCGCGCTCAAGGCGTCATATCATCATGCGGTAAAAAAAATAGAAACATTTTTAACAGATAGTGTTTAAACCTTTTGGCCTTTGATTCGTCAAAGTGCGCAGAGGATAGAATTGTATGGAAGCAAAAGAAAGCAAACTGGAGAAATTGAGGGGTCAGAATCCGTTTCACGTTCCCGAGGGATATATGGAAGGACTTACATCCCAAATTATGAGCAGGATTCCCGACAATGTGCCACGGAGAGAAGCGAAAGTGATTTCTCTCAGCGAGCGATTACGTCCTTTATTGTATCTTGCGGGCGTTTTTGCCGGTGTGATAATCCTATTCAGGGTGTTTGTCAGTCCACTGACGCCCAAAAACGATACACAGCAAAGCGAATCCGCACAGATACAGACCTCCGATAGCGGGATTACGGCGGAGGATGAAGAATACCTTGAGTATCTGCAACAGCATTATTACAGCGATCTGCTGGCCGGAAGTTTTGAAAATATGGATTGATACGGATATGAGAAAAAGGGTATTATATATTATTGTACCTGCATGTCTTGCCTTTGTTGCCACCGCATTGCACGGTCAGACAAACGGCAAGCCGAAATTTGACAGGCAGGAGTTTATGACAAAACGGAATGCCTACATCACAGTCGAAGCCGGACTGACGACCGACGAAGCAGTCGAATTTATTCCGCTGGAAAATGAAATGAAAGATAAACTGTTTGAAATCGGTCACGAATGCCGCAAACAGAACAGGGATCTCCATTCGAAGAAGTCTCCGTCGGACGAAATGTATCTGAAACTCATTGACTGCAATATCGAAACACGCATCAGGGAAGCGCAGCTCGAGAAAGATTATTACGCCAAATTCAAGAAAATCCTTTCGCCCGAAAAGTTGTACAGATACCAGCAGGCAGAATTTAAGTTCATGCACGACTTCATGGGTGGAGATCAAGGCGACCAGCGACGTGCACGAAATAACGACAACGCGCGCGAAAAACGGCAACGCGATTTACAGGATAAAGATATATAGAATTTCGGCATTGCTAATCCGGCTGCATGCTTATGCCCGTAAAATTCGCTGCCATTGTCGGAAGTAATGGAATGTACCCGCCGTTTACAGGACAATAGCAGGTTAGAATGTGAGAATTAAAAAGAGGAGAATGAACTGCTTCATTCTCCGTATTTTGAAATTCTCTCTGCATTTTTATTTTCTGAACTGCAAAGAATACGTAAAAATTATAATGTTGGCAATGCGGGTATTCTTCTCCTACACAAAAAAGGCTATTTTTGCATCATTGAAACTAAATATAATGAGGCAATTTATTTATTTTCCTGCGCTGTACTTGTTTATTCCGGTCTGTTTTCCGACAACGGCAGTCCGGAATCTTAAAAAGATGTTCGTCATATGCATTATACTCTGTACCGTGGCTGTTTCTGCAATAGCCCAGAGCGTGGGCGAAGGAAAAGAGACGCCGTCATTCCCCGCCGGCGATTCGCAGACGCACAAGCATCCGGATTATCCGCACCGTATCGTTCAGCCATCCGTTATTTCCTTAACGCCTCCCGGAGAACTGCTCAGGCATGTGGCGCCCGCATTTGGCCGATACGAAAATGCTTTTGCACTCGTATCCGGCATTGCGGTGATTCCATACGGCGAACGGGAGGCCTTTATCGGGACGGGCGGCTACGACCGCGCCGGCGCCATGCTGCGGTGGCAACTGTCCGAAAGCGTCTCGCTCGGAGGTGGCGGGTTTGCCGATAGGCAGTACAGTTACAGGCTGACGGGCGGACAAAACGCGTTCGGTGCCAATGCGGCTCTGGACTGGGCGGTTTCCGGCAGGCTGCGGCTGGGCCTGCACGGAAATACGTAAATGCCGTCGAAAACTCTTTGCTCTATCAATTGAATCCTTTCCTGAATCCGTATGTCGGGCTGCTCTGGGAGTATAAAATACAGGAAAACATGACCGTGGGAGGCGGTGTCAGACTGGAATATGACCGAATTAAAAGAAAATGGACACCCGTCGGCAAGTTTGGCGCCAAATATTCGTTCTGAATCTGCTTTTATAAAAAAGAGAGAGACCGGTTTTGTACGTAGCCGCCGTCACGGTTGAATCTTAGCTCATGCGATACTTACTGTGTCGCGGCATGGTTTTGTATATTGGGGGATTCAAAGATTCTAAAATTTAATGATTCCAAAATTTTAAAATTCAGTTATCCAATTATTCGGCTACTGTCCCGGGAAATGCGCCCGTTGTGCCAACGCCATGCTCCTACGGTTCACTTTGTCCTGAACACACGGCAAAACGTCGTCATCAGCAGGATGCACAGCCCGAGCAATCCAACGACGATATAGGCATACTGCATGTTGAACGCCTTCGAGATAGCGCCAATCAGCGGCGGAGCGACGAGCGAGCCAATGAAACTGATACTCGACAGGATAGTAAGCGCCATTCCGACAGGGATTTTCGACTTTGCTCCAACGAAACTGTATACCGTCGGCACCATGCAGGAGATACCCAGCCCGACCAGCATAAATCCCGACGAAATCATGACGACCTTCGCCGTCATTGAGGCGGGCAAGCTTCCCGGCAGAGCAGACGCAAAGAAGCCGGCAAAGATCAGCAGACCGGCCAGTTGCAGTACCCGCTGTTTCCCCAGTTTACCATATGCATAGTTAGTGAGAAAGCGTCCCACCGTCATCATCACCATGAACACGAGGAAGCCTATCTGTAACGACCTGGGCGCATGGATAACCGATTCGAAGTACAGCCCGCTCCAGTCGAACATCGCGCTTTCGACGATCAGCGCAAACAGGCTGACAATGCCCAATTGAATCAGCAGCAGTTCGGGACGGCGAACGAAACTCCACAGCGCCGGCGGCGCCTTCTTTTCCGCCGCATCTGCAGGAACGGACGAAGCCACAGGCGCGTCGTTCTGCAGATATTTCCGCCCGAAGAGGACAATCAGCACGATCACGGCCGCAACCATCACAAAATGCCACGTCGGCGGTACGTCGACGAGTATCATCAGGAAACCCGTCAGTGCGCCGAGGCAGGCGGCCAAGCTCCAGCAGCCATGAAACGTCGCCATAATCGTCCGCCCGAACAGGCGTTCAATGCTGATACCCTGCGTATTCAGCGAAATATCGCACAGATTCCAGAATACGCCGAAGCAGAACAGGCAAGCGCCCAGCACATACACATGCGAAACGACGCCGATGCTCAACAGCGCCGCGGCGTACCCCAGCACGCTTACCTGCACCATGATACGACTGCCGAGCTTCGATACCAAATAGCCCGCCAGCGGAATGGCCACAAACTTGCCAACGGGTATCATGAACAGAATCCAGCCCCACAGCAGCGGATCGTCGGTGAAAATCGCTTTTATGTCCGGGATGCGACTTGCCCACGTAGAAAAACACAGCCCCTGCGCGAGGAAAAACGTCAGCATCGCGAAACGGATGTGCTCTTTCGAATATGCATTACTACTATTCATCATCTGCAAAAAATTAATTAATACGGCGTACAAAGTAAGCGTTTTTTTGCTTGCATGCGAAAAAATGCATGAAATTATGAATCCCGGAATCGCCAAATCCTAAATTTCGAATCTAAAGCCCTTCCTGTCATAAAAAACACAGGGAGCGAAACTCCGCCCCCTGCGCTCTAAAATGCATTGATCCGCGCTGTCAAGCCGGATGTATTGCTTCGGTCGGGCATGCATCGGCGCATGTGCCACAATCCGTACACATTTCGGGATCGATATGATAAATGTCACCTTCAGAGATAGCCTCTACAGGACATTCATCAATACAAGTCCCACAAGCAATACAATCTTCACTAATTACATAAGCCATTTTTTTCAATATTTGGAGTTAATACGCCGCAAAATTAAACTTTATTCATACATAAAAAAAATTTCCAGCCATATTTTTCTCATCGCCTCCCGACAATATCTTGTCCTGACCTTCGTTATAGTCATAACAAACAACATGGCATTGAGACGGTTCATACTGATATTATGTATATGCGGCATCGCCGCACCGAGTATGCTGGCACAAAGGCAGAGACCTAAAAACCAGCCGTATGCTGATATGAAACGCTACCATTTGGGATTTCATATCGGCTTTCATACGCAGGATTTGATACTCACCCACAGCGGTGCAGCCGGTCCCGACGGCGAGGTATGGTTTGCCGAAATACCGGGATACGCGCCGGGGTTCAGTGTGGGAGTGATCGGCGACATGGCCGTCAATTCCTATATCAATTTGCGTCTCACGCCGACCGTTCATTTTGGCAACAAGGACTTTACCTTCGTCGAACAGAAGACTGGCGAGATTTTCGAGACCTCCGCCCGCTCCAACTACATCATGTTTCCGTTAGACGTCAAATACGCGTCGCTTCGCCTCAACAACTTCCGTCCTTACATGCTTGGCGGGGTATTTGCCTCGCTCGATGTCGGGCGCAAGAAAGGCAATCCGTTACTGCTGAAAGGACTGGATTACGGTCTTGAATTTGGATTCGGATGCGACATGTACCTGCCGTATTTCAAGTTCTGTCCCGAAATAAAATTCTGCTTCGGGCTGGCGGATGTGCTGGAAAAAGACAGAAGCGACCTAATTCAAGAAGTGGACCGCAAATATTCGCAAGCCCTTTCGCGAGCCACGTCGCGGATGATTGTCCTTACTTTCAATTTCGAATGAAGCACTCGATATAAACGTAAATGACCGGGACCGTCAGAATGATGCTGTCCAGGCGGTCCAGTATGCCGCCGTGTCCAGGCAACAGTTTCCCGGAATCCTTCACGCCGAAATTGCGCTTAATCAGCGATTCTACCAGGTCGCCCCACGTGGCAAAAACGACCACAATGATCGCCATAACAGGCCAGTGATACCACTCCATCAGGCCGGAAAACAGTCCGGCGAACAGTATAGACACCGCCAGCGTGACGGCAAAACCGCCCGCGAACCCCTCCCACGACTTCTGGGGCGAGATGCGCTCAATCATCCTGTGCCGGCCAAACGCCGTCCCTGTCATGTAGGCGCTGGTATCGTTCAGCCATGCGAAGACAAAAATAAGCAATGCGTAATACGGTGAATAGTCGCCTGTTTGCGGGTCAAAAACAATGAAATTGAACAGCGAAAGGAAACCCGCGCAATACAGTTGCGCAAATAGCGTCATCGCCCATTCGCCGACGGGATTCTCGATTTTGAGGTACAGCGCCCGCACCAGAATCAGTTGCAGCAGCAATATGTAAGGCAGGAAGACGTATCCGCCCGCATATCCGCCCGCATATAAAAACGATGCGACAAAGAGATACATACCTCCGGACACGCTGAGCCACCGCATTTTGCGATAACCTGCCAGAGCATGGAACTCCCCCAGCCCCAGCCCGGCAATCACCGCAAAAAGCGACACGAAAGCGTACGGATGGAAATAAATCGACCCGCTGATTGCCAGCACGCAAACAATTCCGGTCAGCGACCGTACCAGTATATTCTTCAATACCTCAATATTATAGTCAACCAAGTCAGGATTTACCCTGCGTTTTCCCGTTCTTTCTGTTCCAGAATCTCCTGCGAGCGGGAGACCCACTGGCGCTTGCCGAAAATGTGTTCCATGTCTTCCGAATAAATCACTTCGGATTCCAGCAATTTCTCTGCCAGCAAATTATGTTTTTCCGCATATTCCGAAAGGGTAGACTTGGCACGCTCGTACTGCGAGTTTACGATGCTTTTCACCTCCTCGTCGATCACTTTTGCGGTCTCTTCGCTGTAAGGTTTCGTAAATCCCCAGTCCTGACCGGAGGAGTCGTAATAGTTCAGGTTTCGTAGTTTCTCGCTCATCCCGAAATAGACGACCATGGCGTAGGCCTGCTTCGTCACACGTTCGAGGTCGTTGGATGCGCCTGTCGATATTTCACCGAGGAACACCTCTTCGGCCGCCCGTCCGCCCAGCGTGGCGCAAATCTCGTCGAGCAATTGCTCGCGCATTGTGATCTGCCTCTCTTCCGGCAGGTACCATGCCGCGCCAAGCGCTTTGCCGCGCGGGACGATGGTGACCTTCACCAGCGGATTAGCGTGCTCCAGCACCCAACTGAGCGATGCGTGTCCCGCCTCGTGATAGGCAATCGTTTTCCGTTCCCTGGCCGTCGTGATGCGCGAACGCTTTTCCAGCCCGCCCACGATGCGGTCTACGGCATTCATGAAATCCTCTTTCTGTACAAAGTTCTTTCCGTTGCGGGCGGCGATCAGCGCAGCTTCGTTGCAGACGTTGGCAATGTCGGCGCCCGAAAAGCCGGGCGTCTGACGCGCCAGAAAGTCGGCGTCGACCGTCCGGTCGATTTTAATCGGACGCAGGTGTACGCCGAATATCTCCTTCCGTTCGTTCAGGTCGGGCAGCTCGACATGTATCTGCCGGTCGAACCGTCCGGCGCGCAGTAGCGCCTTGTCCAGCACGTCTGCACGGTTAGTCGCTGCCAGGATGATGACACCGCTGTTCGAGGCAAAGCCGTCCATCTCGGTAAGCAGTTGGTTCAGCGTGTTTTCACGCTCGTCGTTACTGTTTATGTTCGCATTCTTGCCCCGCGCGCGTCCTACGGCGTCGATTTCGTCGATGAAGACGATGCACGGCGCTTTCTCCTTCGCCTGACGGAACAGATCGCGCACGCGCGACGCGCCCACGCCGACGAACATCTCGACGAAGTCGGAGCCTGACAGGGAGAAGAACGGTACATTCGCCTCTCCGGCCACGGCCTTTGCCAGCAGCGTCTTGCCCGTGCCCGGAGGGCCTACCAGCAATGCTCCTTTGGGGATTTTCCCGCCCAGTTCGGTATATTTGTTCGGATTCTTCAGAAACGAAACGATTTCCTCCACTTCCTGCTTGGCTTCGGCAAGTCCTGCGACGTCACGGAAGGTGATTCTCGTATGCGAATCTTTATCAAAAAGCTGTGCCTTCGACTTGCCGACGTTGAACACGCCGCCCGCATTGCCGCCGCCCGCCATGCGCCGCATGATGAAAAACGATATCAGGATGATGAAGATAAAGGGAGCCAGCGAATAGATGATGTTCCAGAACATGTCGTCGCTTTCCTTGAAACTGACTTTGGTCTTAATGCCATGCTCCTGAACGGCTTTGTCGTAGAAATCGGAAAATTTATCCGGCGAGGGGATCCTGACTGTCACATTGCTGCCGATGCCTTTGCGTATGTCGTCGCTGCTGAAGACTGCCGGCTTCTCGCTGTTGCGGACGGTGGCTTCCAGCATGTTTTTTTTGTTTAAAACGACAATATTTTCGAACACGTCTTTTTGTGCCAGCGCGCGAAATTCCGTCCAGCCCAGTTCTTTGGTCGAATCGAAATCGTTCGTCATGAAGAGGGCCATCAGTCCCAGAAACAGCAGTCCGTAGAGCCAGTATGCATTGAAGCGAAGCCTTGGCTTGCCGTTCTTCGGAGACAGATTATTGCTACTTTCGTTCATACGTTTTAGTTAAGTAATTTATTCATTATCCGAAATTTCCGTAATCACGGAGTCAGCCCAGAGCGTTTCGATATTGTAGAACGCACGCTGTTCGGGCATGAAGATGTGTACAATAACCGTGCCATAGTCTATCCCGATCCATGTGGAATTGCGCCCGCCGTCGATCGACAGCGGTTTCTCGCCCGTATCCCTGCGCACAACCTCCCATACCGAATCGGTAAGCGACGAGAGTTGCGTAAGGCTACTTCCTTCGCACACAATCATATATTCGCAAATTGCGCCCGTGAGCAGGCTTAAGTCTACTTTGACTGTCTTTTTCCCTTTTTTTTCCTGTAAACCTCTCACTACGGCTTCCACAAGGGATTTTGTTTGATCCATGCTTTTACTTTCCTTTCCGAGCGCACAAATATAGATTATTTTATTCAGAACGGCTGCAATTTTTTGCGCTATTTCGCGGTTTGAAAAAAAACTGCATAAATTACGGCAAAATATTTGGGAGCGTTTCAAAAATGATGTATTTTTGCAGCGCAAAACAGGAATTGTTCTATGGTGTAATGGTAACACGTCAGATTCTGGTCCTGAAATTCCAGGTTCGAGCCCTGGTAGAACAACGGAGAGGCGGGTCGCGAGGCCCGTCTCTTTTTGTTCCATTCTGTGCGCAGCACGGTTTTGCGCCCGGACCGGGGGATTCAATGATTTCAAAATTCAAGGATTTGAAAATTATAAAATACAGTCATCCGGTTATTTCGTAACTCAGCTATGGCCGCCAAAGCATGAAATGACGGCAAAATACAGCGATACATCGGGCCAATGCAGCGATACATTGCACCGATGTAGCGATACATTACGCCAATGCAGCGATACATTGCACCAATGTTGCGATACATTGCACCAATGCAGCGATACATTACACCAATGTAGCGATACATTGAGCCAATGCAGCGATACATTTTGCCAATGTAGCGATACATTTGTCCGATGCAGCGATACATTTTGCCCCTTCCATACCTGTTTTATACCGTGTGCGTCATGATTTGCCGGGAGATTCAACGAATATCCCCGAAAAACAGGAAGGCGCCCATACCTGTCTGGACGCCTTCCCTTTGCGAGTCAGTCATAATCCGGGTTGCGCCGGTTCATTTTCATTTGAAGGACGGATAGCCGGGATTCTGCACCAGATGCTGGTTGGTTTGCCATGCCGTCTGCGAAACGGGATAGAGCTTCAGGTGCGCACCCGTGATCCGCTGACAGTTGGAGGCACTCCACGCCGGCGTTTCAAACGTGCCGAAACGGATGTCGTCCTGACGCGACCAGGCTTCCCATGCCAGCTCGAACTTGCGCTCCAGCGCGATCTGTTCGAGCGTGACGGCGGTGCGGTTGTGGTCGGCATTGCCGTAAGCCCTTTCGCGGATGGCGTTTACCAGGCGCGTCGCTTCCGCGGCATCGCCTCCGGAGCGCAGCAGCGCTTCGGCCTTTGTCAGATAGATGTCCGCCAGGCGGAAGATGTGGAAATGATTCCCCATCGCGTTGGTCAGGCTCGTCGAGTACGGCCACTTCTGGCAGCGCGCGCCGGCTTCCTGCACGACGGCGGCCCACGGACCGCCATCGTATTCCGTGCCCGGAATAAAGTTGAAGTCAACGGTATAGTTCAGCGGATCGCCCTGTCCGGTCGTCAGTATCTCGCCCGTATTGATGTTCCTGCGCAGGCCGATGCGGAAGGTCGTTTCGTAGCGCGGGTCTTCGGTGTCGAAGAGTTTCACGTAGTCCGGCTGCGCGCAGATGCCGTTCCATGCGCTGTAGAGCGAGCCGTCGGCAAGGTTGTCGGCATAGTGAAGCGTACGGTTCATCAACTGGTTCTCGTCCTGCGTATCCGATTCGCTGAAGCAGATCGTGAAGATGCCTTCGCGCGAGCGGTCGCTGATTCCGAAGTTGGTTTTGAAGTCCGGTTCCAGCACGTAGCCCATGCCCAGCACCTGGTCGCACGCGGCGATGCACTGCTGCCAGGCATCGCCGGACACGCTGACGCCCCATGCCTCGGCGTTCAGGTAGAGCTTGGCCAGCAGAAATTGGGCAGAGCCGCGGGTGAACTTGCCGTAGTTCCCGTAGCTCCCTTCGGGACACTGCCCGGCGATTTCCGTTACCTCCTGAATGAGCCAGTCGAATACTTCCTGACGCGGCCGGTTGGCGGGCAACACCTTGTCCTGATAGTCGGTGACCAGAGGGACGTTGCCCCAGCAGTCCATCATGGCATAGATCCAGAAGGCGCGCACGCCCCGCATCGCGGCCACGTTTTCGGTCTTCTGGGCGTCGGTCATGAATCCGGATTTTTTCAGCACGTCGATCGTTGCGTTGCAGGTACCGAGGGCGGTAGAGGCCGCGCTCCACGAGTCGCGGACGACTTGCGTCATGCCCGTCCACGTGTGCGTGTATATTTCGCGATACTGTCCGCCGTCGTACCAGTCGCCGCCGAAACGGGTCGGCGTGACGGCCATCGACCCTCCACATTCGGAAAGATACATGAAGTTGCTCGGCCAGTAGGTTTTCATCGTGTTGTAGACCGTGCCCATCAAGGCCTTCACCTCGATTTCCGTACTTCCGAAACGGTCGGCCGGAAGCTTGTCATACACGCTCTCGTCCAGATTCGTACACGACGTCATGCACATCATCCATGCGATGATGCCTGCAAACAATATGTTTATATTCTTTTTCATAATTCTGTCCTGTTAAAATGTTAAGTTTATTCCAAACGTAAATGAGCGGGCTTTGGGGAAATAGTTGCGCGCTTCGATGCCGGGCGACAGTCCGGCATCGTCGTCGGTCGCATTGCCGCGGAAAAGCTCTACCTCGGGGTCCAGACCCTTGTAGGCCGTGATCACGAACAGATTCTGAGCCGCCACGTAGACACGCGCCCTGTCAAGCCAGCTCGATTTCGCGGTATTGAAGGTATAGCCGACGGCCATATTGTCGAGGCGGGCAAACGAAGCGTCTTCGAGGAAGAAAGAGCACACGCGCGAGTTTTCCGTAAACTTCAGCAGGTTGTCGTTCATGATCGCATTGGCTCCCGATATGTAGGTATTGTTGCCGTAGGCGGCAAGGGGATTGTTGAGCACGTCGTTGCCGACGGTTCCGCGGATGAAAAAGCTGGCGTCCCAGCTCTTCCAGCTAAAACTGTTGTTCCAGCCGAAGGTCAGGTCGGGCTGCGCGTTGCCGACGTAGGTGCGGTCGTCGTCCGTGAACTGTCCGTCGCCGTTCACGTCAATGATCTGGAGCTTGCCGTTCGCGTCCAGCTTCTTCTCGGCCTTGAGCATGAAGAACTGTCCCACGGGGCGACCCTCTTCCACGACATGCGAAGTGACACCCGAGCCGCCCCGTATCCACGGGTCGCCCGTATAGATGCGGTCGGTGGTGTAGAGGTTGTTGGAGAGGCGGGTGATCTCGTTTTTATTATGAGCCAGATTGATCGAAGTGTTGTAGTTGAACGTGCGGCTGCGCACCACGTCGATGTTCAGCAGCAGTTCGACACCCTTATTGACCATGTCGCCCACGTTGGCATAGATGCGGTCGTATACGAAAGTGGGCGTCGGCACCCGGTAGCGGTATATCATGTCCGTCGTCCGCTTGTTATACCATTCGACGGTACCGCCGACGCGACCGCTGAAGAGCGAGAAGTCAAGGCCGACGTTGAACATGGACGTCTCTTCCCATTTCAGGTCGGGATTCGCATTCTGCGACACGCGGTAGGCAATGGACTGGCTGCCGTTGTCGTAATAAGTGCCGGATGCCTCGTAAAGCTCGAGCGTCCTGTACGGTTGCAGGCCGTCCTGATTACCGGTGATGCCATAGCCGACGCGGAGTTTCAGGTCGTTGAGCCATGAGATGTCTTTCATGAAATCTTCCTGCGTGATGCCCCATGCGGCCGAGGCGGAAGGAAACAGACCCCACTTGTGGTTGGCGCCGAACTTGGACGAACCGTCCCGGCGAACCGTTGCCGTGACCATATACCTGTTGTCGTAGCTGTAGTGGCCGCGGGCAAAGAAGGAGATCAGTTTGTAGTCGTCCTTCGACGACTTCACGTTGCTCACCCGCAGCAGGTTGCCGCTCTGTATGCTGTTGGCACCCATCGACGACACGGCGAAGTCGCTGGCCAGCGCATATTGAGTCTGGTTACTGTTGACCTCCCACGAATAGCCGGCAATGGCGTCGACGCTGTGTTTGTCTCCAAACTCATTGTTGTAGTTCAGCGTCCACTCCATCAGTTCGCGTTCCATCGTCCGGCCCTCCCTTATGGCCTCGCCGTTGCTGCCGCGTCCGCGGGAGTTTGTCGGCGCCAGCCACTGGCTGCGATCCATGCTGAATACACTTTTATATAAATGTACCTTGGCATTCAATCCCTCCATGAGGTCGAACTGGATATTACCCGCGCCATAGAAATAATTATTCTTCATGAGATTATAATTCTCCTCCTGATTCTGGACCGGGTTGCCCTGGTCATACTGGCCGAACATGTCGGTATTCCAGCTACCGTCCGCATGTCTGACAGGGTGCACCGGCGGCATGTTGTAAGCCAGAATAAAGTCGTCGCGGAAAGGCATGCGCAGATCGGTAATGGTCGCCGATCCGGTCAGGTCTACGCGCAGACGGTCGTTAATGGCGCGCTGCTGGAACTGGAAGCGGAAACTGTGCCGCCTGATGTAGTTATCGCGCGCAATGCCGTTCCTGTCCAGGAAGGTATAGGACGCGCGATAATTGTTTTTCGAGCCGCCGCCGGACATGGACAGCGCGTGATTCTGCGAAAAACCGGTACGCAACATTTCGCCCAGCCAGTCGGTCGCCACGCCGGAGCCGTAGCGGTCGATGCCGCTGACGTCGTTGCCGAGCTTGCGGTTGACGTCGCGCCATTCTGCAGCGTTCAGCAGGTGAGGCTTGTTGGACACCACGTCGGCAGACACGTATCCGTCATACGTGATCTGCGTCTTCACGCCCGAGCCGCGCTTGGTCGTGATCAGGATGACGCCGCCCGCAGCGCGCGAACCGTAGATCGCCTGCGAAGAAGCGTCCTTCAGCACGGAGACGGACTCGATGTCCGAAGGCGAGACGGTCGACATGTCGCCGCCGGGGATGCCGTCGACCACGATCATCGGGCCCTGGTCGTTCATCAGGGTAGACGTACCGCGCAGGCGTATCTGGCTGCCGCGGGTGACGTCGCCCGAACCGCTCGTAACCGTCAGACCGGCCACTTTGCCCTGCAGCAGGTCTGCCGCGTCGCGCGTAATGCCTTTGTTAAAATTCTCTTCCGAGACGTTGGCTACCGAGCCGGTGATCTGGCGACGCGTCTGCGTACCGTAACCGATCGCCACCACTTCGCCGAGGTTCACTACCGACGGTTCCAGCGTCACGTCTATCGTGCCGCGTCCGTCGACATTCTCTTCCAGCGTGTTATAGCCCACATACGAAAAGTGGAGCACCGCTCTCTGGCCATTCTGGACGACGAGGGAGTAATTCCCGTCCATATCGGATACAGTCCCGTTCATGGTACCTTTCTCCAGAATATTGGCGCCAATGATCGTCTCGCCCGTTTCGTCCAGAATTTTACCTTTGACCGTCAGTTGTGCGAATACAGTCATCACACAAAAAACCATCATCAAAGACAGTAACCCCGCCTTTCGTACAAGGCCGGAGGAGTTTTCAATAAAAAAAATTGCTTTTTCTTTCATACAAAATGAGTTTGAGGTTAAACATTCAGAAATATATATTTCAGGAGCAAATGTAAAATAAAATCGAATATTAATAAGCGTAAAAATGCCAAAAATGGCATAAACTATCATAACGATATGTTCTTATTTATATATAAACATCAATGATTCGGGCTAAAAGAAATCAATTTTTTGAAAAATCAAAATTCGGGGAAGGCGAAGATTCGAGGAAATAAAACAAATCAGAAATCCATAAATTAAAAAATATTTTTCATGAATATCTCATTTTTATATTTTCCCCGACGGCCACTCCTGACGCCTCTGTGGAGCGACCTGTATACTTCGCACGGGGACGGGGTTGCAACTCTCCTGCAGGCCGGCATCTTTTAGAACTAAATGGCCTCAAACTCGAAACACCATACATGGCCTGCGCAGGAGACATATCCTTTACGTCTTTTCACATTCTTCTCCTCCGGCTGTCTTCCGGAAATGGGATACGGCAAAAAACGGGAGGGGATGAAATAACATTTGTTTTGATTCCGTTACTCGAACCGTCTTCGGGCAACAGCCCGAAAAAAAACAGGCAATTGAATGAATCAACTGCCCGTACAGGATAAACTTCCGCCCGCTTATCGGTTGAAGTATCGCTTCGTCTCTGACAAAAGACGGAATAAACCCGAAATGTCCATTAGCGCATTCTCTGCCGCAAGTTGCGGCAGACCGTCCCCCACGAGGGGACATCCTGCCGGAAAATCCGGGAGACTTTCCACCATGAGTGGCAACCTTGCCGGAAGTTCCGGGAGATTTGCCACTGTGGGTGGTAACCTTGCCGCAAGTTCCGACAGAACTGATCGGAACCGGCTCCGGTTCTGAAAAGTTACGACTGAACTGATCGGAATCGGCTCCGGTTTTGAAGAGTTACGACTGAACTGATCGGAATCGACTCCGGTTCTGAAAAGTTACGACTGAACTGATCGGAATCGGCTCCGGTTCTGAAAAGTTACGACAGAACTGATCGG
>JAIRZY010000049.1 GCA_031266995.1 Tannerella sp.
AGCGACGCTATCGTCACCCAGCCCAGCTCGTTAAAACATCCGCCGAAACCGTCGATTTCCTGCAGCGTATGGTCGGTCAATACCGTCACATCCGCCTCTCCGTCTTCCGCCGCCGCGACGAACGCAAGGGCCGGCTGCTCCGCAAAACCACTTTCGGGCGTCGTACTTACCCAGCTAATCTGCGGAACCTGCGTGCAGGACATTGCCAGACAGACCCATCCGATAGAAAAAAACGATTTTCTCATCCTTACATTATATTATTTACACTTCGCCACCAGCGGCTTCCATCTTTCGTACGCTTCGCGGTAAGCGGTAGCGCCTGCCGTATCCGGCTCGATAACAGCCAGCTTCTCAAGGCCGGCAAACGCTTCCCTGTTCGAGGCGTAGATGCCGGCGCCGATACCGGCGCCTTTGGCTGCGCCTGCCGCGCCGTCGGTATTGTACAGCTCTATCGTCGCGCCGCTTATGCCCGCCAGCGTCTGTCCGAAAACGGGACTGAGAAACATGTTTGCATGACCCGCCTTGACGGTGTGAATCTGCATGCCCATTTCGCGCATAATCTCCATGCCGTATTCGTACGAAAATACGATACCTTCCTGCGCAGCGCGCAGCACGTCCTTTCGGTCATGGATATTGAAATTGATGCCGTGCAGCGAACAGTTGACATCTCTGTTTCCAAGCACACGCTCGGCTCCATTGCCGAATGGAATAATAGACAGTCCTTTCGCTCCAATAGACGATTGCGCGGCAAGCCAGTTCATCTCGTCGTACGAAAGACCCTCGACCGCCAGATTCCGCTTCATCCACGAGTTCAGAATCCCCGTCCCGTTGATGCAGAGCAACACACCAAGCCGAATCTGCTCAGGCGTATAGTTGACATGTGCAAAGGTGTTTACGCGCGACTGCGGATCATAGTTCAGCTTGTCCAGAATGCCGTACACCACGCCCGAAGTACCTGCCGTGGAAGCGATTTCGCCCGGTTCGAATACATTGAGAGACAGCGCATTGTTAGGCTGATCCCCTGCACGGTACGCTACCGGGATGCCTTCTTTCAATCCGAGTTCTCTGGCCGCCTCGGCCGAAACGTATCCCTGTGTGCCGAAAACAGGCTTTATTTCAGGGAAAAAACTGCGCGGTATGCCGTAATAGTCCAGCACGTCATCTGAAAGCGCATTCGTTTTGAAGTCCCAGAAAATGCCTTCCGACAGGCCCTCAATGGTCATCACAATGTCGCCCGTCAACTTCATGGCAATATAGTCACCGGGCAGCATCAGTTTGTCAATTCGCTCAAAAACATGCGGTTCATGTTCCTTCACCCATGCCAGCTTAGACGCCGTGAAATTACCCGGCGAGTTCAACAGATGCGAGAGGCATTTTTCTCCGCCGATGACGTCGAACGCTTTCTCGCCATACGGTACAGCACGGCTGTCGCACCAGATAATAGAGGGCCGAAGCACCCGCTTGTCCTTGTCCGTCAGTACCAGCCCGTGCATCTGCCACGTCACGCCAATAGCCAGAATATCATCGCCTTTAGCGCCTGATTTCTGCATCACCGACTGATGCGCCAGCTTCAGATTCGCCCACCAGTCGGACGGCTCCTGTTCGGCCCAGCCGGACTTGACTGCCGTAATTTTCATCTCCTCCTTCGGGAAAAAATCCGAAGCCACAATTGCGCCGCTCTCCGCGTCTACCAGACACGCCTTGACGGACGAACTTCCTATGTCATAGCCACATAAATATCTCATAAGTGTTTAGAATTAAGTATGATAAATTGTTTTTTAGTTGTCTTGTAAATCGTTTTGTCAAATTTGTAATAACGTGCTGCGCGGTGCTTCACGTTTTTCTGCTTTTCTTCCAGCGCGACAATGTAAGGCATGTTTTTCACTTTCTTATGAAAATTGCGGATGTCGATTTTCCGGTTATACACCGCTTCATGCAGTGCATGAAACTGACTGATAGTAAATTTCTGCGGCAGCAATTCGAACACGATGGCAGGGTCGTGCTCCACCCAGCGTTCGATCTCCTTGCGCGCCGTCTTCACAATCAGGTTGTGGTCGAATGGCATCTGCGGCAGCTCGTTCAGCCGGCTCCATTGCGTCGATTTGTATTTCGACACGTTGTTCAACTTTTTGTCAATCTTGCACAGTGACAGGTAAGATACTGTAATCAACCGTTTTATATTCGGAAGATAGGCTTTATCCATCCACTTGATGTCGTCGGGGTGACTGGCGCGGTCCGGTGAAGCAAAACATCGAAATTGCCTCAGATTCATTCGCTTGATGCCCGTCAATTCAAACAGAATACGCTGAGCAGCGGCGTCCACATCTTCATGATTATAAATCAGACTACCCGGCAGCTTCAGACTTTTGTTTCCGATTTTCTCACGGTCAAACTGTACCAGCAACACGTTAAGCTGGTCGTCATCAAACCCAAAAACGACGCAATCTACTGAAACGTATGTATGAATAAAATTTGTCTTCATGGCTGAGCATTATTTTGCTATTAAACCGGATGCAAATATAAAATAGAAAATCGACACAAACAACATACCGTCAAAGATAATCATGTTAAATATATGAAACGTAATGAATTGCAAATTGTAGTGAATACAATAAGACGACAATCCTTATTGTCACCTTAACATAATGAAAAATCAGATGTAAAACCATTTTTCGACAATGCGATTGTCTCTATTGAAAATCGTTAAAATAAACAATAAGCGAATGTCTCCGAAATCGAACACACTGTTCGAAACCGAACACTCCCGCAAACCGTAAAATGTAGTGTAATCAAGCAAATACGTTTTTGGCATATCTTTTGTTTCCTGTTCCTGAAAACACAGGAATGAAAAGACTTTTTTTTCTTGCGCTCGCTTTTGCATATTGTGCGGCTGCTTTTTCGGCGGAGGAGGGTGACGACGCGGTGGAGCTTTCGCTGACGGAAGCTATCCGTCTGGCCCAGCTTCAGTCGGTAGATGCGGCAGTGGCTCTAAACGAGCTTCGCACGGCTTACTGGGAATATCGCACGCATCAGGCGGATCAACTGCCGGAAGTCAACTTTACCGGGACTTTGCCTGCCTACAGCAACAGTTACGGGAAATACCAGCAGGCCGACGGCGCATATACTTATGTACAGAACAATTGGTTAGGGCTTTCGGGCAAGATTTCTGCAGATCAGAATATCGCACTGACAGGCGGGAAGGTTTCTCTCAGTACTTCGCTCGATTTCACCCGTCAAATGGGCGCGGGTGCCTATAGCGAATACATGAGTATCCCTCTCGGACTTACTTTTACCCAGCCGATTTTCGGAGTGAACCGTCAGAAATGGCTGCGACGCATCGAGCCGCTGCGCTACAGGGAGGCGAAAGCGGCCTACATCGAAAGTGTGGAAAATGTGACGCTGGCTGCGATCAGTTATTTTTTCAATCTTTTAAATGCGAAAGAGAATCTGTCGATCGCATACCAGAATCTCGAAAATGCCGACAAACTGTACGAGATTGCTATCGCGAAACGGAAGATCGGACACATTTCGGAAAGCGAGCTGATGCAGTTGAAGCTGTCTGCGCTGCAGGCTAAGGGGAGCGTAACGGAGGCGCAGTCGAATCTTAACGCGCAAATGTTTCGTCTTCGCGCTTTTCTGAGTCTGGGCGAAGGGGATTCGATTGTGCCTGTGATGCCGGAGAAAACGCCGCCGTTTCGGATGGACTATAATCGCGTGCTGGAGAAAGCGATTGAAAACAATGCTTTCGCCAAACGCATTATGCGCATGCAGTTGGAAGCCGATTTTCAGGTGGCGACGGCGAAAGGGAATCAGCGGAGCATTGATCTGTATGCTTCCGTCGGCTATACCGGTCAGGACCGGATTCCGGGCGAGGCTTACAGCCGGCTGCGCGGCAATCAGATCGTCGAAGTGGGCGTTTCGATTCCTCTTCTGGACTGGGGGAAGCGGAAGGGAAAGGTGAAGGTCGCGGAGTCGAACCGGGATGTGCTTCTGTCGAAAAATAAACAGGAACAGATGAACTTTAATCAGAATGTTTTTCTGCTGGTGGAGAATTTTAACAACCAGGCAGGGCAACTGGAGATTGCAGAACAGGCGGATCTCATTGCCGAACGGCGGTATCTCACTTCGATTGAGACGTTTCTGACGGGGCGTATCAATATTCTGGACTTGAATGACGCGCGTACATCTAAAGATGATGCACGGCTGAAGCATATTCAGGAACTGTACAGATACTGGAACTATTATTACAATATAAGGAGCGTGACGCTGTATGATTTCCTGTCGGATTCGAGTCTGGATGCCGATTTTGAGCGTCTGAGTCGCTGAGGGCGTTAATAAATAATAATGGAATAAAATCGGAGGCAAAAGGGGATGGAGGCTGTATTAATATTTGCATCTTTGCGGCAGTATTATTCACAGTAAATTCTTGCAAAAATGAAAGTGATACTGATAGTGGACGATGATGCAGCGGTGCGTTCGTCGCTCGGTTTCGTGCTGAAGCGTGCCGGATTCGAGACGGAAGAGGCTTCCGGCCCGGAGGCGGCGCTGGCATTCGTGCGTGCGAGGCAGCCCGGGCTGATTCTGATGGATATGAATTTCAGTCTGGCAACTTCGGGCGAGGAGGGGCTTCGGCTGCTGCGGCAGATTAGAGTGTTTTGCCCCGATGTGCCTGTGATTCTGATAACGGCGTGGGGTTCCATCGCGCTGGCGGTCGAGGGAATGCGGGCGGGGGCGTTCGACTTCGTGACTAAGCCTTGGAATAACCTTATGCTGATCAATTCCATACGGACGGCGCTTGCGCTGCACGTACCGAAGGATGAGGACGACGTGCCGCTGGAACGTTCGGAGGCGGACAGGAGATTTCATTTCGAGAAGATTATCGGGCGGAGCGAGGCGCTGATGCGCGTGCTTGGAACGGTGTCGCGGATTGCGTCGACACACGCGTCGGTACTCATTACGGGCGAGAATGGTACCGGGAAGGAGCTTGTTGCCGAGGCAATTCACGCCAACAGTCTGCGGTCGGCGCATCCGTTTGTCAAGGTAAATCTTGGGGGCGTCTCGCACAGCCTGTTTGAGAGCGAGATGTTTGGACATAAAAAGGGGTCTTTCACAGATGCATACGCCGATCGCACGGGGCGATTCGAGATGGCGGACAGGGGTACCATTTTTCTGGATGAAATCGGCGATCTTGACATGTCGTGTCAGGTGAAACTGCTGCGCGTACTGCAGGATCAGACGTTTGAACCGCTGGGTGACAGCCGTCCGCGCAAGGTGGACGTGCGCGTCGTGAGTGCGACGAATGTGGATCTGAAGCAGATGATTGCGATGCGCACTTTTCGCGAAGATCTGTTTTACAGGATCAATCTGATTACCATTCATCTGCCTCCACTCCGCGAACGGCGGGATGATATTCCGCTGCTGGCGCGCTATTTTGCCGACAGGCAGGCGCGGCAGAGCAACCGTCCGAAGGTCGATTTCACCGATGCGGCGTATTCGTTCCTTTGCCGCCTGCCTTATCCCGGCAATGTGCGCGAGCTGAAGAATCTGATCGAACGGACGCTGCTGATTTCGGGAAAGACGCGCATTGATGCGGATGATATTGGCGAGCAGGCGAGCGAGAGGCCCGACGCGCTGCATGGTAACGGCGCGACGGCAGAAGGACTTACGCTGGACGAGATGGAGCGGCAGTCGATTCTCAGGGCGCTGGACAAGAATGCGGGCAATCTGTCTCACGCGGCGCGCGAGCTGGGCATCAGTCGCGCAGCGCTGTACAGGCGGCTGGAAAAATATGGCATACAAACGGGGCGCTAAGGGCGGAAGGCTATGAAAATCGGTGTTCTTTTTCGTATTCTGAGCGCGATTCTTATCATTGCGCTGTCGGTGATCGCCTGGTTTGCGCTTCGGACGGCAAATCTGTACCTGTTTCTGGCGCTCGAAGCGCTGACGATATTTACGCTCGTCTATCTTCTACTTTTTTATCGCAAGATTATCAAGCCGCTGCATATTATTGGCGACGGGATGGATCTGCTTAAGGAGCAGGATTTCGGGTCGCGCCTGCGACGTGTCGGGCAGCCCGAGGCGGATCGCATTGTGGAGGTCTTTAACCGCATGATGGACTACCTGAAGAACGAGCGTCTGCATGTGCGCGAGCAGAATCATTTCCTCGATCTGCTGATAAACGCTTCGCCGCTTGGGGTGATGATTCTCGATTTCGACGGGCGCATTCTTTCTCTCAATGATGCAGCGCGTGTATTTACCGGTCTGAGTTTGAGCGCCGAATCTGCGGGACGGCACCTTGATGAAATCGACAGTCCGGTCGCGTCGGCGCTCATGCATCTCGAGCCTTACAGGTCGCAGACCGTGCGCCTGAGCGATGCGAGCGTATATAAATGTACGCACGGAAAGTTTATCGACCGTGGCTTTCAGCGTTCGTTCTATCTGATGGAGCTTCTGACTGAGGAAGTCTCGCGGGCGGAACGGAAAGCCTATGGACAGGTCGTGCGTATGATTGCGCACGAGGTAAACAACACGACTGCGGGCATTATTTCGACGCTTGACACGCTCGAACAGATGCTTACGGAGCGCGACAGCCAGGAGGCGCTCCGAATCGTCGTCGAGCGCTGTTATCGCATGAACCGTTTCATTGCCAACTATGCCGATGTGGTTCGGATTCCCGAGCCGCAGGTCATGCGCGTCGTGCTGAATGATCTGGTCGTCGCGTGTAAGGGCTTCATGGAGAGTATTTGCCGTAATCGACGCATTGAAATCGTGATGAATCTCGACGCGATCTCGCCGGTTGTCGGGATTGACCCCGTGCTGTTCGAGCAGGTGATGGTAAATATCATTAAGAATGCCGCGGAATCAATTGAATCGGACGGATTTATCTATATTCGCACCTCCTCATCACCGTTGTCGCTCGAAATTGCCGACACGGGGCATGGCATATCCGAAGAAACGGAAGGAAAGCTCTTCAGTCCGTTCTTCTCGACAAAGCCGGGTGGTCAGGGACTTGGACTTATCTTCATCCGCGAAGTACTTCTGAAGCACGGATGTACATTCTCACTCCGCACAGGGGCGGACGGATTCACGAGATTCAGAATTATATTCTAAAAACACCTGCTCAGGGTATATAAATTCAAGATTCAATATTCAAGATTCAAAATTTTATACGGAAAACCTGTCCTGTTTTAATATCTCCCCGTATCTGCATCCACATATTCCCTCTGTGCCCTCCGTGTCTCCGTGTTTATATATAAAAAACCACAAAGAAAATGCAAGAACGGGCCGCCCCGCTCTCACATTCCCTCCATGCTTACTAAACGTCTCCGGATTTTAAATCACGGAATGATTGCCATCACGATTTCGCTCCAGGGGCCTTTTTCGCCACGCGTGTTTTCCCAGCGCAGGCAGAAGTAGACCGACTTTCCGCGCTCGCTTTCGTCGAACATCAGTTCGAAAGGCGAACGTGTGTCGAAGGATGAGTGCACCAGCTCATCAACCGACATCGGCGGATGGTCGAGAATCACCCATCGTATCTCGGCTCCGTGTATTCCACGCGGCTTTGCCTTCGACTTGCTCCCAAGATCCCAGAAAAGGATGATGAGGCAGCGAATAAGCGACGTGTCGATGGAATAGGCCGGATAGGTTTTCGGCGGTTTCACCGGTGTGCGCGTCGTGTCACGGATGACGATGCCCATCGCGCGCCGGTCGTCGTCCGTCACTTCCGGATTGCTCTCCAGCATCTGCACAAGTATGCGCAGCAGCTTCTCATAAGCCTTTCGTTTCTCACGCTTTGTGAATGTGATTACTCTCGTTCTCTGTCCCGGATCCTGATAATCGGCCCATGCCTTTTCCCATTCGCTCTTTGCAGGCGTGAGTTCCGATGAATACCACGGTTCATTGATGTGCCATGCCGTGATATTCGCTTTTGTTTTCACTGTGATGACTTCCTGTCTCTCGTTAAATTCAGTGTCTTTTGTTGGGATTGATTTTGCCATTTTGTTTCTGTTAATTAATACTGTTATTCTGATTAAAAAATTCATTCATATATTGTTACGTCTTACAACTATGCTGCATATTCTGCGGAATATAATTCATATTCCCGTATATCCGGGTCATATTCGCGGGAATCTGTGTGAGATTCACGGAAATCTGTGCGAAATACTCGCATATCTGAGTCATATTTCCGGGAATCTGATCCGCAGACGCGAGAATCTGAGCCATATTCGCGAGAATTTGAGCGGCAGTCGCGAGAATATGAGCCATATTCCCGCAAATCTGAGCCGAAGTCGCGAGAATCTGTGCGAGATTCGCGAGAATATGATTCCGCAGTCTCGAAAATATGCCACATAATTCCAAACAGTTTTTGCATCTTCTGAGGAAATAATTTCATCACCCTGCATATACGGGTGAAAAAGCCGATGCTCTCTGCCATTTGAAAGGAAATATCTCTGCGAAGCGCGCGTCTTACATTATATATATGCATTATTTCTGCCGTCACGTCTGCATTGCGCTCTGCCGTCATGAGGCTTAATGCGCGTTCCCGGACGATGCCTGTCAAAAGAGTGTTCATATAATGCATATATTTAAATCTGTTATTTAATTGACCGCAAAAATAAATCACTTTTTCGAGACTGCAAAGAATATATCAAAAAAAATAATGCGATTAAGAATATTTATGATTTGGACGTGTTGGTTTTGAAATCGAGTGGATAATAGAATCGCATATAAATCGCATGTTTTTACATATATAGAAGTATTGACCGGTAAAATACGTACATGCGCCGTAGAGACAGGGCATGTCCTGTCTCTACATTTCGAGGCGCGCAGGAATATTCCGAACATTCCCGCCCGAATCGCCAAATCTCTGAATTATCGAATCTTGAATCTTTGAATATTGAATATTAAATTCCCTCTATCTCAGCCGTATTTTTGATTTTTGCCCGTATTCGCTCATGTCCGACACGACAACTTCGTCGCCCTCCTCAAGCCCGTCGATGACCTCCACGTGCTCGAAATTGCTGTCCCCAAGCTGCACCCTGCGCCGCACGAGCTGCCCGTCGCTCACCGCGAACAGTTCATACGCCCCCCGGCCCGTATAATACGACGCGTTGGCGATGCGGAGCACATCGTCGCGTATCGCGTTCATCACATACACGTCCGTCTTCAGACCCGAGCGCAGGCGGGTGTGATTGTCGTCCTCCAGTTGCACGGTGAAGGAAATCACACCGTTACGCGACAGCGGCGTGACGTCGCTCACGACGCCGCCGATCCGCTCCCGCCCGATCCGGATCACCGCCCTGCTGCCCGGAGCGATACGGTCGCCATACGAATCGGCAATCTCGCCCTCGATCTTGAAATGCGACAGGTCCGAGACGATCGCCACGCGGCTTCCCTGCTGAACCTGAGCGCCTACCTCGCTGTTCACGTATGTCAGAATCGCCTTCCTGGGCGAACGGATGCGCGCGTCCTCGAGCGTACGGCGCGTCTCGGACAGGCCCTTGCGAAATATGGCCAGCTCGAGCATCTTCACCTTCAGATCGGCCGCCGCCAGCGACTGCTCGTTCACATACTTATGTTCCTCTTCGTCAAGCTGCAGCCGGCTCACGTCATAACTGAGTTCCACCTGCCGCACCCTGTCCGTCGTGCCCGCACCCAGACTGTCCAGATAGCGCTCGTTGCGCAGCTCGACCTCCTTCCTGTTAAGTTCCATCCGACTCACCTTGAGTTGCATCTCCATCTCGGACAGGCGGTTGCGATTGCTGACGCGCAACTGCTCGAGCTGCAGCACCTTCATCTGCTCCTCGTCGAGCAGCTTGCCATACTCCGTCTCCGCCGCCTGAAGATCAAGTCGTAGAATCGGCGTCCCGACGTCCACCGAGTCGCCCCCGCGTCTGTAAATCTCAAGTATGCGCGACGTGATCGGCGAGTTGACAATCTCCTCGAAAGCCGGCACCACCTTGCCCGAAGCACTGACCGAAAGTTCGAGCATCCCCCTGTCTATCACCGAAATCTGGAGATCGCGACGCTGCAGCCTCGTCTGCAGCAGCGCCGACGTGAGCCACACGGCCAGCGCCAGCGCACCCGCGCCCGCCGCAGCCTTCAACACGCGCCGCAACTGCTCCCGGCGACGCACTTCCTTTGAAATCTGACGATCCATAACCTTACGTTCATTTATTGTTTGCAGCGTGACGCGCACAAATTGTATGCCATAAAACCAAAATACACGTTTTCAGCCCCCTCACGCCCGCCGGAGTGTCCGATAACGGACGCTTCTGTCCGCTATCGGATAGCTGTTCATCATTTATAACTGAAAACACGGTGCGGAGGGGATGCTGCGTCCCGTTTACGCCATATTCTTGTGTACAGGGGAAAAATGCTGCGCCGGATTCCGCAGCTATTTTACTGACATCGAACATCATCCGGGGAAATCGGTCACGCTGATCACCGTCGACCCGTCGAGCCGGATCCACGTCCTGAATCCGCGCCTGCCCTCGGTCAGCTCGATGAGCCGAACCCCGTTCTTTAACTGCGTATACGTCGTCTCGCTCCCCGAAAAGCGGCCGTAAACCAGCGCAATACCGAAATGATTGAAGATATAGTCGTTCACGTGGTCGTGCCCCACGAATGTCCCCATCACATCCCCCTTCTCGAGCATCGCCACGAACATTCCCGAATTGATCTCCGGGGCACACTCGTCCTCAAGCCTCGTCCCCGCCATGATATTCCCGCGACTCGCATTCCGGTACTCGGGGAGGGGAATGTGAAAAAAGGCAAGCGCAGGCAGCGGCTGCCCGCCATTTGCGGAAGTATACCGTTCGCTCGTCCGCCGATACCATTTCACCTGGTCAAACGCGAGCCACGCATAGCCCTCCACGAGCGGCTGCATCGCACTGTAGGCGTGCGAATCCATACAGTACAGCAGCGCCTTCGTCGCGCCGCGCGCCGCGCCTTTAATCTCGAGCACGTAATTGCCGTATCCCGATACGTCCTTCACCTTCTTCATCTTTCCGGCGAAATGCGGATAGCCCGTGACCAGCTCTGCCAGTTGCGCGCGCGACAGATCCTGCTCGTCATCGTGATTCCCGAAGACCAGCGCCCACGGCACCCCGCGCTCAATCACGGGCGCAAGCACCATCTCAAGCCCCGCGACGCAGGGCGGGCCTGTGACCACGTCGCCCGTAAAAATCACCAGATCGGGACGTTCCGCCTCGAGCGTCTGCCGCAGCATCTCGACGCTTTCCTGCGAATGGGGCGAATCGCGCACGATATGCGTATCGGTCACCTGCATGATTTTAAACTTCCCGTCCGCATTGAAACGGAGATCGCCCGCACCGGGCTTTTTTGCCGGCGCAGCGAAGATACTCAGACAGGCTGCAACGCCTGCCGCAATAATTCGCCTGTTCATCATTATGGTTTTAAAGATTAAAAAAATCAAAGATTCGAAACGGCGCGGCCGCGCCGATCAATTTCCGTTTACAAAGCGCCCGCGCTCAAAAAGATCGCTTCAGGGCATTAATCTCTTCTTCCGTCAGACCGGTTAGCGCCATGATATCTTTCGGTGGCGTTCCGTTCTTCAATGCATATTCGGCTACTTTTCTCATGCTTTCTTTCAGTCCTTCTTCATAGCCTTCCTTGCGTCCTTTTTCGAGGCCTTCGGCACGGCCTTCTTCGAGACCTTCGGCATGACCTTCTTTACGCCCTTCTGCCAGTCCTTCTTCGCGTCCTTCCTCCCGTCCTTCAATCAGTCCGGTCCGAATGACGCTACGCTGATAGCGGAGAGCTTCAAGATGAGCATCGTAGGTGCGCTGCTCTTCCCGGCTCAGACTGTCTCGCCGCAGCCGCTCGCGGGCTTCCGGCAAGCCTTCGGCCTTCGCGTCTTCAGGAATGTCGCCCGTTTTCAGAAACGAGATCCATTCGTCCAGCGGCGTTACCGCCTTGCTGTCAAATTCGTCTACCCGTATTACGTAATATTCAGGAAACAGCCGGCCAACATCCCTGTGGAGGAATTGTTTCTGCTGAGTGGCCGAGAGTTGCAGAACATCGTTGGTGTGAATGCCCCGGAATTCTGTCCGGCCGTGATAGACGTAGTCATTGCCCTGCCCCAAATCGAAATAGACGATGTTGACGGAATATACTTTCTTCACAATCCCGAAGGGGTCGCCTTCGCTGATGTATTCCGTTATGACTTTGGACGTACCATACAGCATCCGGTGAAAATAGTCCAGCTCGCGGTTGTTCTGAATTTCGACAATCACCATTTCGCCCCGACTGTTTTCCGCCAGCATGTCCACGCGATTGAATTTGTCGCCGGCGTCCTCCTTGTTTCCTTCGCTTTCAAGTATGCGTTCGATCCGGACGGATTCGTCCAGCAGAGTGGACAGGAAGCCCTCCAGTACTACAAAGTTTGATTTCTGACGCAGTAGCCGTTTGGCCGCCCAGTCGAACATGATAAAATTACTTCTCGCCATAATATACTCATTGTTAATCGTACAAACTTACCTGTTTTTTGCAGGATTTACAAATACAAATCCAGAAATTATTTTTGATGGCAATTTTCTTTGGTGAGTTTCTTTGCAGGCATTCTGTATTGGGGGTTGACGCTACGAAGAGGCTTGCCTTTCTCCGGTTCCATTTCACAATTCAAAACGTATTTTCCTTCCGTCAACAGCAGTCCGGCACAAAATGCCGCGCAGTACATATCCGCGGAAAGACGCAGCTTCGACAGGGAAGCCGCTCCTTCCCGCGGTTACAATTCGTTTTTACAGCAATTTCTCGATTCTTTCGATAAAAGCGGCTTTCGTCGAAACGCCCACACATTTGTCTGCCAGCTCTCCGTCTTTGAAAAGCAGAATGGTCGGGATGTTGCGTATCCCGAAGCGGGAAACCACGTCGGGGTTGTTGTCAACGTCTACTTTTCCGATATTCACACGGCCTTCGTATTCCGCGGCCAGTTCTTCGATGATGGGACCTACCATACGGCAGGGACCGCACCACTCCGCCCAGAAATCAATCACAAGCGGTTTGCCGCCACTTAATAATTCTTCAAAATTGCTGTCTGTTACTGTTAATGCCATAGTCATTTATAATTAAGTTAATAATCCTGTTTGTCTTCAGTTAAGTGAAAAATCTATATATCCCGATTCGTTGATAAAATCGATTAGAGATTGCGTCACATTCAACTGACAACTGCGCGAAAAGAGGTTGAGCACGACATTGCTTTCGCTGTCCATCACCTTGAAATACAGTTGCGTCCTGCCCGGATTGCGTTTGACGAGCACGGACAGTTCGTTGATCGTTTGCTTGTCCATGTTGTGTATAGGCATGGAGATACTTATCCTGCTGATCAGCGAATCCTTCACGTCCTGCAGCAGGCGGATGGATTTGATCTGGAGTTCCAGCTTGGCGTCCTGCCATTGTCGGGCCTGCACGGTTGCGTTGATCAGCAGATACATTCCCAGCTTGCCGTATTTGCTGTATTCGATGTAATTGTTGCCGAAGAGGGGAATTTCGCCGCTTCCGGTGAAGTCTTCGATCTTGATGATCATGTACGGCCGACCGGTCTTCCCCACTCCTTCACGGACGTCGGTGACGATGCCGCCAAAGAGTAAATCCCGGCCCTTCAACGGTTCCAGCTCGCCGATGTTTACCATGCCTGCAGTGCATATATACGTGAGGATGATGCGGTATTCGTCCAGGGGATGCGCGGAGAGGTAGATGCCGACCAGATCTTTTTCCCTGTCAAGACGCTCAAGATCGCCCCACGACGCACACTGATGGATGACGGGCTTGGCTATCTCGATGCTCTCGAGGTCGCCGAAAAGCGAGGCGGTCACCGACTTCCTGTCCTGCTGAAATATATTTCCATAGCGAATAAGAACCTCGGAATACGTGTCGCCCTTTGCATCCGGCGTCACGAACGGCTCCCTCTGAAGGTTGAAACTGTCGAACGCGCCGGCAAGCGCCAGCGATTCGACGGCTCTCTTGTTGCAGAAGAGCAGGTTCGCCCTTTCCACGAGGTTGAAAACATCGCCGAAAGGCCCGTTTTTTCTGCGTTCTTCCAGAATGGACTGCGAGGTGCCTTCGCCGACGCCCTTGATAGCGCCCAGTCCGAAACGGATATTGCCTTCCGCGTTCACGCCGAATCCGAGTATCGATTCGTTGATGTCCGGCCCCAGCACCTGTATGCCCAGCGCCTTACATTCGTCCATGATCTTCGTTACCTCACGGATATTTGCGCGGTTGCGGCTCAGTACGGCGGCCATATATTCGGAGGGATAATTGGCTTTCAGGTAGGCCGTCTGGTAGGCAATCCACGAGTAACAGGTGGCATGGCTCTTGTTGAAGGCGTAGGAAGCGAACTTTTCCCAGTCCCGCCAGATTTTTTCCAGTACATCGGGCTTGTGTCCGTTGGCTTTTCCTCCGGAGAGGAACTTGTCTTTCAACTCGTTCATCTTGTCTATCATCTTTTTCCCCATTGCCTTGCGCAGCGTGTCGCTTTCGCCGCGCGTGAAATTCGCCAGCAGGCGCGAAAGGAGCATCACCTGTTCCTGATAGACGGTAATTCCATAGGTATCCTTGAGATACTGTTCCATTTCGGGGATGTCGTACCTGATTTCCTCATTGCCGTGTTTACGGGCAATGAAGGACGGAATATATTCCATCGGCCCCGGCCTGTAGAGCGCATTCATCGCGATGAGATCTTCGAATTTGCTGGGCTTAAGCTCTTTCAGATACTTCTGCATGCCTGCGGATTCAAACTGGAAGATGGAGGTGGTTTTGCCCTGGCAGAAAAGTTCGTAGGTTTTTTTGTCATCCAGATCAATATGGTCAATGTCAATGCGCTTACCCGTCGTCTTCTCAATATTGTCGACGGCGTCCTTGATGATCGAGAGGTTTTTCAGTCCGAGAAAATCCATCTTTATCAGCCCCGTATCTTCGATTACCGAGCCTTCGTACTGCGTGACGAGTATCGTTTCGCCCGTTTCCTTGTCTTCGGCCGTGCTGACGGGCACGATGTCCGAGATGTCCTGCTGCCCGATGATGATTCCGCAGGCGTGAACACCCGTATTGCGGACGTTGCCTTCGAGCATTTTTGCATATTTCAGCGTATTGCGCATAAGCGGGTCGTTGCTTTCGGAGGCCGCTTTGAGTTCGGGCACGTAATTAATGGCGTTTTCGATGGTCAGCTTCTTGTCCGGAATCTTGTCGGGCACCAGTTTGACTAACCTGCCGGCCTCGTCCAGGGGCAGTTTTTCCACGCGTGCGACGTCCTTGATTGCCATCTTGGTGGCCATCGTACCGTAAGTAACAATGTGTGCCACGCGGTTCTGGCCATATTTTTCCGTGACCCATTTCAATACTTTCCCCCGTCCGTCGTCGTCGAAATCAATGTCGATATCGGGCATGGAGATACGGTCGGGATTAAGGAATCGCTCGAACAGCAAATCATATTTTATCGGGTCTATATTCGTAATCCCCAAACAGTACGCAACGACGGAGCCTGCCGCCGAACCGCGCCCCGGCCCTACCGAGACGCCCATCGCGCGCGCGGCGCTTATGAAATCCTGCACGATAAGGAAGTATCCCGGAAATCCCATTGTCTTCATCGTGTTCAGTTCGAAGTTGATACGCTCGCCGAGTTCGGCGCTGATATGCTCGCCGTAGCGTTCGCGGACGCGCTGCATCGTCAGATAGGCAAGGTAATCGGCTTCGAGCTTGATGCGTATGACTTTGTCGTATCCGCCGAGCCGGAGGTAATTTTTCTCGCCAAACTCTTCGATGAGTTCGGATTCCTTGAACCGGTTCCGGTACTCCGCTTCCGTGGCGAAGGAGGCGTCGATCTGGAAAAACGGCATCAGCGCGTCCGAATCGATGGAGTAGTTTTCGACTTTGTCTGCTATTTCCATCGTGTTACGGAGCGCTTCCGGGACGTCGGCAAAGAGGGCGTTCATCTCGGCCGTTGTTTTCATCCATTCCTGCTGGGTGTAGCGCAGGCGGTTGGGGTCGTGAAGGTCTTTCTGGGTGCTGAGGCAGATCAGCCGGTCGTGCGCCTCGGCGTTGTCGGCGTCGACGAAATGGACATCGTTCGTTGCAATCAGCTTAATGTTGTGCCTGCGGGCCAGTTCGATGATTGCGACGTTGACTTCCTGCTGCTTGGGATAAATCTCGCGGTCTGCGGTCGGGTTGTCCGTCGGATGACGCTGAAGCTCGAGATAGTAGTCGCCGCCAAAAAGGTTTTTGAACCAGAGCACTGTTTCTTCGGCCTTTTCGAGCTGCCCCCGCATAATATACTGCGGCACTTCGCCTCCCAGACAGGCGGAGCAGACAATCAGGTCTTCGTGATATTTTTCCAGCAAACGCTTGTCGATACGCGGATTGCGGTAGAAGCCCTCCGTCCAGGACAGGGATACCATCTTGATCAGGTTTTTGTATCCTTTGAGCGTTTTGGCCAGCACGAGCAGGTGCCATCCGCCGAGGTCTTCCTTTTCCGCCTTGCTTCCGAGGCCGTTGCGGGCGCAGTAACATTCGCATCCCAGAATGGGTTTGAACAGGAGGCTTTTGTTTTCGTGTATCTTGTGGGAGAGTTTCCGGATGCGTTCCAGTTCTTCGGGGGTGGGATTTTCCTTGTCCGAGAGTGTCTTGAGTTCTATTTCGCAGTCCTTGATGACGCCCGTGTATTTGCTGTTTTCCTTCTTTACCCTGTTGTAAAACTCCTTTATACCGAACATGTTTCCATGATCGGTCACCGCCATGGCGCGCATGCCGTCTTTCTGCGCCTTTTCGATGAGTGCGCTGATGGATGCCTGGCCGTCTAAGAGCGAATATTGCGTATGTACGTGTAAATGAACGAAAGGTTCCATTATTATAACTTATGAGGTTTCAAAGGTAAGATATTTTCCGTTAGGGTACAAAAAATAGTTTTCAACAAGGTGCATTTCAGATTGTCGCGCCGGGAACGGACATTCGCCCGCCTGTCTTCCGGCGTCTCTTCAGACCGGACGTGCTGTCCGTACTGCTCGCGGTCGTGCGCCGGCCGGGCGGCCATGATTTTTATGAGAAACCGATTTTATGTCGTACCTTTGCGGCGGTATAACAAGAAAAGATATGAAAAAAAGTATGTATGCAACACTGATCCTGACCGTTTTCGCAACGCCGGCTCTGGCGGACAGCAAACCTGTCGAAAACGATTCCATCAGGACGCATTTTCTCGACGAAATCGTAATCACTTCCCCGTTTAAGGAGACGAACAGGCTGTCGTCTCTGCCGGGATCGGTCTCGATACTGTCGTCGTCGGAAATGAAGGGAATGAGCGTTGACAATATAAAAGATATTTCGACTCTGCTTCCGAATTTTTTTATTCCCGATTACGGTTCTAAAATGACGTCGCCGGTGTATATCCGCGGCGTGGGCAACCGGATTACCGGTCAGGCGTCGGGGATGTATGTCGACTACGTGCCGGTGCTGAACAAGGCGGGGTATGACTTCGAGTTTATGGATATACAGCACGTGGAGCTGCTTCGCGGGCCGCAGGGCACGCTGTTCGGGCGCAATTCGATGGGCGGGCTGCTGAGCGTGCATACGGTGTCGCCGCTGGACGGGCGGAAGACGGAGCTGAGCCTGACGGGCGGCAGCCACGGCCTGCGGCGTGCCACGGCGTCGACGCGCACCGGGCTGGGCGACCGCGCCGGCATCTCGCTCTCGGCGTACTACGACCGCAACGACGGGTATTTTACGAACGCCTTCACGGGCCATAAAGCCGACGACATGGAGGCGGCCGGGGGGCACCTGCGGTTCGACCTGCGCCTTCCGAATGCGTGGAAGGCGTCGCTGACGGCGAACTACGATTTTACCGGCCAGGGCGCGTTCCCGTACAAAAAGGTCGACGCCGCGACGGGCGCGGTTTCCGACGTGAATTATAACCGCGAAGGCGCCTATCTGAGGCGGATCGGCCTGGCGGCGCTCCATCTGGAATATGAAGGCGAGCGCGTGATGCTGGCCTCGTCGACGTCGTTTCAGAGCCTGAACGACCGGATGAACATGGACCTCGACTATTCGCCCGAAGATCTTTTCTCGATCAACCAGCGGCAGCGGCAGCGGAGCGTCACGGAAGAAATCACGCTGAAGTCGAACACGGCGAGCGCGTATCAGTGGCTGTTCGGCGCGTTCGGCTTCTACGACAATTTCAGGACGGACATGCAGGTAGACTGGACGAAGGCGGGCGTTCAGTCCAATCTCGACCGTGCGGCGGCGGCAGCGCCGGTGAGCCTGACTGTGGTCAACGACGAGATACCCAATCCGGGACAGTTCGACACGCCCTCGCGCGGCGCCGCCGTCTATCATCAGTCTACATATAATAATCTGCTCGTCGACGGCCTCTCGCTCACGGCCGGCGTGCGGCTCGACTGGGGGCAGGCGAAGCTCGACTACCGCTCGTCCATCGCGATGGATATTGCCTCGCGCCCCGGCCCGCCCGCGCCGATACACATGGACACGACGCTGCAGGGGCGGCAGTCGACGGACTGCATCCAGGTGCTGCCCCGCGTTGCGCTGAAATACGGGCTGGGCGGACAGAGCTACGTCTACGCTTCGGCCGCCAGGGGATTCAATCCCGGAGGCTACAACATACAGTTGTTTTCTGAACTGATCATGCAGACGCTCTTCAGCCGTTCGCCGATCGACGTGGCGGGAGCCGTGCCCTTTGCGCCGGAACACAGCTGGACGTATGAAGCGGGATACAAGGGCGCGCTGTTCGAAAACAGGCTGTGGGCCGAGGTAGCGCTGTTCAGCATCGAGATGGCAGACATGCAACTGGCGCAGTACACGAACTACGGCCGCCTGCTGGAAAACGCGGGGAAGGCGACGAGCCGGGGCGTCGACCTGCATCTGCACGCACGCCTGTTTCAGGGCATGACGGCAGGCGTGAACTACGGATTTACACATGCCACGTTTCGGGACTACAGCAACGGACAGGCGGACATGAAGGGCCGGCACCTGCCATTCGTGCCCCGGCAGACATTTTCGGTACACGCCGCCTACCTGAAAAATTTCAGCAGCGCGCCGGTCGACCGGATTCAGTTCTACGCGCAGTACAGCGGCGCGGACAGGATCTACTGGACGGAGACGAACGACTTCGCGCAAAACGCCTACGGCCTGCTCAACCTCAGGGCGGGCATCGGAAAGGGCTGCTTCACGCTCAATCTGTGGACAAAAAATACACTCAACACGCGCTACAACACCTTCTATTTCGAGATGCAGGGCAATTCGTTTCTCCAGCAGGGGAAGCCCTTTCGCTGCGGGGCGGATCTCGTGGTTACGTTTTAGCACACAGATGACACAGATTGAATGGATCAACACAGATTATAATCTATTGATTATTTATCTGCGAAAATCTGTCCGGTCTGTGTCATCTGCGTGCTTTTGAAAC
>JAIRZY010000063.1 GCA_031266995.1 Tannerella sp.
GCGTACAACATGATCTGTGCGCTGCTGGGTGCGAACTGGTATGCCGTCGCGGCGACGGTCGGCCTGGGCGCCATTGTCGCGATTCATTTCGTGTATGCAATTATGCTGACGTTGCAGAATCGCAAGGCGCGCGGCAAAGACCGCTATGCGGTTGACAGGCGTCCTGCGGGGGTGAGCTGGGCTTCGCAGAACATGTTTGTGCTGGGGCTTGTCGTCATCGGCTTCCTGCTGCTGCACTTCAGCCAGTTCTGGTACAGGATGATGTTCGCCGAACTGGCGGGACATCATGCGGTTTCGCCGCTGGGCGCGGGCGCGGAGATGCTCGTCTCGCCTCAGGACGGCGCGGCTTTCGTACAGTATTATTTCAGCCAGCTATGGGTCGTGGTTGCCTATCTGGTATGGTATGCCGCCCTGTGGTTTCACCTGACGCACGGCCTCTGGAGCGCCATCCAGACCCTCGGATGGAGCAACACCATCTGGCTCAATCGCTGGAAATGGGTTGCCAACATCGTCGCGACGCTGATTTTCCTCGGATTCGCCTTCGTGACGCTCTTCTTCTATGCCGAAAGCCTCTGCTGCGGCGCAGCCTGTCAATAATCATCTTTAATTGAAATCAGTATGATAGATTCAAAAATACCGCAAGGCCCGCTGGCCGGGAAGTGGAAAAATTACAAGGATCACCAGAAACTGGTGAACCCCGCCAACAAGCGCCGGCTGGACATCATCGTCGTCGGCACGGGACTGGCCGGGGCTTCGGCTGCCGCATCGCTGGCCGAACTCGGCTTCAACGTCCTCAATTTCTGCATACAGGATTCGCCGCGCCGCGCGCACTCCATCGCTGCGCAGGGCGGCATCAATGCAGCCAAAAACTATCAGAACGACGGCGACTCGGTCTACCGCCTGTTCTACGACACCATCAAGGGCGGCGACTATCGTGCACGCGAAGCCAACGTTTACCGCCTGGCCGAAGTGTCGAACGCCATCATCGACCAGTGCGTGGCGCAGGGCGTACCCTTCGCCCGCGAATACGGCGGACTGCTCGACAACCGCTCGTTCGGCGGCGCGCAGGTCTCGCGCACGTTCTACGCCCGCGGGCAGACGGGGCAGCAGCTCCTGCTCGGCGCCTACTCCGCCCTCAGCCGGCAAACCGGACTGGGCAAGGTGAAGATGTATAACCGCCACGAAATGCTGGACGTCGTGCTCATCGACGGGCGCGCGCGCGGCATCATCACCCGCAACCTGGTGACCGGCGGAATCGAACGCTATGCCGCTCATGCCGTCGTCGTGGCCACGGGCGGATACGTCAACACGTTCTTCCTCTCCACCAACGCCATGGCCTCGAACGGCTCGGCCGCCTGGCAGTGCTACCGGAAGGGCGCCTGCTTCGCCAACCCGTGCTATGTGCAGATTCACCCGACCTGCATCCCGGTGCACGGCGAGTTCCAGTCGAAGCTCACGCTCATGTCCGAGTCGCTGCGCAACGACGGTCGCATCTGGGTGCCCGCGAAGAAGGAAGACGCCGAAGCCATCCGCGCCGGCAAACTCAAGCCGACGCAAATCGCCGAGGAAGACCGCGACTACTACCTCGAACGCCGCTACCCGGCCTTCGGCAACCTTGTCCCCCGCGACGTGGCGTCGCGCGCCGCCAAGGAACGCTGCGACGCCGGATTCGGCGTAGGTTCGGGACAGGCCGTCTATCTCGACTTCGCCGACGCCATCAGCCGGCTCGGCCGCAAGGTCGTCGAGCAGCGCTACGGCAACCTCTTCCAGATGTATGAAAAAATCGTCGACGACAATCCCTACGAGACGCCGATGATGATTTTCCCCGCGCTGCACTATTCGATGGGCGGCCTGTGGGTGGACTACGAACTGATGACGAGCATCCCCGGACTGTTTGCCATCGGCGAAGCCAACTTCTCCGACCACGGCGCCAACCGCCTCGGCGCCTCGGCGCTGATGCAGGGACTGGCCGACGGATATTTCGTCCTGCCGTACACGATCCAGAACTATCTGGCCGACCAGATACAGGTGCCGCGCTTCAAGACCGATGCGCCCGAGTTCGACGCGGCCGAGAAGCAGATCGGCGACCGCATCGCGCGGCTGATGAGCGTCGGCGGGCAGCGCTCGGTCGACAGCATCCACAAGGAACTGGGACACATCATGTGGGAATACGTCGGCATGGCGCGCAACGCGGAAGGACTGAAGACCGCCATCGGGAAAATCCGGGCGCTGAAGAAGGAATTCTGGAGCAATGTCCGCATCCCGGGCCGGGCCGGCGACCTGAACGTGGAACTCGACAAGGCGCTTCGCCTGGCCGATTTCATCGAGCTGGGCGAACTGATGGCGCACGATGCGTATGACCGCGCCGAATCGTGCGGCGGCCATTTCCGCGAGGAACACCGGACGGACGACGGAGAGGCCAAACGCCATGACGACCTGTTTTCCTACGTTTCCTGCTGGGAATATCAGGGCGAAGACAAGGACCCGGTGATGCTGAAGGAGACGCTCGACTACGAGTTTGTCGTGCGCCAGCAACGGAATTACAAGAATTAAAAAACACGAACGACAATGGACAAGAATATAGATATTACATTGAAAATATGGCGTCAGCGAGGCCCGAAGGAAAAGGGCGCCTTCGAGACGCACCAGTTGAAGGGCATTTCGCAGGGAAGTTCCTTCCTCGAGATGCTGGACGTGCTCAACGAGCAGTTGATCGGCGAGGGCAAGGAACCTGTCTTTTTTGACCACGACTGTCGCGAAGGCATCTGCGGGATGTGTTCGCTCTACATCGACGGCCGCCCGCACGGGCCGGATACGGAAATCACGACCTGCCAGCTCCACATGCGCAAGTTCGCGGACGGGGCGACGATTACGGTCGAGCCGTGGCGTTCGGCCGGATTCCCGGTGATACGCGACCTGACGGTCGACCGCCAGGCGTATGACAAGATCATACAGGCCGGCGGTTTCGTGTCGGTAAACACCGGCGGCGTGCCCGACGCCAACGCGATACCCGTCCCGAAGGACAGGGCCGACCTGGCCATGGACGCGGCGGCCTGCATCGGCTGTGGCGCCTGTGCGGCGGCCTGCAAGAACGGTTCGGCGATGCTCTTCGTCTCGGCCAAGGTGAGCCAGCTCGCCCTGCTCCCGCAGGGACGCATCGAAGCCGCCCGGCGTGCCAAAGCGATGGTGGCCAGGATGGACGAGCTGGGCTTCGGCAACTGTACCAACACCCGCGCATGTGAAGCGGAATGTCCGAAGAGCATCTCGGTGACGAACATCGCCCGCCTCAACCGCGAGTTCCTCTCGGCCAAACTGAAAGACTGACCGTCCGGACGGGCAAGTGAGACTGTGGATAAATGAGCCGGTGTGGAAACGCACCGGCTTATTTTCCGTGTAATAAAACCCGTATCCCGTGAACAGCGCTTCCCGGTGCGGCAGTTTGAAATGCACCCTTTTCAGTTTGTCCGGAACGTAATAATAGCCGGGGTTTGAAAACTTTTAATCTCCGGGGGCCGGAATCTTTGAATCCTGAATCTTTTTTACTTATATTTGTCGATAAAAACGGGAAAACACATGCGCCAGACGGAAGAATCGGACACGAAACGACTGCAGCAGCTCAGGCAGGGCGACAGGAAAGCGTTTGAGGCTGTCTATCGGACATACGGCGGACGTGTATACAATTTCTTCCTTTCGCTTCTGCACGACAGGTTCGCTGCGGAAGATTTGACGCAAAACGTGTTCCTCAAAGTATGGGAACGGCGCGCCGGCATCGACCCCGACGGGCATTTCGACTCCTACATGTTCACCATCGCCCGCCACCTGCTGATCAGGGCGTCGGAGAAACGCCTGCAGGAAGCATGCATGCGCGAAGCGTTGCAGCAGCGCGAAAACGGGGTCGACATCTCGACGGAGCAGCACGTCGAAACGGAATCGCTCCGCGCATACATTGACACGCTGGTCGAGCAGTTCCCGCCCGCCCGCAAACAGGTCTTCCTCCTGAGCCGCGTCCATCACCTGACAAACAGGGAAATCGCCCAGAAGCTTTCCATTTCGGAGAAAACCGTCGAGACGCATCTGTATCGGGCGTTGCGGTTTTTGAAAGAGAAGGTGTATAGCCGGGGATAAAATCTTTGGATCTTGAATTTTTGAATTTCCTGCAGGGCATCCCCACCGCACCACGTAGAGACGCGATGCCTCGCGTCTCTATCCGGACTGCGCCTTCTCATTTTATCCTGCACAAAGAATAATTCCCAACTATTTACGTATCTTTGTGATCATCAATTGCCGGAACAAATAATAAAAAATAAATAATCGTATGAAAAATCTATTATCAGTAATTGTTTTTATTGCCTGTAGCTGTGTGGCGCAGGGATATGCGCAGAAGACCGTGAAGGCGCCGGCCTGTACGCCGAAACCGGAAATCGAACGGCAGCATGCCTATCATCAGACCCTGACCATGAAACTGTTTCTTGCCGAAACCGGAGCGGAAAAAGGAGAAGGCGCCCAGCTGAAACGGCGGGATAAGGGCGAATGTAAGGTATCTCTCAATTTTGAACAGGCGCTGGAAGTCATCCGTAAGATCGATCACCTGACGCTGGGTATTCCCAAAATCATCTACCTGGTAGGATGGCAGTACGATGGCCATGATTCCAAATATCCGGCCTGGGATGAGGTGAATCACCGCCTGAAGCGTCCGCAGGACAGGACGGCGCTGGAAAGCATGAAGTGGCTGATGGAGGAAGCATTCCGCTATAATACAACCGTCAGCGTGCATATCAACATGTTCGATGCCTACGAAGACAGTCCCCTCTGGGATACCTACGTAGAAAACGGCATTATCGCCCGGAACGCGGACGGCAGCCTGCGGAAAGGCGAATGGGGATGGCCCATAAGCTATACGCAGGAATGGAAGACCGGATTTGCACAGCAGCGCATCGACCGTATTTGCGCGATGCTCCCCCTGAAAAAGGCGGGCACCGTTCATATCGACGCCTTTCATACCTGGGTGCCGCTGGAACCGGAAGGGCCTGTCAGTCCTTACCTGGGATATACGGTGGAAGAAGAAACGGAAACGCAGCGGAAGATTTATAAATACTGGCGCTCCAAAGGCGTGGATGTAACCAGCGAAGGCATGCGCTTCCTGCGGATCTCGGCTTTCGAAGGCCTGCAGCCGGCAGCCTGGTGGTTCAGTCCTTCGGTGGATGAATATATGAAATGGCCCGCGTCCTACTATTGCGGAGGGACAACGAACGAACCGGCGGGCCTTCTTTTCGGGAAAAGCATGCACGGGGAAGACCTCGTCCGGAAAGATCCGGAAGGACTGGCCGGTTTCCTCCGGCAATTCTGCACGCAGACGCTCCCCTGGTATTACCTGAACCGGCTGGACCGGCAGACTTACTCGGAGAAAAAAAACGGCCGCGAAGTCGCCTTTTCCGAAGGGGTCGTCACGCATCTGGATGACAGGGAGTATTTCATCCGGCAAAACGGACGCCTGCTGCTTCGCAACGGAGATGTGTTCATGCCGGCCCTGTGGATGGATCATCCGGCCATCATCGCCTACAGTACGGACGGATACCGGCAGCCGCAGCACTGGGAGTTCCCGGCAGACTGGAAAGAGGTGACGGCCGTGGATCTTTTCCGCCTGACACCGGACGGCCCGGAACCCAAACAGGAAAAGGTGGCTGTCCGCAACGGAAAACTCTCCCTCGCACTGGACAGGGACGAAGCTGTCCTGATCGCACCTTCCGGGGAAATGACGGGGACGCTCAGGCAGGATACCCTTTCGATCGCCTCCCTGGGACTGAAGCCGGATACCCGTGAGAACGCCGTGCGCTATGTGCAGGAAGCGCTCGAAGCGTGTAAAGGACTGTCCCGTCCCGTACTGGTTTTCCCGAAAGGACGGTATGATTTCTGGCCCCAGTATGCCGTCGAAAGGGAGTACTTTGAATCCAATACGACGGATATTAACCCGAAACGCCTGGCCATCCTGATTGAAGGCATGGAGGGCCTGACCGTTGACGGCAGCGGTTCGGAATTTATTTTCCATGACCGCATACAGCCCTTTACGGTGGATAACAGCCGCCGCATAACCGTTAAAAATGTAAGCATTGACTGGGATATTCCCCTGTCGGCGCAGGCGCTGGTCGGTGAAGTCACCGGCACGTACGTCGACCTGCATATCAATGCCCTGGAATCGCCCCATATCATTGAAAACGGAAAGCTTGTATTCACAGGCGAGGGCTGGAAAAGCGAATGGGGAGGAACGATCGAATTTGAAAAAGACGGCTGGCGGGTAGCGCCCCAAAGCGCCGATAACGTGTTCGGCGAAGGCTGGCGGGATTACCGGGCCGAAGACATGGACGGCGAAGGCCGGACCGTTCGCCTGCATCACACGTTCAAACGCACCCCGCAGACCGGAAACCGGCTGGTGCTGAGGCACAGCGCACGCGATCATGCCGGTATCTTTATCACCGGAAGCGACCGGGTACGCCTGGAACGGATTAACATCTATCACACCGCCGGCCTGGGCGTCCTGGCGCAGTATGCCTCGAACCTTTCCTACGAGCGGGTAAACTGCGTCCCGAACGAAGCGAAGGGGCGCATCCTGGCCGGGCATGACGACGGCTTCCATTATTCCAACTGCAGGGGGCAGATACGGATCAGCCGGTGCCGCTTCCACGCCCTGATGGACGACCCGGTGAATGTCCACGGGACAGGCGTGAAAATCATCGAAAAACTGTCGGATACGGGCGTGCGCTGCCGCTTTATGCATCACCAGAGCCAGGGCCTTCAGTGGGGCAGGGCAGGGGAGACGGTCGGATTCATCAACCATCTCAACATGCACACCGTGGCATCCGGCACGATAAAATCCTTCCGTCCCATCGATGTCGAAACCATGGAAATAGAATTTGAACAGCCGCTGCCTGCCGCCATAAAAGCCGGCGACGGACTGGAAAACCTGACCTGGACGCCCGATGTGGATATCCGGAACTCCTTTTTCGGCAGTTGCCGGGCGCGGGGGATTTTAATCTCGACCCCCGGCAGGGTAGTAATTGAGCAGAATATATTCGAATCCAGCGGCTCACCCGTCCTGATTGCCGGCGACGCCAACTACTGGTATGAAACCGGTGCGGTGAAAGAGGTCCTGATACGCCGCAACACGTTCCGCGCCCCCTGCCTGACCTCCATGTACCAGTTCTGCGAAGCGGTCATCAGCATCTGTCCCGAAATACCCGAAGTAAACCCCTCCCTGCCTTATCACCGGAATATCACCGTCACAGATAATGAGTTTCACCTGTTCGACTACCCGCTCCTCTACGCCCTGTCAGTCGAAAATATCTCCTTCACAAACAACCGCCTGATACGCGATCACTCATACACGCCCTGGCATCCCCGCAAAGACGGCCTGACCTTCGAAGCCTGCCGGAAAATAACGGTACGAAACAACATCCTGGAAGGCGACATACCGGGCACCCGGATAGCGCTCCCCAAAACCCCCGCCCATGAACTGACATTAGATAAACACTCCGGATTTAAAAGATAAAACAGCCTTCCATGAATGCACGCAGCCTGGTTGTGTGCATTCATACGATGCGGACGTGTAGGAGGATGTCTAAAAAGAGCGACATCTTTTTTTTAATCAGGCTGCGAATTTGAGGGGGGAATTTTCGGTTGATGGAGTTTGAGGAATGAAAAAGCGACAAATCACAAAAATTTTCAGATTTTGAGCAGATTTTTGGCTATTTTTTGGATTTTTAGACGTTTGAACCTGCTTTTTGTGCATTTTACTGATATTTAACGCAATAGCAAAGATGGCAAAGTCCATCTCAACTTTGTCCTGTCCGAAGTGTCGAAAGCGAAGATACTATCCGTCGTACCTGATATGCGAAAAAACAGGTTCAGGCTCGCAACATCTCCGCTTTCGATGCGCTATGCCTTCTTCGGAATGTAACAGCTCGCGGGCTTTGCCTTTCAATCTTCTCAAATGGTGGTTGATTTCTATTTTACG
>JAIRZY010000094.1 GCA_031266995.1 Tannerella sp.
GGCGTCCGGGTTTGATGAAATCATTTTCCGAGCCGTTGCGGCTATTGTATGATAGTCGGCAATGGCTTCCGATTCTTTCAGGCGGTAATCCGACAGTTGCCGCTGCACCTGTATGATAGTGCCCAGATCGCTTTTCCCGGCGGCAAATTCCTGCACGAGCAAGTCGTAAGTCGTGCGAGCGAGCGCTGCCTGCCGGCGGTAAAGCGAGATTCGCCGCTGCGCGTCGTCCAGTTCATGGCGCAGGCGGTAGAGTTCGGCTTCCAGGCTGTTGAGCGCATCGTCATGCTGCGCCTGCGCCGCCTGCTGCCGAAACTGCGCTTCCTTCTGCGCCGCCCGGTATTTGCCCCTGAAGACCGGAATCGAAACGGACAGCATCGGCATGAACATATCCTTGCCGTTCATCGCCGGCCCCATGCCCGTCATGCCGGCTTCCGCATTTGTTTTGCCGATGAGCATATACTGCAGGCCGATTCCGAGCATGGGATATCCCATTTTCCGGCTCATCGCTTCTTTGGCTTCGTACGCCAGCGATTCTTCGCGGTACATGCCCAGCATGGGATTCTGTTCCGTTATCAGCCGCATCGCCGCGTCGATGTCGAGCAGGTATGGCGTCAGCGCGAAGGTGTCCGGTACGGTAATCTCATGTCCGGGCGGACGGTTCAGCAGCGCATTGAAACGTGCCTTTTCGGCTGTTATTTCCGACAGGATGCTTTCCGCGTTGCTTTCCAGTTCTGCCGCTTCGAGTTGAAGACGAAGCACCTCCACCAGTCCGCCCGAAGATGCCGTCATGGTCATGCGGCCGGAGCCTCCACTCATCGACGCGTCGTTTTTGCCGGGCATCGCGCGGATGGACATGCCGGACATGGAAGCGCTCCCTCCCGGCACGGCGCTCCCGCCGGCATCCACGGAAACGGCATCCACGGGAGCGGCATCCCCGGACGCAGCGCCTCCCGACGAGAATTTCCGCACGGCAAGCGTTTCCAGTTGCTTCAGCAAGGCCGTGTTTTCGCGGTTGTTTATCAAACGCTGTTGCAGGCGGTTCAACACGTACCATTGCCTGCGAACTTCGAGGAACAGGTTGTCGCGCGTTTCCCGGAACCGTTCGAAAGACATTGCCGCCATGTGCCGGGCTTCCGTCCGTGCCGCTTTTTTCGTGCCGAACCAGGGGAACATCTGCATCAGCTGAAACTGCGAGATCTGACGTCCGTCGACAAGCTCCATCGGCTGGAGGAAAAACCCCATGTCCAGGCGTGGATCCTCGTAAGCGCCTGCCTGCGGGATCTGCTGCAGCGCCGCCTCGTAAGCATGCAGCGCCGCCATCACGGCAGGACTGTTCCCAGCCGCCGTTTCGAGATAGCCGTTCAGCGGATCCTGTGCGGAAATGACAGGCATGCCGCAGCTTACGGCGAATAACAGGATTATTAACTTTTTCATTTTCTAATCTTATAAGGTTTGTATTTTCACTTTCAGGCGGCTTTCCCGCCACCAGCACTGCAGCACCGGCACGACGAACATCGTCATGGATTGAATCAACATGCCGCCGAACGTCGGTATGGCCATCGGAATCATGATGTCGGAGCCTTTCCCGGTCGATGTCAGTACGGGCAGCAGGGCGATCAGCGTTGTGGCGGTCGTCATGGCGGCGGGGCGCACACGGCGTAATCCGGCAAAAACAACGGCTTCGCGAATGCCGGCCTTCGTCTGCGGATTACGCTCCTGAAAGACATCGTGGATATACGTCCCCATCAGCACGCCGTCGTCCGTAGCGATGCCGAACAGGGCGATAAAGCCTACCCAGACGGCAATGCTGAGGTTGACCGGATGTATCCGGAACAGATCGCGCATGTTTTCTCCCGCAACGGAAAAATCCATGAACCACGGCTGCCCGTATAGCCACAGCAGGATGAATCCGCCGGCGAAGGCTACGAAAACACCCGAAAAGTGAATCAGCGAAGCGGTCACCGTGCGGAACTGAAAATAGAGAATCACGAGAATCAGCATCAGGCATACCGGTATGACGAGCATCAGCCGGCGGGCGGCGCGTTCCTGCTGTTCGTAGTTGCCGGCAAACTTATACGACACGCCGGCCGGCAGCCGGATTTCGCCCGACTGGATTTTTGCTTTCAGCGCCCTGTCCGCCTCGTGTACGACATCCACTTCGGCACGTCCCTCCGTTTTGTCGAAAATGACATAGCCCGTGAGGAACGTGTTTTCGCTCTGAATCATCTGCGCACCCCGGGCGTACTGGATGTCCGCCACCTCGCCCAGCGGTATCTGTGCGCCCGTTGCCGTGGGGATAATCAGTCGGGAGAGTGCATCGGGACTGTCGCGCAGTTCCCGCGGATAGCGGAGGCGTACGGGGAAGCGCTCGCGTCCCTCGACGGTGGAGGTCAGCGTCATGCCTCCGACGGCCGCACCGATTACGTCCTGCAGGTCGGCGACCGTGATGCCGTGCCGCGCCATGTGAGGCCTGTTCAGCCGGATTTCGATGTAAGGCGCGCCGGCGGCACGGTCGTAAAAAACGGTGGAGGGCAGGATGGACGGCACTTCTTTCAATGCCGCCTCAATCGCTTTCCCGCCCTGCTCGATGCTTTCCTGATCGGGGCCGTAAACTTTCAGCCCCATCGGCGCACGCATGCCGGTCGAGAGCATGACCAGGCGCGCCTCGACAGGCTGCAGCCTGGGCGACGACGTAAGCCCCGCAATGTGCGAAACGTTCACGATCTCCTGCCAGATGTCGTCCGGGCTTTTAATCTCCGGCCGCCACTGACGGAAGTAATCGCCCCGTTTGTCCTGTATGAGGCTGTCGGCAGGAATCCGCCGAAAGCCGTCGGCCGGACGGTGAACGGAGCCGTCCGTCAGCAGAAAGCCGCCTTTCCCGTTTACCTTGAAACGCTGACGGCGTCCGCGTTCGTCGAGGATATATTCGGGACAATAGTTGACTGTATTCTCGAACATCTGCGCCGGAGCCGGGTCGAGGGCCGAATTGACGCGTCCCCATTTTCCCACCGCAAGCTCTACTTCGGGAATCGCGCTTATCCGCCTGTCCAGTATTTCTGTGTACCGCAGGTTCTGTTCGATTCCGGTATGCGGCATGCTTGTGGGCATCAGCAGGAAAGAGCCTTCGTCCAGGCCCGGCATAAACTCCTGCCCCATATCGCGCCAGATGAAAATGCCGGCTGCCAGTACGGCAAAAGGTATAAGCATGAATTTGCGGCGGTTGGCCAGGCACCAGCGCAAAATCCGTTCGTAGAACACGACCAGCGACCACAGCATGGCCAGTATGATTCCGACGGCAAGCACGACGAACGTAAGATTGACGGTCATGCCGGCTTCCGTGCCGGCCGGCAGCCACTCGGAAGTCAGGCAGTAAACCGCTGTCAGCAGGGCAATGGCGATGTTCAGGGTTTTCTGTTTTTTCCGGGGACGTACGAAGAGGCTGTTCATCCCGAAAAGCGTCAGTCCCAGCGCGGGTATGATTCCGGTAATGACAAACAGCGTTATTCCTCCGGCAATTAAGACGAGATTCCCGGCCATGCGGGCTTTTCGCGAACGGACGTCGAACGAGAAGACATAACAGGCCAGGGTCGGCAGGATGGCGAAACCGAGGACGAACGCGGAAACGAGCGCAAATGTTTTTGTGCAGGCCAGCGGGCCGAACAGTTTCCCTTCCTGTGCCTGCATGGCGAACACGGGCAGGAAACTGACGATCGTAGTCAGCATCCCGGTGGTCAATGCTCCGGTGACTTCTTTTACGCTCCGGCCGATAATGTTTATCAGCGCCTCGCCCTTCGGCTTTCCGGTGCCGATGTTCCGGACAATATTTTCTACGATGACCACGCCGGCATCGACCATTACGCCGATCGCTACGGCGATGCCGGAGAGGGCGACGATATTGGCATCCACTCCGGTGTAGCGCATAATAATAAATGTAGCGAGTACGGCCACCGGCAGGATGCTCGAGATGACGACGGAGGCGCGCAGATTCAGCACCAGCACGATAACGACGATGATGCAGATCAGTATCTCGTGCGTCAGCGCCGTTTCGAGCGTACCGATGGTTTCGCGAATCAGTCCCGTGCGGTCGTAGAAGGGGACGACGGTGACTTTCGAGATGCTTCCGTCGGGGAGTGTTTTCTGCGGAAGTCCGGCGTCAATTTCGGCAATCTTCATCTTCACATTGTTGATCACCTGCAGCGGGTTCGAGCCGTAGCGGGCAACAACGACGCCGCCAACAGCCTCTACGCCTTCCCGGTCTAATCCTCCGCGCCGCGTGGCAGGCCCGATGTTGACGAACGCCACGTCCCGGATTCGCACGGGAACGCCGCGGTTTACCGCCACGACGGATTCCTCGAGGTCGGACACGTTGCGGATATAGCCCAGTCCCCGCACGAGGTATTCCACTTTGTTCATTTCGATTGTTTCCGCTCCGATATCGAGATTGCTTTTCCGTATGGCTTCCATTACGTCCATGATGGAGACACCGAAAGCCCGCATTGCGTCGGGATTGATTTCCACCTGATATTCCTTGACGAAGCCGCCGGCGGAGGCAACTTCCGAAACGCCTTCTGCGGCCGAGAGGGAATATTTCACGTAAAAATCCTGTACGGTGCGCAACTCGTCGGGGCTCCATCCTCCGGCGGGTTTGCCGCTCCGGGGGTCGCGGCCTTCGAGCGTGTACCAGAAAATCTGTCCGAGCGCCGTTGCGTCGGGGCCTAACGACGGCTGCACGCCTTCCGGCAACATTCCCGCCGGAAGCGAATTTAACTTTTCGAGGATGCGTGCACGGCTCCAGTAAAATTCCACATCGTCCTCGAAAATAATATAGATGAACGACATGCCGAACATCGACGTGCTGCGTATCGTTCGCACGCCGGGAAGGCCAAGCAGCGACGCGGTCAGCGGGTACGTGATCTGTTCCTGCACGTCTTTCGGCGAACGGCCCATCCATTCGGCGGCAACGATTTGCTGGTTGTCGCCGATGTCGGGTATGGCGTCGACCGGAACCGGGTCTTTCGGCAGGAAACCGAAATGCCGCCACTCGAATGGGGCTACCGAAATGCCCCACATGATTATCGCGGCCAGCAGCAACAGGGTGATGAGCCTGTTGTTAAGGAAATAAATGATTACTTTATTGAACATATTTCGAATTTATAATCTGTTTTGTATGAAACTGCATAAACACAAACGTCCGCCTGCACGATTTTTTCCGTGCAGATGCAAACGCCACCGCGACCGCCGGCAATACATGCCGCCGGGGCCGGGCCATGAACAGATTTAAATTCTGAGAACGCAGATTTGCGTCAGGAGGTCAATGCCGTATCCGGGAAAACTTCCGGGCGGATAAATAATTTGATAACCCGAAACGGCGTGGATTTCGCTTAATTGCCATGCCTGCGACTGCAGGAATATAAACGGTGCAACTTCAACGTCCGGCTTCCCGGGCAGGGTTACGGCGGCCGGCGTCTGATATTCGTCCGTTTCCATCGCCACAACTTTGTCCGAACAGCAGGCATCATCGCCGTCGCCCGTCAAATATCCGGCAGGGGGAGACGCCGGTTCTTCATTCCGGCAGTCGTCTTCAGCTCCGCAACAGCACGCACCGGCCACATCGCCGAACATGCTGACCGAAGCAACATGTCCGCTGCAATAATGAATAGCAAACGATAAATGAAAGGCTATCGACGTTGCTATCAGAAGCATGAATAAAGAAGCAATTTTTTTCATCATCAA
>JAIRZY010000128.1 GCA_031266995.1 Tannerella sp.
GCAGGCGCAGCGCAGCCCGGGGTTGCAGAAACGCGAGGCTTCGCGTCTCCGGGCGGAAAGACACCGGGGACAGAAGGGACAATAGAGACGGGCGGGCCGGATTCTGTAGAGGCAGGGCACGCCCTGTCTCTCTCACCCCGTCCCGTTCCGGATTCCCGTGAGACGCGAGGCCTCGCGTCTCTGCAATCCCGCCCCGCCGTCCCGCCACTCCACCCCGCACTGTGTCAGCAGTTCAACCTGGCACGGGGTTGCAGAGACGCGAAGCATCGCGTCTCTACGGACGCACCTGTGACGCAGCCGGAACGCCCGGTGCAGTATCCAGACTGTGCCGAGCGGGGAGTTTGAGGCTTTACTGCATCGCAGGAAAGTTTGCCGGAACTTCCGGGAAGGTTTACTGCAATGCAGGAAAGTTCGCCGGAACTTCCGGGAAGACTTACTGCAATACAGGAAAGGTTGCCATTCGATGTAATCTCCAGACTGTGTCAAGCTGTAAAATTTGCCAAAGCCTCCGGAAAGTTTTCCTAATATTTAGGAAAGTTCGCCGGAACTTCCGGGAAGGTTTCCTAATGTTTAGGAAAGTTCGCCGGAGCGTTTGGCAGGGGGGCGGTAAATGCGCTGATGGATGTTTCGGCCTGAGGCTTTCGATTCTTCAGGCTGCGAAGCCTTCCGCTCCGTGCCGTGAGGTGCGCAGAACGTGTCTCCCGGCTGCTTTTTTCAAAAAACATTGACGGGTACGTGACAGATATTCCGTATTCCGGCCTCATATTATATGAGACGCGGTATTTATGCTGCGGCAGGCGCGGATTTGCGTGCCGTGAATGATTGAAGAGTCGAAATTTTTTTTAAACCGTAAATGAGTATGGATGCATTGAAGATGAAGGATGAGCCAATGTGATAATGAGTCAATGTGCAAATTCATTTTCACATTCTCTCATTGGCTCATTCTCACATTGGCTCATTATACGTTCGGTTATGTTACTTTTTTGCCAGCCGTGGCGCAGCGATCACTTCGATCTCGACCAGTCCGTTCTTGGGCAGCGTGCGGACGGCGACGGCGGAGCGTGCCGGATAGCTGCCGTCGAACTGGGCGGCGTAGACGCCGTTCATCGCTGCGAAGTCGGCCATGTCGGCAAGGAAGACGGTGACTTTGACGACGTCCTGCAGGGCGTATCCGGCTTCGGCCAGGATGGCGCGTATGTTGTGAAAGGCCTGCAGGGTCTGCGCCTCGACGCCGCCTTCGACGAAGTCGTTCGTGACGGGATCTATCCCGAGCTGGCCGGAGGCGAAGAGCATGTCGCCCGTCTGGATGGCCTGGCTGTATGGCCCGATGGCGGCCGGAGCCTTTGCCGTACTGATTACTTTTTTCATTGTTTACGGATATTTGTATGGATTATATGTTTTGCTTCATTCTTTGCCTGACACATTCGTAGAGGGCGACGGAGGTGGCTACGGAGACGTTGAGCGAGGCGATCGTGCCGAAGAGGGGTATTTTTATGATCTCGTCGCAAATGCGTAGATTCTCGGCCGCTACGCCGGTGTCTTCGGCGCCGGCTACGATGGCCACGGGGCGGTCATACGGCACTTCGGTATAGTTTTTCGCCGCCTTCTCGCTGGCGGCATAGACGGTGACGCCGCTGTCGCGGAGCAGCCGTATGGACTGGCGTATGGAGGGCTCGCGGCAGACGGGGATCACGTGCAGCGCGCCGGCAGAGGTCTTCACGGCGTCGGCATTGACGGTCACGCTGCCTCTCGAAGGGATCACGATGGCGTCGACGCCGGCACATTCGCACGTCCGGGCGATGGCTCCGAAGTTGCGCACGTCGGTGATGCCGTCGAGCAGGACGATAAACGGGTCGCGCCCCTGCTCGTAGACGAACGGGACGACCTGCTCGAGGCGATGGTAGGCGATGGCGGAGACGAAGGCGATCACGCCCTGGTGGTTGCCGCGCGTGATGCGGTTCAGGCGTTCGACCGGCACGTGCTGCACCGCGACGTGACGGTCTTTCAGCGCCGCGTAGAGTTCCCTGAAGAGGTCGCCCTGCAGGTCTTTCCTGACGAGTATCCTGTCTATTTCGCGGCCTGCGAGGAGGGCTTCCATCACGGCGCGGATGCCGAATACGAGGTCGTTATTTGTCATTGCGGGCGGCGTGAAGGAGTTCGCGGGCATTGGCGAGGGAGGCGTCGGTGCGGGTGGCGCCGCTGAGCATGCGGGCGATTTCGTTTTCGCGCTCCTGCGCGTCGAGGCGGCGGATGCGGGTATGCGTGCGGTCTTCGCCGTCTTCCTTGTAGACGAAGTAGTGCGCCTTTCCCTTCGCGGCGATCTGGGGGAGGTGGGTGATGGTGACGACCTGCATCTTGCGCCCCAGGTCCTGCATGATGTCGGCCATCTTGTCGGCGATCTCGCCCGACGTGCCTGTATCTATTTCGTCGAAGATGATGGCCGGCAGGGCGGCATATCCGGCAATCATGGCCTTGACGCAAAGCATGAGCCTCGATATTTCGCCTCCGGAGGCGGTGCGGGCTACGGGCTTCAGCGGCTCGTTCTTGTTGGCGGCGAAGAGGAACGCGACTTCGTCCATGCCGTCGGCCGTCGGCTGCGGCCGGTCGGAAAACTCGATGCTGAAGCGCGTGTGGGGCATGCCGAGCAGCACCATCCGCCGGACGATCTGCTGCTCGATAAGCTCGGAGGCGGCCTTGCGCATGTGGCTGATTTCGCCCGCCCGGTCCAGCACGGCCTGGCGCGACGCGGCCTGGCGCTCTGTCAGCGAGGCAATCTCTTCGTCGAACGAGTCGATGAGCTGCAACTGGCGGTCGAAGGCTTCGCGGCAGTCGATCAGCGCCTCGACCGACGGGACGCGATGCTTTTGCTGCAGGGCGTAGAGCGTGTTCAGGCGCTGGTTGATCCATTCGAGGCGTTCGGGATTAAACTCGACGTCGTCTTTCAGCGCATCCGTTTCGAGGGCGAGGTCGTTGAGGTCGACGAAGGCGGTGTGCAGGCGTTCCGCAAATTCTCCCGCACGTGAGAAGTGGGAAGCGAGCGATTCCATTGCTGTAAACGAGTCTCTGATCATTTGAACGGCGCACGGCCCGTCTCCGTTCAGCAGGGAGGCGACCCTGTAGAGGGCGCTCTTGATTTCTTCCGCGTGAACGAGCATGTCCCGTTCCTGTTCCAGTTCCGTCTGTTCGCCTTCAGACAGGCGAGCGGCATGCAGCTCTTCGGACTGGTAGCGGACGTAGGCCTCTTCCGCCTTCGCCCGTTGCATCTTCTCCGTCAACCCGTTCAACTGGCTCGTAACCGCGAGGTAGCGATCATATTCCTCTCTGTATTTTTCCAGCAGTGCGGCCGTGCCGGCCATCACGTCTGTGACGTTCAACTGGAAATGCGTATCCGCGAGCAGGAGGTTCTGATGCTGCGAATGGACGTCGATCAGCCGGTCTCCGAGCAGCTTGAGGATGTAGAGCTGGACGGGCGAATCGTTCACGAAGGCGCGCGACTTGCCCGAGCTGAGCAGCTCGCGGCGCAGGATGCAGCGCTGCGGGTCATATTCGAGATCGTTCTCTGCGAAAAACGTCTTCAGTGCGTAGGCCGAAATGTCGAACGCGGCCTCGACGACGCATTTCTCCGAACCGGCCTGAATGCTCTTGCTGTCCGCCCGCTGTCCGAGCACCAGCGCCAGTGCGCCCAGGATAATGGATTTTCCCGCGCCGGTCTCGCCCGTAAGCACGGAGAAGCCGTCTTCAAAACCGATATGCAGCTCGTCGATCAGGATGAAATTCTTTATGGACAGTGATTCCAGCATTGCGTGTTATTTCTTTAGCGCCTCCAGCCGGATGCTTTCGGCCGGAAACAGGTTCGTCATCATCTTGTAGCCTTCCTGCTTCTCCTGCGTCGTCGCCTTCGAGTAGATGGCCGCGACTTCGTCCAGCTTGGCGTCGGAAAACATCTGCAGAAGGACGGAGTTGGGGCGCACGCTCTTGAAGGCGGTCAGTGCGGGCAGTACGGCGAGCACGTTCGTGCGTCCGCGGTCGGGATTGCCGGCCATTTCGTCCAGTCCCTTCCGGTGATAGTCGTACCAGAACTGGCGGAACGGTTCGCTGCTGTTTTCGGTCAGCGCCGTAGCCAGCGCGTGGCGGTTGCGGTCGCTGTCGAAAGCCTTCCATCCCGTCCACCCCATCTGCGACTGGGCGAGCGAGACGATATGTTGCGCCTCCTGCAGGAAAGCGTTGCCGCCCCTGGGCGAAAAACTGTCGAAATCAAGCCCCATGATCACGTAGATGTAGAATACGACGGTCGCGGTCAGGTTGCTTTCGAGCGTGTTTTCGACATATTCCAGCGGCTCAAATTCGGTGTAGTTGAAGTCGAACTGCGTGTCGCGGAAATTGAATATCGTCGTGGTATACGTCGAGTTAAATACGGGACGGCGCGCCTGTATCTGTATTTCGCCGACGAAATGATCGTCCGTCATCTCGTTCAGGATAATCGTGAACGTGCAGTCGATGCGTTCGTTCAGCGCGACGGTAGCGGTCGTCCATTTTTTGTTATTGATAAACTCATTCAGCGCTGTCTGCAGCGTGGTAAATATCTGCGCGTTCGTCCCCTGAATCTTGCTGCTGTTGATGGTCAGGTGGGCGTTCAGTTCCGACTGCTGCGCCTGCGCCGCCACGACGAGCAGCCACATGCCGGCAAGTAATCCCAATCTTTTCATCTTTCATTTATTAAAGTTATTATTCCGGTCACGATCTTTTCAGCGACTTCCGCCTTGCTTTGCAACGGGAGTGGCGTCATTTCGCCCTTGCGGTCGATCAGCGTGACCTTGTTCGTATCATACCTGAACCCGGCGCCCCCGTCTTCCAGCGAATTGAGGACGATCAGGTCTAAATTTTTCCGCGCCAGCTTCTCTTTTGCCTCTCTGACGCCATCGCCCGTTTCCAGCGCGAAACCGACCAGCAACTGGTCCGTTCGTTTCATGGCGCCAAGGCTGGCGGCGATGTCCCTGTTTCGCGTCAGGGACAGCGTGAACTGTGCGTCCGTCTCGCGCTTCACCTTGTCCGTCCGCTGCGTTTCGGGCCGGTAGTCGGCGACGGCGGCGCAGAGGATGGCGATGTCCGCCCCGGCAAACGCGGCGGTCGCGGCGGCATACATCTCGTCCGCCGATTCCACATCCGTCCGGCAGATACGGGGATGCACGGCCTTCAGCGCCACGGGGCCGGCCACGAGATGCACCTCCGCGCCTTTCTGTGCGCAGGCTTCGGCCAGCGCGAAGCCCATCTTGCCGGACGAGTAGTTGCCTATAAAACGTACGGGATCTATCTTTTCATACGTCGGACCGGCCGTTAGCAGCACTTTTTTTTTTCGAAGGGTGTTTTGGACGGTAAAAAAATCTTCCAGCGCTTCGACGATTTTGTCCGGTTCTTCCATGCGGCCTTTTCCGTGCAGAAGGCTTGCCAGCTCGCCCTCGGTCGGCTCGATGATGCGGTTTCCGCAGCGACGCAGGCGTTCGATGTTCTTCTGCGTCGAGGGATGCGCATACATGTCGAGGTCCATTGCGGGTGCGACGAAGACAGGCGCTTTGCATGACAGATAGGTGGTCACGAGCATGTTGTCGGCTATACCGTTGGCCATTTTGCCGATAGTGGCGGCCGTGGCGGGAGCGACCAGCATCGCGTCGGCCCACGTGCCGAGTTCGACATGGCTGTGCCACGAACCGTCGCGCGACGAGAAAAATTCACTGATGACGGGCTTGCGACTCAGGGTCGAAAGCGTGAGCGGCGTGATAAATTCCTTTGCGGAGGGCGTCATCACAACCTGCACTTCGGCTCCTTTCCGCACGAGGGCGCGGATGAGGATGGCGCCCTTGTACGCGGCGATGCTGCCTGTGATGCCGAGTATGATTTTCTTGTCCTTCATCATTTATTCGCATTGCAAAAAGCAGGGAAGCGAATGTAGCGTCATATCTTTTTCGTTTGCAGGTCGCGCAGGCGTATCTCCGTCAGCTTCTGCTTTGTATTCAATGCAAAATCGCCGTTCATGATCCAGTTGTAGTAGCCCGGATCGTTTGCCAGCACGTCTTTCACACGTTTCCCCTTGTGTTTCCCGAAATTGATTATTTCTTCCTTCTTTTCATTGTAAATCATCCGCCCTGCGAAATCGACATTGCTCGTAAAACTCGAAAATTCCGAAAGGGACTTGATGTTGTTCTCCAGCTCGGGATAGCGTTCCAACTGGGCTTTGAGCACTTCATACGTCGCTTTCGTGTCGCTTTCCGCGCTGTGGGCATTGTCGAGTTCCCTGTCGCAGTAGAATTTGTATGCCGCCGACAGCGTACGCTGCTCCATCTTGTGGAAGATGGTCTGCACGTCGATGAACCGCCTCTTGTCGAGGTCGATGTTCACCCCGGCGCGCAGAAATTCTTCGGCGAGCAGCGGAATGTCGAACCGGTTGGAGTTAAATCCCGCGAGGTCGCAGTCTTCGATCAGCGCGGCCAGCGACTTGGCGACGGCCTTGAAGGGAGGACAGTCTTTTACGTCTTCGTCCGTGAGGCCGTGTATCCTGGTGGATTCGGGAGGTATCGGCATTTCGGGGTTGATGCGCCGCGTTTTGCTGTCTTCCTTTCCGTCCGGATGAATTTTCAGCATCGATATTTCGACGATCCGGTCTTTGTTTACGTTGATTCCCGTCGTCTCCAGATCGAAGAACACCAGGGGTCTGTTCAGGTTTAGCTGCATCTTTGTCTCTTCGCTTAGTCGAGTACCATTGGCATGATGAGCATCAACAGTTTTTCGTCTTCCTCGTCTTCGACCGGCACGATGACGCAGGCGCGCGACGGATCGGCCAGTTTGAGGACGATCTCTTCCGCGCTGAAGTTCGACAGCATTTCAATCAGGAACGTGGCCTTGAATCCGATGCTGAAATTCGTACCGCTGTACCGGCAGGCGATTTTTTCTTCCGCCGAGGTCGAGAAATCAATGTCCTGCGCCGAGACGATGATCATGTCTTCCTCCAGTTGCAGTTTGATCAGATTGCTCGCCTGATTCGAGAAGACGACGACCCGCTCCAGCCCGCTGTTGAGGGCGAGGCGGTCGATGGTGACCTCGTTCGGATTATTTTCGGGTATCACGCTGTTGTAGTTCGGATAACGGCCTTCGATGAGGCGGCACGTCATCTCAAAATGCCCGGCCGTCAGGTAGGCATTGTTTTCGTCGAACTGCACTTTTACGGTTTCCGATGTCTTTGCAAGCAGCGTCTTGAGCAGGAAAGCCGGTTTCTTGGGCAGGATAAACGACGCCCGGCCTTCGGACTTGACGGCGTTGTGACGCATGCGCACAAGTTTGTGCCCGTCGGAAGCGACGAAGATGATATGGTCCGTCTGGATGTCGAAATAGATGCCGTTCATCACCGGACGCAGTTCGTCGTCGGCCGTGGCGAAGAGTGTGCGGCTGACGCCGTTCAGCAATACCTCCGATTCTACCGTGAAGGTCATGGCATTTTCGTTCAACTGCTTATGCTGTGGGTAAGTGTCGCCGTTCTGACCGATGAAATTGTATTTTCCGTTTTCGTAGTAAATGAAAACTTCCATATTCTCATCGTTGATATCGAACGTGAGCGGCTGTTCGGGCACTTTCCTCAGCGATTCGAGCAGCATCTTTGCCGAGATGGCAAAAAGACCCGATCCCTGCGTATTCATCACATCCACGCTTGTAACAAGGCGGGTCTCCATATCCGACGCTACGATGGTCAGTTTGCTGTCTTCCAGACTGAAAAGGAAACTGTCAAGAACCGGCAGTGTGTTTTTCGACGCAATCACTTTACTGATAGACTGTAAACGATTTAATAACGCGTTACTTGATACATCAAATTTCATACATTTTATTTTTATTAATATTTTATTCGTTTTTTCTTTGCGACGAAACAAAGGTAGTAATATTTTTTTATTCGGCTTTTTTATGTGGGGAAAAAGTTTTTGGGAAATAATTCAACGATCATGGATTCAATGGTTTTATTTTTCATGGAAATTGATGAAATCACTATCTTTGCTGCATCATAAAAAACAGTCAATGAAAACATGCGAGATAAGAATCGTCGTGCGGACAATGCCCGCAGAGGAGTTGCCGGACGAAGCGCGCCGCTGGATGGCGATGGCGACGGAGGCGGCCGGGAAGGCATATTCGCCCTATTCGCGTTTTCAGGTTGGGGCGGTGGCGGTACTGTCCGACGGGACGCTGGTGACAGGCTGCAATCAGGAAAATGCGGCCTATCCGTCGGGTCTGTGCGCCGAGCGGGTCGCGTTGTTTTCAGCAGGAGCCGTCTATCCCGGTGTAGCGGTGAAGACGCTCGTACTGGTCGCCATTCTTGACGGCGTCGTGCAGGACGGGATTTCGCCGTGCGGCGCATGTCGGCAAGTACTGCTGGAAACCGAACGGCGACAGCGCAGCCCGGTCACAGTCATGCTTTGCGGGCGACGCGAGGTGCGTATCGTGGATTCCGG
>JAIRZY010000075.1 GCA_031266995.1 Tannerella sp.
CCGTGAGACTTGCCTGTACAACAGGCAACCCTGCCAGCCGGGCCGTGAGACTTGCCTATACAACAGGCAACCCTGCCAGCCGGGCCGTGAGACTTGCCTATACAACAGGCAACCCTGACGGCCGCTCCGAGAGCCTTGCCTATACAATAGGCAACCCTGCCGGCCGGGCCGTGAGACTTGCCTGTACAAAAGGCAACCCTGTCAGCCGGGCCGAGAGACTTGCCTATACAATAGGCAACCCAGCCAGCCGGGCCGAGAGACTTGCCTATACAATAGGCAACCCTGTCAGCCGGGCCGTGAGACTTGCCTATACAATAGGCAACCCTGTCAGCCGCTCCGTGAGACTTGCCTATACAATAGGCAACCCTGCCGGCCGCTCCGTGAGCCTTCCATATACTGTATGAAACCCTGCCGGCCGGGCCGAGAGACTTCCATATAGTATATGGAACCTTGTCAGCCGCTCCGGGAGACTTGCATATCTCTACCCGTCTCCCTTCCATATTCCCGTAGAGACGCGATGCATCGCGTCTCTACAACCCCGCCCCGCATGCCGTCCCCAACGTCCCTGCCGTTTAAACCCTTATCATCCGGAAGCGCCCTTAGTAGCCCGGACAGCCCCTCATCATATACCCCTCGTATTCGTCGACAGCGACTGCGGCAGGCGCGTCACACTCTCGGCGGCATGGATCAGTCCACGCCTGCAGTTCGGCCCATGGAGCGACAGTGTGGATGCGATTGTTAATTAAATTCATGATTCAAAAAGTCCTGCGTGACGCTGACCGGGGCGTAACATATAATTCATTCCGGTTCCCGTCTGTGCGTTGCCCCGGACAAAACAAGGGCGACCCCGGGAAAGGGGCCGCCCTCGCAGTGTTGGCGTTCGGGACGCGATCGTCGTCCGCGTCGTGCGCTGTCAGATCATCCGCTCCACGTTCCAGACGAAGGCTCTCAGTCCGAGCCGGTCGGTCTGGACGTCGATTTTGTGCAGGGCGTCGAGCAGGGGGTCGACCGTGCGGTCTTCGACGACGGTGATGATGGCCGAGCACATCGAGGGCCATGCGTGCGAGCCGTAGTGCGGTTCGCCCGTCCGGGAGCCGCGCCCCTGCACGTGCTCGAGATACGTGAAGCCGCGGCAGTTCAGGTGATCCAGTGTGGCGATGATACGTTCGTAAAATGCCTGATCGAAGGTGATGAATACCGATTTCATGTCTGTTTATTTTTTATGCTTGATGATGTATTGCTTGTGCGAATCGAAGTAGGTCTGCATCTCGCGCTGCCGGCGAATCCTGCGGCGGTTGCGGCGGATGCCGATGCCGGCAAATACGCAGTAGAGCACGGGGATGAGTATGAGGGTGAGGATCGTGGAGAGGCTCAGCCCTCCGATGACGGAGATGGCCAGCGGCCGCCACATCTCGGAGCCCTGCCCGCCGCCGATGGCCATGGGGATCATGCCGAGGATGGTGGTCGCCGTCGTCATGATCACGGGGCGCAGACGGCTGCGGCCGGAAACGACTACGGCGTTGAGGGCGCTCAGGCCGCGCTCGCGGCAGAGCGAGATGTAGTCGATGAGCACGATGCCGTTTTTCACCACGATGCCGATGAGCATGATGCCGCCCAGGAGGCTCATGACGTTGAGCGACGTCCCCGTGGCGGCCAGCAGCAGGATGATGCCGCTGAAGGCGAAGGGCAGCGAGAACATGATGATGAAGGGGTAGGAGAGGGACTCGAACTGGGCGGCCATGACGAGGAATACGAGTATGACGATGAGGATGCCCAGCGTAGTGAGGTCGCGAAACGAATCCATCTGGTCTTCATACGAGCCGGCGATCTGGATCGTCACGTCGCCCGGCCGCTCGGTCTCGGTGATGATTCGCTGTCCTTCCTCGACGACGCGGCTCAGGGCGCCGGGCAATACGGCGGCGGACACGGTGACGATGCGCTGGCGGTCCTTGCGCTCGATGGTCGGCGGGGCGAAGCGCTCGACTACGGTGCCGAGGTCTTTCACGCGCATGGCCTGCCCGAGGCTGTTGTATATGAGTATGTTTTCCAGCCCTTCGATTTCGGTGCGAAATTCCGGTGCGTAGCGCACGACGATGTCGTACTCGCTGCCGTCCTCGCGATACTGCGACGCGATGGCGCCGTTGAAGCGGTTGCGGACGAAGGTGCCTGCCGTCGACAGGTTGACGCCGTGCATGGCCAGCTTCTCGCGGTCGAAGTCGATCTGATATTCCGGCTGGTAGTCGTCGCGGCTGATGATGACGGCGGACACGTCGGCGAGCGTCAGCAGCTTCTCACGAAACTCGGCGGCGATGCGGTCTGTCACCGCCATGTCGTAGCCGTAGATTTCAAAGTCGGCCGTATTTTCTCCGCCCATGCCGCCCATGCCGCCGCCGGCAATGACCTGCGTTTCCTTAAATTCGGGATACGTTCGCAGGTCTTCGCGCATCAGGTCGCAGACTTCCGTGAGCGACCGCACGCGCCGGTCGGGGTCGCAGAGCGAAATGTTGAACGAGATGATATGCGTGCCGTTGTCGCTCATCGAGGCGAAGGTGTTGTCCGAGCCGGCCTGCCCCACGGTATAGTTGCACACCGTCATCTCGTCCCTGAACTTCTCCTGCCACTCGCGCGTGATTTTTGCGGCAAGCTCCTGCGCGATTTCCTTGCGCGTGCCCACCGGCAGCTCCAGCGTGGCGGCGATGCGGGCATTGTCCTGCATCGGGAAAAATTCGGACGTGATGCCTCCCAGGCAGAGCAGGCTGGCGCCGAAGATCAGCAGACAGCCGACGATGACCGTCGTACGGTGGCGTACGGCCCATCCCAGGCGGCGTGCATACCAGTTGTCGAAGCCGTCCAGCCCGCGCTCGACCGGCTTGTAGAAGAAGCGGAACGCCTTGCTCTGCCTCTTCTGGAGCTTCAGAAGCTGCGAACACATCATCGGGGTCAGCGTCAGCGAGCAGACGAGCGAGATGAACATGATCACGCACATCATCCACCCCAGTTCCTTGAACATGACACCGGTCATGCCCGAAATCATCGTCAGGGGGAAGAAGACGGCGATCATCGTCAGCGTCGAGGCGATGACCGAAAGCGCCACCTCGTTGGTGCCGTGTACGGCGGCCTGCTTCGGCTCCGCCCCCCGTTCGATGTGCGTCGTGACGTTTTCGAGCACCACGATCGCGTCGTCGACCACCATTCCGATCGCAATCGAGAGCGACGAGAGCGAGATGATGTTCAGCGACGAGCCGGTGATGGCCAGGTAGATGAAAGACGCAATCAGCGACAGCGGGATCGTGATGGCGATGATGAACGTCGCCCGCCAGCGCCCGAGGAAGAAGAAGACGACGAGCACGACGAACAGCAGGGCGTAGAGGATGGCCTCCGTCAGGCTGTCGATGGTATTGTGTATATTGTCGGACGTGTCGACGATGACGCCGAGCTTGACGTCGCTAGGCAGGTTCTGCTGCAGCGCGGGCAGCATCTCGCGCACGGCCGTGGCAATCTCTACCGAGTTGGCGCCGGACTGCTTCTGCACCACGATCATGGCGCCCTGCTCGCCGTTGTTGTACACTTCCTGCGCGCGCTCCTCGACCGTATCCACGATGCGGGCCACGTCGTGCAGGTAGACATTGGCCCCGTTGTATGAGCCGACCACGATGTCTTCCATCTGCCGCGCATCTTCAAATTCACCTTCGATGCGCAGCGGATAAGTCTCGTTTCCGATGTCGAAATGCCCGCTCGGGATATTCCTGTTTTCCGCTCCGATGATGGCGCTGATGGTCTCGACCGTCAGGTTGTAGGCCTCCAGCCTGCCGGGATCGCAGTACACCTGGATCTCGCGCTGTGGAGCGCCGGCCACCGACACCGTTCCCACGCCGGGAACGCGTCCCAGCGGATTGGCGACGAGGTCGTCCAGAATCTTGTAGAGTGCCGGCTGGCTTTCTCCCGCCTGCACCGAGAGGAGCAGGATGGGGATCATGTCCGTACTGAATTTGAAGATGATGGGGTTTTCGACATCGTCCGGCAGCATCGAGGCGACCATGTCCAGCTTGTCGCGCACGTCGTTGGTCAGCACGTCGATGTCGTATCCGAACTCAAACTCCAGCGTCAGCAGCGAGATATTCTCCGACGACCTCGAGGTCAGATGCTTCAGGTTACTGACCGAGTTCAGCGTGTTTTCCAGCGGACGCGTCACGTTATTTTCGATATCCGAGGCGCTTGCTCCCGGATAGTAAGTCATTACCATAATCGTATTGGTCTCGATGTCGGGCAGGAGGTCGATGGGCAGCCTGCTGAGCGAAAAGAGACCGAAGATCACTACTGCAAGAAAGCAGAGCGACGTCATAATCGGTTTTTTAACCGCGCTTTCGTATAGACTCATAATGATTGATTGTGCTATGAATTATGCGAATTAATTATTTTCCGGTTCCACTGCCGTGCCGTCCGCCAGGCGGGACTGTCCGGCGACGACGACCTGCGAATTGCTTTCCACGCCCGAGAGCAGCTCGTATTCGTCGTTCATGCGGCGTCCAAGCTCCACCTTGTTGTAGCTCACGGCGCCGTTGCTGTATACGTATACGTAGCGGTCGCCCGAGCCGGCGCGCTTGACGATGGCAAGGTCGGGCACGACGACACGCTCTTCGGTGCCGAAGTTCAGCGTCGCGCGAGCAAACATGCCCGGGCGTATCCGCATATCCCTGTTGGGCAACTGTATCTCGACGGGGAAGGTGCGCGTCGCCTGATTGATTGTCGGGTACACGAGATTTATCTTTCCTTCAAACGTTTCGTCGGGATACGTGTCCATTCTCACCGTCACGGACGCGCCCCTGACGACCTTGGGGAAGTAGGTCTCGGAGACGTTGATCACGAGCTTGACGGGGACGATCTGCTCGACCGTCAGGATGGGCTGCGCGCCGCCGTACATGTCGCCGCCGTCGTAGTTGCGGGTGGTGACGATACCGTTGATGGGGCTTAGCAGGGCGGTATTTTCCTGCATGTTGCTGTAGGACGTTTCCCTCACTTCGAGCGCCATCTTGGCGGCGTCCCACTCCGATTTGGAGATGCCGCCGACTTTGTACAGCTCGTCGATGCGCGAAAATTCGATGCGCTGGTTTTCGAGCTGCAGCTCGATCTGTTTCAGGTTTGCGGCGTCCATCTGGACGAGCTTCTGCCCGCGGCTGATGCGATCGCCTACTTCGACGAATATTTTCGATATGCGGACGGGCGTCGAGGGCGCGATGTGATTCGTCACCTCGGCTTCTACCGTGGCGGTGTAGTCCTGCGTCTGGTCGACCGGGCGGGTCGTGACGCGGGCAAGCCTGACTTTCGGCTTTTCGTTCGCTTCGTTTTTCTGCGAGTCACTGTTTCCTGTACATGCGCTTAATAATGCGGCCACAAGTAATGTGGTGAATGTAAATACTTTTTTCATTGTATGCAATTTTTTTTATTTGATTCTTTCGTCATTTCCCAACACCTTGTCCAGGTCTGCCCTGGCCGTCAGGTAGTCATAGATAGATTGATTGTAAACAAGCTGGGCCTGTGTGAGCGCCACTTCCGAGTCGTTCAGTTCGAGGATGGTGCCCTTTCCTACTTCGTAGCGTTTCTGTGCGATCAGGCGTCCTTTTTCTGCCTGGATGATGCTTTCCCTGTTGCTGGCGACCTGCTCCGAGCTGGCGCTCATGTTGTTGAGGCAGCTCGTGACCTGCATCTGCAACATCCGTTCCGTGTTCAGGCGCGTTTCTTCCAACTGCCACATTTGTATCTTCGACCGCTTGAGCTTGGGAAAGTTACTGGCTTTGAAGATAGGGATGGACAGCGTGAGGCCCACCGTGGAATACGGAAACCAGTTGTATTCGCCGATCCGGAAATGGTTGTTCAGCGAGGTGTAGATGTAGTTGAACGAGGCCGTGACCGTCGGCATGAAGTTCGTCTTCTGAATCTTCACGTTCTGGAGCAGCATTTCGGAATTGAGGTCTATCTGCTTCAGGTCGCTGTTGTTATCGAGTGAGAGCGACCTGTCGGCCATCTGATTGGCAAACAGTCCCGTCTCGTAGTCCTTCAGGTTTCCTTCCGCTTCGATTTCGGCGTCCTTTTCCACTCCCATCAGCACCTTCAGCTGGAGCGTGGCCAGCCTCACTCCATTCCCGGCCGAGACGACGCTGGGCTTAAGGCTTCGCATCTGCACTTCGGCGCGTATCCGGTCATATTCGCTGACCATTCCCTGCTTGAACATCTGGTCTGTTCTGCTGAAGTTCGCTTCGGCCTGGCGATAGCTTTTCTGCAGCACGTCGTAGCTGTCCTGCGCGAGCAGGAGCTGAAAATAGGCTTTCGTCACCTGGTTGATCATGTCCAGCCTTGACGAGCGCGCCTTTTCAACGGCCAGGTCCACATCCGTCTGCGTCAGGTTGATGCTTCTGTAGAGCGCCGGTGCGAAGACGGGCAGACCGACAACGAGGCCGCCGTTGTATGAATTGTCGATACCGACCTGAATCGTCTGGCTCTCTCCGCCAAACTCCATCACCATCGTTTGCTTCTTGAGCGTCCGGCTGTAACCTCCCGAGAGAGACACTTCGGGAAACAGGCCTGCGTAGGCTTCCCTGTTCGATTCCTTCTTCACCGCGATTTCGTGGTCTGCCACCTTGATCGCGGGATTCTCGGACAGAGCGATTTCGATCGCCTGCTCGAGGCTGATTCGCAACGGCTCGCCGTTCGTTACGCTTAATGAATCTCCGGTTTCCGCCATGGCAAAAAACGGCGTGCAGAGGATTAGCATCGCCGTCAATCCTCGCGTCTTTTTGTTGAATATACGTATCATCTTTTCTACATTATATATTTATGTTCTATTTATGTAAACAGGCAAGAGGGAGAAATATTTTTTATTTCACGTGTAATTATATATTATATACATATTTCACATCCGTGCGCGCCTACTCTTCGCGCTGAAACAGATGCGCCGGAGGCTGCTGCCTCAGGTTGTCGTAGTATCCCTTGATCATATAGTATTTGAGCACTTTCCGTCCCGCGTCGGTACATATCCCCCGGATAAGAATCAGGAAGAACGTGTTGCGGACCTCCTCGTGTGCGTACCTTTTAAATACTTTGGGCGGAGGCGACATTTTCATGTACTCCTTCGCCATCAGGATAATCATGTCGTAATTGATTTCGGGCAGGAAAATGCCTTCATCCACGCCGCGCTTCAGCAGCGACAGGATTCTGTCCATCAGCAGCTTCTTTTCTTCCTGCAGCGCGACGACGGCTTCCGGGTAGCGGTGGAGGTCGTCGTAGAAGGCGTTGCAGTAGTATGTCGGGTTCTGCAGCATCTTCTGATTGAAGAGCAGAATGATGTCCAGCGCCGTACGGGATTCGATCTCCAGTTGTCCCAGAGAGGCGAGCATGTACAGGTGTACCGATCTCAGGATCTCGACCAGAAGCGCCTCCTTGTTTTCAAACAGTTCGTACAGCGTCCGCTTCGACACGCCCGCCTCACCGGCAACATCGTTCATGCTCACCCGCTTGACCCCGTTTTGCGAAAACAGACGCTTTGCCGCTTCCACGATTTGCTCCTTCAACATCTTATATCTTTATTATCTCGTTTACGTAATTTCGCCGCAAAGGTAGACGTCGCAAAGTAAACCGAAAAGGTTTCATTTATTACACTTTTCGTCAGAATCGAAATATGATTATGTTTTTCGCATTTCTTTTTTGCACGAAAAGAAAAAATGGCTGGTAAAAAGCAAAACTCGACTGAAATCACTATCTTTGCAAAACGATTAATATTGTTCGTCACATGGAAGAGGATTTATTGCGAAACATAGACTTTTTGAAAAAGATGGCCGTCTCTTACGACAGTTTTCAGGATGATATCCTGATCTTTGAATTTGACCGTTCACAGAACGGCGCTGTCGGCCAGGTGCTTTTCCCCGCGCCCGCCCGTCGCGAAGCATTGACGCTGATAGGTGTCATGAGTGGAGAGCTGTCCATCACGATCGACTACATTTCATACCGCATTCCGGCTCACGGGATTGTCTGGATCATGCCGACGCACATCATGCAGGTCACGGAGGTGACGCCCGACACGCGAATGTGGATTCTGCAGCTTGGCAAATCGTTCATGGAAAACAGCGCCCGGCGGACGACGGACGACGTGCCGATCATTTCGTATATGCAACTGAAAAAATATCCCTACAGTGTCTTCGAACCCGAAGAGTTCGAGTCGCTCTACGAAGACCTGCAAATGCTCAGAAATAAATTCAATACCCGCGCGCACCTGTTTCACGAAGAGATGGTAAAGATCTATCTGAAAGTGTTTGTGCTCGACATGGCCGACTTTTTCTTCAAGACGCGGGAAAACTTTTTCACTCCGCAACTGACGCGAAAAGAAGAACTGTTTGCCGACTTCCTGTCGCTCCTCGCCGCGCACTGCAAGGACCACCACATGGTGTCGTTTTATGCCGACAAACTTTGCATCACGCCGCAGTATCTCTCTCTCATACTCAAGGAACAGAGCGGCCGCTCCGCCAGCCGGTGGATACAGGACGCGCTGATAGTCGAAGCCAAAAGGATGCTGAAAATGCCCCGCACGACCGTTCAGGAAGTGGCCGACAATCTGCATTTCCCCGACCAGTCCACCTTCGGCAAGTTTTTCAAGATGCATACGGGTATGTCGCCGCTTGCGTTTCGCAGGCTTTGAGATGCGGCATTATCCGGTCTTTCCGGTCTTAAAACCGGAACTTGACGAAACTCACTGCTTTTCCGTGAGGTGTTGCCAGAACCGTGCCGGCATGTGCTGGCGCTGCAGGCGCGGATTGAGGCGTTCCCTGATGGCGATGGCTTTGAAGTAGCCTTTCCAGAGGTTCTGAAACAGTTTTTCGTCGTCCGCCATCAGCGCTTCGTCCAGTTTGCCGCTCAGGAGGCGGTCGTCGTCCGTGAAGGTGATTTCGCGCGTTTCGTGCAGGTTGTAGAAGTATCCGTATCTGCGCGTCAGGTCGTAGATGACCCACTGCTGGTCGGCGAAGCGGTCGGTAAAGTGGCTTACCGTCAGGGGCAGGACGTTGCAGGCGGGGCGTACGGGCGCGAAAAAGATGTCGTCCGCCGCTTTCTGGAATCGCACGAATTGTTTGACGTACAGTGCCTCGTGCGATACCCGGCGTGCGATCCGGTCGGCTTCGAGCACGTCGCGGTCTCCGAAATTCCAGGCGATGGAATGTGTGTGGTCGAAAGCTTTGCAGATGTAGCGGAACAGCAGTCCGTCGCTGCCCTCTTCTTCGGACAGCCAGACGTGTATCAGCATGTTGCACGTGTTACGGGCGAGCTTCTTCAGCAGCGCCGACCAGACGCGCGCCGCGTGCGATGCATCGGAGACGACCGTGTGGCTGCCGTCCGTAAACAGGGGTGCAACTTCTCCGCTTTTCAGCAGTTTATCGGGGAAAACCTTGCGGCTGTACGCGTTGAAAACGGCGGACAGCAGTCCCTCGAACGTCCTGTCGTAGAAAAACACCGTCATCGCCGCTCGTCGGGGAAAAGGATGGGAAGCTGCCGGCTGTCGTGTTTCATTTCCCGCTTCTTCGGTTCCGTCAGCGCCCGGCGGACGCGTTCGGGCGATATGTCCTGAATGGAGGATACCGACAGTTCGCGGCAGGTGATGAAGTACTGGGCTTTCTTCATCACCAGTCCGATTTTTTTCAGTTGTGCGGAGGTGAGGTTGCCGTAGCGCCTCGAGGCGACGATGAGCCGGGCCGATTTGACGCCGATGCCCGGCACGCGTAGCAGCACGGCGTAGTCGGCCGTGTTGACGTCGACGGGGAAAAATTCGGGATGCCGCAGCGCCCATGCCAGCTTGGGGTCGATATCCGTTTCGAGGTCGGGATACCGGTCGTCGACGAGTTCGTCCGCGCGAAATTCGTAGAAGCGCATCAGCCAGTCGGCCTGATAGAGCCTGTTTTCGCGCACCAGCGGCGCCTGTGCGACGGCGGGCAGCCGCGCATCATACGTGTTGACCGGGATGTAGCCGGAATAGTATACCCGCTTCATGCTGGGGCGGCGGTAGAGCGCGGACGAGATGCGGAGGATGTCGCGGTCGCTTTCGGGCGTGGCGCCGACGATGACCTGCGTGCTCTGTCCGGCGGGCACGAAGCGCGGCGCGTGGCGGAAGCGGCGGCGGTCTTCGAGGCTCTGCAACATGCCCTGCTGGATGTAGCGCATGGGCGCGAAGACGCTCTGATAGTCCTTTTCGGGCGCCAGCAGTTTGAGGTTCTGTTCGTTCGGTATTTCGAGGTTGACGCTCATGCGGTCGGCATACAGTCCGGCTTCGGCGACAAGCTCGCGGCTGCATCCGGGGATGCTTTTCAGGTGGATGTATCCGTTGAAGCGGTGCTGCTCGCGAAGGTCTTTGGCGACGCGCACCATGCGCTCCATCGTGTAGTCCGGACTGCGTACCACGCCCGAGCTGAGGAACAGGCCTTCGATGTAGTTGCGGCGATAAAATTCGACGGTCAGCTCGACCAGTTCGCCGACGGAGAACGTGGCGCGCCGTATGTCGTTCGTCCGGCGGTTGATGCAGTAGGCGCAGTCGTAGATGCAGAAGTTGGTGAGCATGATTTTGAGCAGCGAGACGCACCGCCCGTCGTCCGCAAAACTGTGGCAGATGCCCATCCCGCCCACCGTATTGCCGATCCCGCCGGACCGGTTTTGCCGGACGGTGCCGCTGGAGGCGCACGAGACGTCGTATTTCGCCGATTCCGCCAGAATTTTAAGTTTTTCCAGTACTGCTTCGTTCATTCTTCTGCAAAGGAACGCCTTTTGCGGAAACCGGAGAAGAGGAACGGGGAGAAATATGCGGGATGTTGAAAAAAAACGGACGTGCCCGCCTGCGCGGTGAGTTCAGGGTTTATTTTAAACTTCTTCCCGCCGCCGTCGGCGAACTTCCCGGCGCTTCGGATTTCTTCCCGCTGCCGTCGGCGGACTTCCCGGCGCCTCGGATTTCTTCCCGCCGCCGTCGGCGGATTTTCCGACGCCTCGGATTTCTTCCCGCCGCCGTCGGCGGACTTTCCGACGCCTCGGATTTCTTCCCCGCGCCGCGAGCAGAATTTCCGACGCTTCGGATTTCTTCCTCGCGCCGCGAGCGGACTTTCCGACGCTTCGGATTTCTTCCCCGCGCCGCGAGCAGAATTTCCGACGCCTCGGATTTCTTCCCCGCGCCGCGAGCGGAATTTCCGACGCTTCGGATTTCTTCCCCGCGCCGCGAGCGGAATTTCCGAGGCTTCGGATTTCTTCCCCGCACCGCGAGCAAACTTTCCGAGGCCTCGGATTTCTTCCTCGCGCCGCGAGCAGAATTTCCGAGGCTTCGGATTTCTTCCCGCGCCGCGAGCGAATTTTCCGAAGCCCCGGATTTCTTCCCGGCAGGGAGCGGGTCTTAACGTTTAAATCTTGATTTTTGAATCAGAAATTCTTCTTCCCGACCCACCGTCCGAACGCCGCAATCACGACGAAGCATATCAGGGGCAGCACGAACGAGAAGCGTACCGGCGACAGTCCGCTGATCCAGTCGGCATGATCGATCAGCAGGCCCTGCAGCGGGGGCAGCACGCAGCCGCCGCCGATGGCCAGTATCAGGCCGGCCGACGCCAGCTTCGCCTCGTCGCCCATCCCTTTCAGCGCAATGCCGTATATGGTAGGGAACATCAGCGACATGCAGGCCGAGATGGCTACGAGCGAATACAGTCCGGCGATGCCGTGAATGAAGATCGCTCCCAGCGTAAAGAGGCCGCCGCCAACGGCGAGCGTTGTCAGCAGCAGGCTCGGCTTGAAGTATTTCAGCAGGAAGGTGCAGATGAAGCGGCTCGTCACGAAGATGGCCATCGCCACCATGTTGTATCCCTGCGCCGTGGATTTCGACATGCCAAGCTCCAGTTCGGCGTACTGGATGATGAACGTCCAGACCATGATCTGCACGCCCACGTAGAACGCCTGTGCAACGACCGACCAGACGTAGCGTTTGTTTTTTAGCAGATTGCCGACCGTCTGGCCCACCGTATAGGCGCCTGAGTCGGCCGCTACCATCCGCGGCAGCCTCGAGATGAGGAACACGACGAAGAAGCAGAATACTACCAGTCCGAGCAGCAGGTATGGGCCGCTGATGATGTCGAGGTCGGACTGCTGGATCTGCATCAGCCCCGCCGGGTCGGTCTGCTGCATCGCGAGCCGTTCCGCTTCGGTGGCCGTGTTCAGGCGGGCGAGGATAAACTCCTTGGCCACCAGCATGCCCGTCAGCGAGCCGATGGGGTTGAACGCCTGCGCGAAGTTGAGGCGCCGCGTCGCGTTTTCGTCGGGGCCTAACGAGAGGATGTAGGGATTCGAGGTCGTTTCGAGGAACGCCAGTCCGCACGTCATCACGAAATAGGCGATAAGAAAGGCCCAGAAGGCCATCGCGTCGCCGGCGGGAATAAACAGGAGGCAGCCGGCGGAATAGAGTCCCAGCCCGACGAGGATGCCTTTCTTGTAGTTGAACCTGCGGATGAACAGCGCGGCCGGGATCGCCATGAAGCAGTAGCCGCCATAGAAGGCAAACTGCACCAGCGAGCTTTCGAAATTGGAAATCAGCAGGATGTTCTTGAACGCGGCCACCATCGGATTGGTGATGTCGTTGGCAAAGCCCCACAGGGCGAAGAGCGATGTAATCAGAATGAACGGGAAGAGATAGTTCTTCCCGTTCTTCGTAAACAGCGATATTCGGTTGTCCATATACTTGTCGCCTTATTTTTTATACAGCGGCCCGTAGGTGCGGCAAGCCCTGTAGTCGGCTCCCTCGCGGTCCATTCCGAAAGCGTTCCACGACGCGGGGCGGAAGATGTCCTCCTCGTCCACGTTGTGCATGCATACGGGGATTCGCAGTATCGAGGCGAGCGTGATCAGGTCGGCGCCCACATGCCCGAAGCATACCGAGCCGTGGTTGGCGCCCCAGTTGTTCATCACCGAATATACGTCCTTGAAGGCGTCCTTGCCGACGGCCAGGCGCGGCGCGAACCATGTGGTAGGCCAGCCCTTGTCCGTGCGATCGTCGAGGATACGGTGTACTTCGGGGTCGATGTCGACCGTCCACCCTTCGGCAAGCTGCAGCACAGGCCCCAGGCCTTTCACGAGGTTCAGGCGCACCATCGTGCACGGCATGCCGCCGCGTGAAAGGAACTTGGACGAGAAGCCGCCGCCGCGGAAGTATTCGCGGTTGGCCGGCATCCACGTCGTGGCGTCGAGACAGGCCTGCGCCTCCTGCTCCGTGATTTCCCGGAAAGGCTTCATCGCCGGGTGCCCCTCGTCGTCGGTCTGCCGTCCCGAGCCGTCCAGCGAGGCGGCGCCTGAATTGATCAGGTGTATGATGCCGCAGGCCGCCTGTCCGGTCAGGCTTTTTCCGGTCACGCGCCTGACGGCTTCGGGGCTCCAGTACGTCCGCACGTCGGCAAACACCTGCGCCGTGCCGGTCAGCAGATGGCCGAACAGCATCGCCGTGCCGTTCAGCGCGTCGTTTTCGGTAGCGATCACGTATGCCTCGCGGATGCCGTTCCAGTCGTACGACGAGTTGAGGATGGCCTCCGTGAAGTCGCCGTTCGGAAAATGGTCCGTCCACTGGCGCTGCCCCTGGAAGCCGGCGGCGATGGCGTTATGCCCCAGCGCCTCTTCGCCGAAGCCCATCTCTTTCAGCTTCGGGTTGCCGGTCATCAGGTCGCGCACGATGAGCGTCATCCTGACGATGAACTCCCAGTCTTTCGCCCGTCCTTCGGGCGTCTTGACCAGGTCGCTGCGGTTGATAATGTCTTCGCCTTCGCGGCAGTTGCGCTTTGTCCAGGCGAGCGCTTTTTCAAATTCTTCTTTGTCGTAGATGCCTTCGTGCATGCGGCGGATAATCTCTACTTCGTCGACGCCTTCGCACCGCATGCCCAGGTAGTCTTCAAAGAAGTCCGTGTTCACGATGGAGCCTGCGATGCCCATGCATACGGCGCCGATCGAGAGGTAGGACTTGCCGCGCATGGAGGTGGCGGCCAGCGCGGCGCGCGTGAAGCGCAGCAGTTTCTCCTTCACGTCGCAGGGGATTTCGGGCGAGCCTGCGTCCTGCACGTCGTGTCCGTAGATGCCGAAAGCGGGCAGCCCCTTCTGGGCGTGCGCCGCGAGGACGGCGGCCAGGTATACGGCGCCCGGGCGTTCCGTGCCGTTGAATCCCCATACGGCCTTGACGGTATGGGCGTCCATGTCCATCGTTTCACTGCCGTAGCACCAGCAGGGCGTCACCGTGATCGTGACCGCCACGCCTTCTTTCCTGAACTTCTCCGCGCAGGCGGCGCTCTCGGCCACGCGCCCGATCGTGGTGTCGGCCGTCACGCACTGCACCGGCGTCCCGTCGGGATACGTCAGCGTCGATGTAAGCAGCGACACGACGCTCCTGGCCATGTTCATCGTCTGTTCTTCGAGCGACTCGCGTACGCCGCCCATTCTTCCGTCAATAGTCGGGCGTATGCCAATCTTTGGCCATTCGCCCTGAAATCTGTTTGTTCTCATTTTGATAAAAATTATTTGTTTTCATTGATATTGCCTCGTCGACCCTAACGAGCGAGGCGAAACGGCCGTTTCAACGCCACGTTCCGCTTTCGGGCGACTAAGGTAATGCTTTATTTTGAAACGCTTCATTTTCTGACACATTTTAACAGGGGCTTTAAATTAAGGATTTAAGAGGCTGTTTTGAATTTTGAATCTCGAATTGACCTCTCCCCCGGCCCTTCCCCCCAGGGGAATCACGATTTTGATATGGACATAAAGAATAAATTATTAACACGGAGACACGGAGAACACAGAGATTGAAGCATTAAGAGACGTGATATTCTTCCGCGGAATGAATTTTCTTCTCCGCAGAGGCCGGAATCACTTATTATATGCTATGGAAGGACGCAGAGGAGACACTGCGTTCGCAGTGTCTTTCTCCGTGTTCTCCGTGTCTCTGTGTTAATAACTTGTTCTCAGTGTTGTTGAATCCTTTAATTTATATTCCTACATTTGCACTGATAATTGATGAACGCAAATACGTGGAATCCGGGCAGGACATGAAAACACTTCGACCCGACATCGGGCAGGATGAATATGCGAAGGTATATGCCGTATACTTTCCCAAGCTGGTACGTTTCTCGCAGACGTACGTCATGTCGCGCTGCGATGCGGAAAACATCGTGCAGGACATCTTCCTCTATCTCTGGGAACACCGGACGGCGCTGGCCACGCCCGGAAACGTCAACGCCTACCTCTTCACGATGGTAAAAAACCGCTGCATCGACTTCCTGCGCAGCCGGCTCAGGGAATCCGGGCGAAACGTCCCGCTCCCGGAGGTGCAGGAAAAGGAGCTGGAGCTGAAGCTCTATTCGCTGCAGGAGTTCGACGAGCGCGCGCTGTCCGACACGGAAATCGAGGCCGTCATCCGCACGGCCATCGACTCGCTGCCCGCACGGTGTCGCGAGATCTTCGTCCTGAGCCGTCTGGAAGGGTTGCGCCACAGGGCGATTGCCGAGCGGCTCGCCATTTCGCCCAATACCGTCGAACGCCAGATCGGGATCGCCCTGAACAAGCTTCGCACGGCTTTGAAGGACTATGTGCTGCTGTTTGTCTTTATCATCTGAGGCGGATTCATTGTGAATTATAAAGTATGAATTATGAGATGAATACCATCCCGTGCAAATTATAATGAACGGGACTTCCGTCCTGTTGAACGGAAAGCCCGTCCGGTTGAACGGAACTTCCGTCCTGTTGAACGGAGAGTCCGTCCTGTTGAACGGAACTTCCGTCCTGATGAACGGAAAGCCCGTCCTGTTGAACGGAACTTCCGTCCTGATGAACGGAGAGTCCGTCCTGATGAACGGAATTTTCGTCCTGTTGAACGGAAAGTCCGTCCTGTTGAACGGAACTTCCGTCCTGATGAACGGCGCTTCCCGCAGAGAGACGGAGGGTGGTATACGGCGTTTCGCAGTGTCGTTCTTCGTGTTCCCGGTGCTTGCCCGTTAATTAACCCTAAAAGGCGGCCTGCCTTTTGATGGCATTCGTGTTTTCCGCGTCATAAGAGCGAAATGAAAAATACAGGCAATGGAGGATTTATTGATTCGATATTTTGCGGGGACGCTGTCCTGCGATGAGAAAGCGACACTGTTCGGGCAACTGGAGCAGGACGGGGCGGCGCGTGCGGAGTTTGTCCGCCTGCAAAACGTCGTGGCCCTGACGGGGATGGCGGGCCATGCGGAGGATGCGCGCGGCGTGCAGACGCATTTCCGCGCGCTTATGCATCGTGTCCGCGTACGGCGCTTGCGCCGCATTTCACTGTCGGTCGCAAGGTATGCGGCGATGCTTGTCCTGCTGGCCGGCGTCTGGTTTTTCTCCCGCGAGCGGCCGCATGACGGGGCATCGGGATATACGCTCATCGAAGCACCCAGGGGACAGCGCGTCTACGTGACGCTGGCCGACGGCACGGAGGTATGGCTCAGCTCGCGTACGCAACTGCGCGTGCCCGCCGGCTTCAACCTGAAGGAGCGGACGGTCGAACTCGACGGCGAGGGGCTTTTCACCGTCAGCCGCGACGGGGGGAAGCCGTTCGTCGTACAGACGCGGCAGTACGGTGTGGAGGTGACCGGCACGCACTTCAACGTCTTTGCCTATGCCGAAAGCCCGCTGTTTGAGGTCGATCTGCTGGAAGGCGCCGTGTTCGTTTCCGACCCCGCGGACGGGAGCCGCCTGCCCCTGGCGCCGCGCGAGAAGGCATACGCACGGTCGGGGATGCTGCACACGACGGCGTCGTCGTTCGCACATTCGCACTACATCAAGAACGGCATATACAACTTTGACGACAGGTCGATGACGGAGATTGTCGCGCGCCTGGAGCTGTGGTACGGCGTGCGGATCGAAATCGTCAGGCCGGAAATGGCGGACTATCGCTTTTCGGGCAAGTTTCGCCAGACCGACGACGTCGGCCAGATACTGAAAGCGATGAAGGAAACCGGAAAATTCGACTACCGCATCCTGAACGACGGGCGGATCGAGATATATTAACCTGATTGTAGAACCTTATTAATACCGAATGATTATGAACACATCCTGAAGCAGCTTCATCCCCCGGCCGAATGTATGACAGACGGAAGAAGGGAGTGTGGCCGCACCCCCTTCCGTTGAAGCAGTCAATACGTTCATTCAATTTACAGAGATCCAGATAAGAAAGTATTAACCTGCATTATGACGCAAAGATATGAAGAATGTTATAATTAACCTGTATAATAAACGTAAATCGAAGAAATTATTTCGAATCATGAAATTGTCAGTATTTTTTACCTTCCTGTGCGTGGCGCAACTGTATGCCGCGAATACGTATTCGCAGACTGCGGCTGTCCGTCTCGGGAAAAGCGAGCTTACGCTCCGTGAACTGATCGCCGAGGTCGAGTCGCAGACCGACTTCCTGTTCATCTTCAGCCGGGACGACATCGACGTCGACCGCGCGCTGAAGGTAAAGACCGGCAGCCGCCGGATCGGCGATATACTCGGCGACGTGTTTCTCAACAGCGACATCACGTATAAGTTCGTGGAACAGTATATCACGCTGCGAAAAGTCGACGGCATCGAGCCGGGCGCCGTCGCCGTCGCTCCGCAGCAGACCGGCCGGCGCATCACGGGCACCGTCGTCGACGTCGCGGGCGAAGCCGTCATCGGCGCCAACATCCTCGAGAAGGGAACGGCCAACGGCATCATTACGGACGTGGACGGGCGTTTCTCTCTCAACGTCTCTGCCGGTGCCGTCCTGCAGATTTCCTACATCGGATACATCGCGCAGGAGATCGCGGTCGGCGACAGAACAAGCCTTAACATCACGCTCATGGAAGACAATCAGGCGCTGGACGAGGTGATCGTCGTAGGATACGGCACGCAGCGGAAGGCGGATCTGACGTCTTCCATCTCGACGCTCGACCCGGCCGAAGTGCTGAAAGCCCCCGGCGGGATCGAGAGCGCCCTGCAGGGGAATGTGGCCGGAGTGAATGTGTCGGGCGGCAAGATTCGTATTCGCGGGACAAGTTCCATCACGGGGAATACGGACCCGCTTTGGGTTGTGGACGGGATTATCGACGGCAGCGTCCCGAACGACGATGAAATCGAATCCATCCAGATATTGAAGGATGCAGCTTCGGCGGCCATCTACGGTGTTCGGGGCGCCAACGGCGTGATCGTCGTCACGACCAAACAGGGGAAGCTGGGGCAGCCGCGGATCAGTTTCAATTCGTATGTGGGCACCAGCTCGCCGGCAAGGAAGCTCGAGATGCTCAATCCCTACGACTACGCAGTGTATGTAAACGAACTGTTCTATAACGCCTCGACCGAAGCCGCCAAAGCCGACGGGAGCTGGAGCCAGTCCGTGCCCCCGGTTAATGCCAGACCGGGCAGCCCGATGGCGCAGACCGACTGGTGGAATGAATATTTTCACTCCAGCTTCTTTCAGAAATACGATTTGTCGGTCAGCGGCGCCAACGAGAGTGCCGATTACCGCCTCGGCGCGACCTATACGGGCGACGACAACAGCCTGAGCCGCGACAACCGGATGCAGAACATTTATGCAAACGTCCGGGGGACAAGAGGACGCTTTACCGTCGGCGGACGCGCCCAGTTGAGCTATTCGTACAATCAGACTACTTCGGGCGCGTCTCTGCAAAGGATGCTGTACCTGCCTCCCAACGAGCCGGTCTATGACGAGAGGAACAGGGACATCAACGGCGGATACTACATCACGGGTACGGGCGCCGACGGCATCGACATCACCAACCAGGCCTGGTTCGTGCACAACGAAAGGAACAGGACGAAGGCGCTCAATGCCATCGGCAACCTGTTCGGAGAAATAAAGATCTTCGACTGGCTGCGTTACAGGCTGGCCTATACCTATTCGTACGTAAGTTCGAACTCCACGCTTTTCCGTCCCGCGTATGACATAGGGTTCGGCATACAGAACTACAATTATCAGAGCACGAGCATGAACGGGATGCAGCGCAGCATGACGGAAAACCTGCTCTCTTTCGACAGGACGTTCGGGGCGGAGCACACCCTTTCAGGCGTGGCGGGCGTCACGTCCGAAATGTTCAGCCTCTATAACAGGGGCGTCGCGGGGCGCAGCCAGGAAAAGACGGATTTTGGCGTCGAGAATGTCTTCCAGGACGACATGACGGTCTCGGGCACGGCTACCGACAACAGCTACTTCTCCTGGCTGGCCCGCGTGATGTACACTTATGCCGGTAAATACATGCTTACGGCCAACTTCCGCGCGGACGAGAGTTCGAAGTTCGCCGCGGGAAACCGCTGGGGATATTTCCCCTCCTTCTCGGCCGGGTGGCGCATCTCCGAAGAGCCGTGGATGGAAAAAGCCACGTCCGCCGGGCTTACGAACCTGAAGCTGCGGGCTACCCTGGGCTGGATCGGCAGCGCGGGAGCCGTAGGGAACTACGATTACCAGGCGGCCGTGAACACCGTGAACCGCATGTACACGCTCGGCACCAGTCAGGGGACGCACAATGCGGCCGACAGCAATGTCCCGGCGCCGCTTCCCGAAGCCATTGCCAACAGAGACCTTAGCTGGGAAACGACGCGCGACGCAGGGTTCGGGCTTGACATCGCGATGCTTAACAACAAGCTGAGTATTACGTTCGACTATTACAACCGCCATGTCTACGACATGCTGCTCGACGTGCAGTTGCCCTCGTCCGTCGGCGCGCATCCGGGCTTCGGCAATGCCTCCGTATATATGAACGTGGGCAGCATGACCAACTGGGGGATCGAACTCTCGGCTACCTACCGCGACCATGCCGGCAAGCTGGGCTATGTCATTTCGCCCAATTTCTCGCTCTACAGAAACAGGGTGACGGATCTGGGCAATATGGAATACCTGTCGGGAGGATATGTGATCAGCGGAGCGTATGTGACCCGCACTGCGGCAGGCGAGTCCGTCGCCCGGTTCTGGGGGCTTAAAACCGACGGCATCTTCAAAACCGACGAAGAGGCGGCCCGCTACGTCAATTCCGAAGGCGAACGCTATCAGCCCTCGGCGGCGGCCGGCGACATCAGGTATGTCGACGCGGACAGCGACGGCAAAATCACGGACGACGATAAAATGTTTCTGGGTTCGTCCATCCCGGCTATTTCGGCGGGACTGAATATCGGCTTAACCTACGGGCATTTCGATTTTTCCATGCTGCTGCAGGGCGACCTTGGGATCAGCGTGTACAACAACTGGCGGTCGTCTCTGCTGGCGGGCAAGGCCCCTCATAACCAGTTGGCGCTGATGAACGACCGTTTTCGCGGCGCCGATGTCCGGTTTACGACCTCCGGGGGCGAGGCGGTCAGCCTGCCGGCCAATACGGGCACGAACATACCGCGCGCCGTCTGGGGCGACCCCAACGGCAATTCGGACAGGGCGAGCGATTTCTTTGTAGAGAACGCTTCCTACGTGCGCTGCAACAACATCACCCTGGGATATACACTCCCCAAAAGACTGTCGACGGGACTGCAGATCGAGCATCTCCGCTTCTATGCCGGGGTGAAAAATCCGTTCACCGTCACCGGCTACTCCATGTTCGACCCCCAGGTGCCCAACAACGGCGCCACGCTTGACCGCGGCGTCGACGGCATGGCCTATTATTCCAACGACACCTTCTGGAGTCAGCGCGAATATTTTGCCGGCATACAGTTAACATTTTAATTTACTATCATAATCATGAGAAAATGAAAAAGATCAGATTATATTTTGGCGTTATTCTCGCTGCGCTGTGGATGACACTTGCGTCGTGCGAGCCTGAAATGGACTTCGTAAATCCCGAGACGGAGAGTGTATACACCTACTACAATACGAAGGAGCATTTGATTTATTCCGTAAACGGAGCCTACAACATCATGCAGCGAATGGGGCTGTGGTCGCGATGCATGCCCTTCATCCTGAATGCGCGCAGCGACGAGTATGTATATACGTCCGGCGCGGCGGCAGGCGAGCTGTTCACGGTACAGCTTTCGGCCTATACCACGCCGGCAGACAACGAGGCCACCACGCAGGCATACGGCGCCATCTATGTCTTGCAGTATGCCGCCAACCTGGCGCTGGAGAAACTGGAAGCCAATCAGGACGGCGCCTTCGACCTCGACGACCCTGCGGACAGAAGCCTGCACGACCGCCTGCGGGGCGAGGCGTATTTCCTGCGCGGCCTGAGCCGTTTCTACTTGATGTTCATCTGGGGAGACGAAGTCCCGGACAGGGATTATACGACGACGGGCGGCGACGACTTTTATGCCGCACCGTCCGAGCCGGGCGTGCTTTACCGGAAGACGGTCGACGACTTCAGGCAGGCGGCAGACCTGCTGCCGGCCCGCTCGGCGATGTATGCCGATCCCGGCAATATCGGCCGGGCTACCCGGGGCGCCGCCCAGGCTTATCTGGCCAAGACCTTCATGGGACGCCCCGTACTGGACGGCACGGCCGGCCCCGGCTCCGCGGAATGGGAACAGGCCAGGGCGGAACTGAAGAAAATCATTGATTCCGGTGAATACCGGCTGGAAAACAATTACCGCGACAACACGTCGGAAGAGAACGAAAACAACGGCGAGTCGCTCTTCGAAGTGCAGTTCTGCAGAAGCCTCGACGTCATGGGCGACGCGCCCTGGAACGACTATCAGTTCGGCGCCTACAAGAGCGGACAGAACACCTGGCGGCAGCAGGAAATGACGACGCCCAACACGACCGGCCGCTGGTGGAACGTAGCGCCCTCGCTCGCCCTGTACAGCGAATTTGAACGCGACGCCGAAGGCCGCATCATCGACCCCCGCGCTTTCCAGGGGCTGTGGATTCCCGGCGGCCCGAAGTTTCGCCTAAGCTCCGGCGACTGGGTGGGATATGAAGGCATCTTCGAAGGCGAATACTACCAGCCGTGGCACGGCAAATGGTTTGGAACCCGCAAGTTCGGCACCGACGAGCAGGACGGCAACAACCCCCTGTTCGGCGGCATCAACGAGCGCCTGATCCGCTACGCCGACATCCTGCTGATGTATGCGGAATGCTGCGTCGAAACGGGCGACGACGCCACTGCGCTGGACTGCATCAACCGCGTGCGTTCGCGCGCCAATAACCGGATGCAGAACCCGACGGAGGCCGACGCACACATGTTCTACGCCTCGGCCGGAGGCGCGCTCCCGTCCGGCGAAGACCTGATAGCCGCCGCGCCCGTGCTCGGAAAGGTCACGGACAGCAGCGGCAGCGTCATCCTCCCCGGAACAGCCGTCAACACCGTCCGGCGCCTGCTGAAACACGAATACTCGGCAGAGCTGTATCTCGAAGGCTGGCGGTTTTTCAACCTGATGCGCTGGCACAACAATCCCGCCGATCCCGATGCCTCCTCCGTCCTGAGCAATCTGGCGGGCAAGCATCTCATGCAGGCCACGCAGATGGGCATAACGGGAGGCGTTCCCTTCAACTACGAAAAGCACCACCTCGTACCCATTCCCACAAACGAGTTGCAGACCAATCCGAAGATGAAGGGCAATTCGGCAAATTAAAACAGCAGGCATAATCATGAAATTATCCCGAAATGTCCGTTAGCGCATTGACTGCTTCCTCCCCCGGAACTTCCGGAAGACCTGTACATGCCGTGTACAACCTCCGCGCACGGTGCGCGAGACCTGTACCTGCCATGTACAACCTTCGCGCACGGTGCGCGGAACCTGTACCTGCCGTGTACAACCTTCGCGCACGGTGCGCGAGACCTGGACCTGCCATGTACAACCTTCGCGCACGGTGCGCGGGACTTGTACACGCCATGTACAACCTTCCCGGAAGTTCCGGGGGACTTGTACACGCCATGTACAACCCTGCCGGAAAATCCGGGGGACCTGTACACGTCATGTACAACCTTGCCGGAAAATCCGGGGGACTTGTACACGCCATGTACAACCTTCCCGGAAAATCCGGGAGACTTGTACACGTCATGTACAACCTTCCCGGAAATTCCGGGGGACTTGTACACGCCATGTACAGGCCTGCAGGAAGAAATAAATGTGCTGACGGACATTCGGGAATTACAGACTTATTAATTTATTAACTTATGAACATTATGAAACGTTTAATTGTAACTATTTTATTCGCATTGCCATTCACCGTAATGGCGCAAACCGCATTCATCAGGATCGACAGCGACAGAGCCGTCGGCGAAATTGATCCCAACATCTACGGCGTGTTTATGGAACCCATCGGCTCGTCTACGGAGATGCCCGTCCGCAACACGGTGTACGGCAACCTGTACGACCCCGCGTCGCCCCTGGCCAATGAAGACGGCTTCAGAACCGACTACATCGACGCCATGAAGGAATTGAAGATCACAAACATGCGGTGGCCCGGAGGCAATTACGTGTCGGGCTACGACTGGCAGGACGGGATAGGCCCGAAGGAACAGCGCCCCGTGCGCAAGGATCTGGCCTGGGGCGGCTACGAGCCAAACCTGGTCGGCACCGACGAATGGGTGAAGCTCAACCGGGCCATAGGCAGCGAAAACGTGATCTGCATCAACCTGGGGCTTGGCGACATCAACAACGCGCGCTACTGGATTGAGTATACGAACGAGAAGGCCGGCACCCACTTTTCCAACCTTCGGGCCAAATATGGCAATCCGGAGCCTTACGGCGTGAAATACTGGTGCCTCGGCAACGAGCTGGACGGCTCACCCTGGATACACGGCTACAAGAATGCGGAAGACTACTGCAAGATCGGGCTCGAGGCGGCCAAGGTGCTCCGGTCGGTCGACGGCTCGATCAGGCTGGTAGCAAACGGCTGCTCCTATTACGAGGCGACGGGCATCTGGCTCGAATGGAACCGCAAGGTCATCACGGCGTTTACCGGCGTCGCCGACTATCTCTCCATCCATCGCTACTGGCACAACGGACAGTCGGAAGGGATGCAGAACGACTATTACAGCTTCATGGGCGAAGCGGCCATGGACTTCGAGGAAAAGATCACGGCCGCCCGCTCGCAGGTCGAGATCGTCAAGGCCCTGTATCCCGACAAAACGCCGCTCAAGCTCTCGGTCGACGAATGGGCGGCGATGGGCTTCGACATCCGCGGCGCGCTGGGAACGGCCATGTGTCTCAACTCCTTTGTCCGCCATGCCGACTTTGTGAAGATGGCGAACTTCACGATGATGACCTCCCTCCTGTCTACCGACCGCGAGAAGGGGACTTACAAATCCCCGCTGTTCCACGCCTTCAAGCTATTCTCGAACAACTGCCGCGGCACGTCGCTGGACACCTACGTCCGGTGCGACACCTTCAGCTTCGGGCGGTTCAAGGAAATTCCGTATCTCGACGTCACGAGCGTATATTCGGAAGACGGCTCGACGATATACATCAACGTCATCAACCGCCACCGCGACAGCGCCATCACGACCGGGATCACGAACAGCGGCGCCGCCCGGTTCACCGGCAAGGCCCGCGTCAGTTCGATCGAAGGCAACTTCGGCGAATTTCACACCTATGACCGGCAAAGCGAATACGTGCCGAAAGAAAAGGACGTGGAGGTGAAGAACGGTAAAATAACCTGTGCCTTCCCGCCCCATTCGCTTACGCAGATCGCCGTAAAGGTCAGGACGGATTGACGGATATGGCTGCAGAATGATTCGGACAGCGGCAAACAGGGACGGACAGTCTGAAAGAGTTGAACGGCCGGGAAGGGTTTTCCCGGCCTGTTCAACTGCGCCGGAATTATCGAATATACTGGCCTTCTACATGGTTGTTCGTGATGTAGCGGATAAGGACGCGATTGTCCAGACGCTGGAAAAAGATGTACCACGTTGTGCGCTTTGTCGAATGAAAGGTAATGTATCTCAGATGAGAACCGTATTTTTCAAAATATTCGGGAGCCGGAGTTGCAGCATGGAGATGAATCCGGGAAGAGATGTAATCAACCATCCTTTGTATATACTGTATCGCATTTTCATGGTATCCGAAATATCCGTCATCAAACAATTGTTTACCCAGTGCGTTAAGATATTCGACGACGGCCGGATGGAATATGACTTCGGGAGGTTCTACCATTTTCTTATGCGCTGTTCCATTTCGGTCATAAACTGCGAGGGAGTAAGCGCTTCCCTGCAATCGTTTTCAAAGTCTTCTCTGAATGTATCCGGCGGGAGATGTTCATCTTCCGTTGTGGACGGAAGCATATTATCCCGCTCGTCCACAATCCGCGCCACGCGGGGATGTCTGGCAATATCCTTTAGCAGGCGGCGTCCCGTGCGGGAGTTGTTATCAATGATTACGGTTGTCATGACTGTTCATGTTTTGAATGTAGCGCAAAAGTACGAAATTTTTTATACGGGCCATTTTTACAAAATGATTTTCAGCCCCAGGTTCTCATATATGGCATCTTCAAAATGTTTCTTGAATTCTTCCAGCGAGATAAGTTCTTCTTCCGGTATGGGCGAAGGCGTATTGTCCAAATCGTTCACTATCCGCGCCACGCGGGGATGTCTGGCAATATCCTTTAACAGGCGGCGTCCCGTGCGGGAGTTGTTATCAATGATTACGGTTGTCATGACTGTTCATGTTTTGAATGTAGCGCAAAAGTACGAAAATCTTTATACCGCCCATTATGTTTCATGTAAGAATTAACAAACTGAAAGTATTCTGTCCCGTGCAAAGTATAACCTCCTGTTTCTATTCATGCACAAAACCATGCCGCGCACAGTATAACAATAAAATTTAAGATGCGGCGACCCAGCCTGGGGAGACGGTTGACGAGCCAATAATATTCGTATTTTTGTCGCCGTATTATGATTGTCTGATATGAAACGTTTATCAATATTGCTGTTTTTTGCAGGACTGTCGTGCGCCGTCGCGATGCATGCGCAGGAGCGTCGGCCAGCGATGGGCGCCGAACGTATTTCGACGCTTGTGTCGCTGCTGGAAGGTCAGCGCGTCGGGCTTGCGGTCAACCGGACGTCCGTTGTGGGGGCACGGCAGACGCATTTGCTGGACACGCTGCTGTCGCTCAAGGTGGATGTGCGAAAGATTTTCGCGCCCGAACATGGCTTTCGCGGAACGGAGGAGGCGGGCGCCGCCGTTGCGGATGCGCGCGATACGAAAACGGGTATTCCCGTCGTCTCGCTCTATGGCGGAGACAACAGGCCTTCCGCCGCCCGGCTGAGCGGGGTGGACGTGATCGTCTTTGACATGCAGGACGTCGGGACGCGATTTTATACCTATATCAGCACGATGCACTACCTGATGGAAGCCTGTGCGACGGCAGGAATCAGGTTCATCGTCACAGACCGGCCCAATCCGAACGACTGCATAGACGGTCCGGTCAGGAAGGCGGGATTCCGCTCGTTCGTAGGCCTGCATCCTGTCCCCGTGCTGCACGGGCTTACGGTCGGCGAGCTGGCGCAGATGATCCTCGGCGAAGGATGGCTGGACGCCGGAGGGAAGACGTGCGACCTGACGGTAGTGCCGGTGACGGGCTGGAAGCACGGCGACGCGTATCGCCTGCCCGTGAGTCCCTCGCCCAACCTCCCGAACGAACAGGCTGTCAGGCTCTATCCGTCGCTGTGCTTTTTCGAGGGAACGGGCGTCAGCGTCGGGCGCGGGACGCATTTCCCCTTCCAGGCGCTGGGCTATCCCGACGAAAAAGCCGGGCCGTACGTCTTCACGCCTGAAGCGCTGCCGGGCTTCGACAGCAATCCGCTGCACAGGGGTAAACGCTGCTATGGCATGGACTTGCGACAGGCGGCGTTCGAGGGCGGACTGTCGCTGCGATTCGTTACGGACTTCTACGACCGGCTGGGACGCGACGAGCAGGCGTTCTTCACGCGTCCGCAATGGTTCGACCTGCTGGCGGGAACGGACGCACTGCGGAAACAGATAGTGGCCGGGATGGCGGAAGACGAAATTCGCGCCTCGTGGCAGGCAGATCTTAATATTTACAAGAAAACACGTAAAAAATATCTACTTTATGATGATTATCGGTAATACTTTTTTGCATACATTTGCAGCGTGAAAAAGAGACCGATACTCGTGTACAGGCCGTTTCTCATGGCATGTTGCCTGATTGCGGCGGGATGGTGGGCGACGTCGTGCAAAACGGACGGACGGACGGACGACGCCGGCGAACAGTCTGAGCCGGAGGATGCATACGCCGGCGTTGTGGACACAGGCGTCTATTTTCTGGACATTTGCGCCGATTCGCTGGACGTCAATCACCACTCCATCCGTTCGGGCGAAAACCTGTCGCTCATCTTCAGCCGGATGGGCTTTTCGCCGCTGCAGACGGACAGTATCGTCAAGGCGACGGACAGCCTCATCGACCCGAAGAAAATCCGCGCAGGCAACCGGTACTACACCCTGACGACACGCGACGGGGAGGCGCAGGTCAAGTATATCGTTTTTGCCAAGACGCTGACCGATCACGTAGTCATCGACCTGTCCTGTCCGCCCGTCGGGGCATATCTGTTCCGCAAGGAAATCGTGCTGCAGCAGCGCTATCTGGACGGCCGCGTCAAGTCGTCGCTCTGGCAGGAAATCAAAAACCGCGGCGCCGACCCGCTTCTGGCCCTTCATCTCTCCGATGTATACGCATGGCAAATAGATTTTTTTGCCATCCAGCCGGAAGATTCGTTTCAGGTGTTTTACACCGAGGCATTTATCGACAGCGCCACGTCGACGGGCATACTCTCCATCGACGGCGCCCTTTTCATTCAGGAGGGGCATCCCTATCTGGCCGTTCCGTTCGAGCAGGACAGCGTGCGTGAATTTTTTGACGGAGAAGGGCAGAGCCTCCGCAAAGCGTTCCTGAAGGCGCCGATGGACTTCTTCCGTATCACGTCGCGCTTCACCCATTCGCGCTTTCATCCCGTCCTCAAGCGCTACCGCGCGCACCACGGCGTCGACTATGCCGCGCCGGTGGGCACGCCCGTCAAGACCATCGGCGACGGACGGGTCACAGCCCGCGGATTCGAAGCCGGAGGGGGAGGCAATTATCTGAAAATACAGCACAACGCCACGTATACGACCTCGTACATGCACCTGAGCCGGTTTGCCCCCGGCATCAGCGTCGGCAGGCACGTCCGGCAGGGCGAGGTGATCGGTTACGTGGGTTCCACGGGACTGTCTACGGGGCCGCACCTCGATTTCCGCGTGTACAGAAACGGGCAGGCCATCGACCCGCTCAAAATGGAATCGCCACCCTCGCATCCCGTCAGACCCGAGCTGAAGGACAGTTTCGAAGTGGCCAAACGGCGGCTGCTGGACAGACTTCGCGCGCCGGACGCACGCGACACGCTTGCATATCATGTTGAACCAAATAATTAATCGGAAATGAAAATTTTAGGAAACATCCTCTGGCTTATCTTTGGCGGCCTGCTGACGGCCATCGAATATGTAATAGCGAGCCTCCTGCTGATGATCACCATCATCGGTATCCCGTTCGGCATACAGACGCTCAAACTGGCGTTGCTGGCGCTGTGGCCGTTTGGCAGCAAAGTCGTCGAAACGGGCAATTCCGGCAGTTGCCTGTCCGTCCTGATGAATATCGTCTGGATCGTCATCGGCGGCTTCGGGATATGCCTGACGCATTTCTTCTTTGGCCTCCTGCTCTGTATCACCATCATCGGCATACCTTTCGGGAAGCAGCACTTCAAGATGGCAGGGCTGGCGCTGACGCCGTTCGGGAAGAGCATCGTGTCGGCTTGAGACCCGTCCGGGCGGGACGTGCGCCGCCGAAC
>JAIRZY010000104.1 GCA_031266995.1 Tannerella sp.
TTTCCACCATTTTCAAAATCTTCTCCGGCTCTTCCGAAGAAATCAAACTGCGATGCAAAGATGTAACTTATTTTCTGAATAAAAAAATAATTCATGAAAAATTTTTTTGAAAAAAAACATGCGTCTGCAAATTCATTCCATGAGACGGGTGTTTTGACATATACGTGATATGATGGATAACAGTACTGCATTGCTGTGTTTATATCTATATGTGAGATGATTATGCGGTTAACTGCGTCTACACAGGGCACCATACCCGTGACCTTTTCGTCGCCTCGGACGATAGCAAACTTTTATCCGCGAAACGATGACACATGGCGTTGCCATGCACTGCTGTGAAGCAGAAAGGCGCAAACCTGAAAGGTTGGATTTTCATAACCGCGGGTCAACGACCCGCGGTGACAGGATGAACGCTAAATCTGCTGACTGAAAGGCAGGACATAACGCCGGATCACCATGTCCTGCCTTCCAGGCAGAAGGAGAGGGGGCGGGTTACCTCCTACAGGTCGTTGATCTGCAGTTATGCAGATTCTGCCTTTCATGCCGTTACGGATTAGCTTACCGATGGGACGGCGGAGTGGTGTAGAGACGCGATGCTTCGCGTCTCCACATCCTGAACCTGTCAGTGATAAAGACGCGAAGCATCGCGTCTCTACGAAGATCCGCCCGACACAGTCTATTGACTAAGCAACCTGAAAGGTTATATTTTCATAACCGCGGGTCAACGACCCGCGGTGACAGAGTACATGCCAAATCTGCTGCTTGAAATGCAGGACATAACGCCACATTTCTTACATTAATATATAAGCACCTGCGAGCTGTTCATGTCCTGCACCCTGATGTACATCTTTACGCTGCACGGCGCCGCGCTTTCCGGCGCGGCGTGCGGCTACAGCAGTCCGGCAGCCTTGAGATAGTACGTCTCATGCAGGCGCCGGTCGGTCCTGGCCTGTATCATGTCCAGCCACGCCTGCTGCCAGAGGGTCTGGGCCTCGAGATAGGCGGCGAGCGTTTCCATTCCGGCCTCGTAGTGGTCGCGACTCGTGCGCATGTTTTCTTCTGCCTGCTCGAGGGCGCGGGCAGTCATGCTGACCTCCAGCGTTGACTCTTCGCACCTGTCGAGTGCCTGACGCAGCTCGAGCGCCATCTTTTCGCTCATGTCGTCCTGCTGCAACTGCGCGATCTGCTTTTCGGCTTTGGCGGCGCGAATCTTGTTCATCCCCTCGCCCCAGTGAAACACCGGGATGGTGACGGTGACGAGGGCGGAAAAGGAGACGCGGTTGAAAATCGGTGCGCCGTTGAGCTTCGGGCCATTCGTGTATCCGTATCCGGCTGCGATGCCGGCCTGCGGAAGGAAGTCGCTGCGGACGAGCTGCACCTGGCGCGTTTTTAATTCGACCTGCTTGCGGAGCATCGTGTATTCGGGGCGCGCGGTGAAGTCGGTAGTGCGCAGCACGTCGTCACCGCCCGCGTCGAGCGATTCGGCGAGCGCGAGGTTGGCCTCCTGCGAGATGCCCGTGACGCGGCAGAGGTTGAGCTTCGACAGGCGAATTGCGTGCTCGGCCTGCTGCACTTGCAGCTCGGCCCTGTTCGCCTGCACCTGCACTTTCAGCATGTCGTTCTTCGTTTTCATGCCAGCGCGGCAGGCATCGTCGACGTTTTGCAGCAGTTCGTTCACCGTCCGGCGGAATGCAAGGGCTACCTTGTGTGACTCGATGGCTTTGAGGCATAGCCAGTAGGCTTCGTCCGTTTCGACGATGATCTCCGCGCGCGTGAGCTGCCTGTTCAGACGGGTAATGTCGCGTCCGGCGAGCGACATCCTGTAGGCGGACGTGATTTTGCCGCCCGTGAAGAGGGGCTGCTCGGCGCAGAGGCCGGCAAAGTACGTCCCGTTCAGGCCAAGATCGAGCTTCATGCCGGGAAAGAAGGCGTACTCGCGGAAGACGGGCTTCCCGTCGGGGCCTGTCACCGGGAGGCCGTCGGGCGTCGTCATGATGTTGGGCTTCAACTGCCCCGTGGCGGGGTCGGGGATGAAGGTGGGGAGGTAGTTTTCCGGAATGGATTTGCTTATGCTCGCGTCCGTGTAGAGGTATGCGGCCGAGGCCGATATTCTGGGAAAGAAGTTGGACAGGTAGCTTTTCGCTTCGTAGCCGGCCTTTTCTTCCGTCTTTTCGGCCGCGGCGATGTTCCGGCTGTTCTCCAGCGCCATTTTGCGACACGCCTCGAGCGTCCACTGCTGCTGCGCCCGGACGGTTCCGCAGAGGAACACGGCGGCGGGCAGCAGGCTTTTTATTATGTAAACGATATTGTTCTTTTTCATCTTTGTCTATTCTACTTTTATTTTGAAAAATGTGGCGTACAGTACCGGCACGATGAGCATCGTGATCAGGGTGCCGAACAGCAGTCCGCCCATGATCGTGATCGCACCGGAGCTGAAGAGGTCGTCGGTGACGAGTGGCAGCATGCCAACGATCGTCGTCATCGAGGCCATCATCACCGGGCGGAAGCGGGCTGTGGCGCTGTCGAGCAATGCCTTCACCGGCTCGACCTTTTGCCCGATCTGCATTGCGATTTCGTCCATCAGCACGATGCCATTCTTGATCATCATGCCCATAAGCCCCAGCGTGCCGACGATGGCGACGAATCCGAACGTCTTTCCCGTCAACAGCATCGAGATGATCACGCCGACCATGATCAAAGGGATGCAGCAGAAGATGATAAGCGGCTTGCGGTAGTCGCCGAACAGCATGATCAGTATCGTAATCATCATGATCACGCCCAGCGGCAGGTTGGCGAAGAGGTATTTCATCGACTCGTCGCTGGCCCGGTATTCGCCTTCCCACTGATACGAGTATCCTTCGGGGAGTTCGATCTTCTCGACGGCGTCGAGGATGCTCATGCGGGCGTCTTCGGTGCTGACGCCGAAGGCTGGATTGGCCTGCGCGCGCATGGCGCGCTGTCCGTTGTAGCGAACGGCGACGGGCTCTTCCCAGATGATTTTGACGCCGTCCGTTGCCTGGCTCAGCGGGATGGATCCCAGAACCGATTCCAGAATGTCCTGTTCCGAGATCATGCCTGTCAGCAAGCGCTGCACGGTCTGCCGGTCGATCATCCGGTTGAGCGAGGGCAACATGCTGAAGACTGGCGAATTGTCGAGCGATTCGACCGTCCGGCCGTCGCGGTCGATGCAGTTGAGGTAGATCGTCCGGCTGTGCACGCCGTCATAGAACGTGCCCGTCGGGATGCCGCCCGTGACGGCCAGCAGCGAGACGCCCACGTCCTGCCGGCTCAGGCCGATGTTGCGGGCAACGGACTGGTTGTATTCCACGGACAGGGTCGGCGTTTTCGGCTCCCAGTCCGAGTTGACGAGGATGAGGTTCGGGCTTTTCTGCATGATGTCCATGGCCTGCGCCGTCAGGTTGCGCAGCACGCCGGGGTCGGAGCCGTTGAACTGAAGCTCGATGGGGTATTTCTTATACATCAGGTTGTAGCGCTTCAGCCGCACGCGGGCGTCGGGATAGTTCTGCGTCAGATACTCTTGAATCTCCTTCATGTTGGAAACGAGTGCTTTCGGCGACGAGAAGTCCACGATCAGCTCGCTGTACGACAACGACGGCTCGGCAATGCTGCGCACCAGGTTGTAGCGCGCGGGCGTGCCGCCGATAGAGCTCGTGACGTGCGTGATTTCCTTCCTCCCGAGCAGATAGTCCTCCATTTCGACCAGGTCGGCCTTCACCCTGGTGCTGTTTGTCCCCTCGGGGAGCTTGTATTCAATGTATAGCTGGTTGTAGTCCATGTCCGGGAAGAATCCTCTCGGCATAAAGCGGTAGCAGTACGCGCTTGCGAGGAGGAGGATCACGGCGGCGAGGATGGTCCACGTCCTGTGCCGCAGCGTCCAGTGCAGGGTCTTTCGCAACATGCGGTATGATTTGCTGTTAAACAGTTGCGTCACGTCAGCACAGGGTTTTATTTTGAGCATGATCCCGGCCTGTATCGGCACCTGCGTCAACGCCAGCAGCCAGCTCAGGAGCAGCGAGACGGCGAGGACGATAAAGAGGTCGCGGACGTAGATGCCCGCCGTGTCGGGCGAGAGGAAGATGGGGAAGAAGGCGAGCACGGCGATCGTGGTGGCGGCCAGCAGGGGCATTCCCGTCCTTCGCCCGATGGATGTCAGCGCATCGCGGCGCGCTACTCCCCTCTTGAGGTCGATCAGGATGCCGTCGATGATGACAATCGCATTGTCGACCAGCATGCCCATAGCCAGCACGAAGGCTGCGAGCGAGACGCGCTGCAAAGTGCCGCCGAAAAAGTTGAGGATGAGAAACGAGCCGACCACTACAATGCCGAGACTGCAGCCGATGATGACGCCGCTCTTGAATCCCATCGTGAGCATCAGTATGAAGATGACGATCACGAGCGACTCGACGAGGTTCACCATGAAGGTCTGAATCGCGTCGTTGACCCGTTCGGGCTGGAAAAACACCTTGTGGTATTCGATGCCGGCGGGGAAGCGCGTGTCCTTCAGTTCCATCAGCCGGTCGTCGACCTGCCGTCCCAGCTTGGTGATATCCGTCCCTTTCAGCGCGGCGATGGCGATTCCGAGCGCGTGTTGGCGGTCGTAGCGCATCTCGCTGCGAACAGGCTCTTCGACGGACTTGCTGACGCGCGCGATGTCCTTCAGGCGCAACTGGTCGTTTTCGTGTCCCTGGAGCAGCAGGTTTTCGATGTCGTCGACGGTTCTGTACCTGTCGCTGACCGACACGCGGAGGCGGTTGTCTCCGACTTCGTAGTAGCCCGAATAGATGGTTTTGTTTTGCCCGTTCAGGGTGGCGAGCGCTTCTGCCGGCATCACGCCGAGGTTTGCCATGCGGTCTTCGTACAGTTCGATATGGATGCACTCCTGCTGTCCGCCGTATACGTTCACGCGCGTAATGCCTTCGATGTCCTGGATTTCGCGCTTGATGAGATCGGCATAGTCATTCAGCTCGCGCTCCGTGTAGCCTTCGGCGGTGAGCGCATAGAACATGCCGTACACGTCGCCGAAGTCGTCCATGACGACCGGCTTGCCCGCGCCTTCCGGCAGGTGGTCCTGTACGTCTGCCACCTTCCGGCGCAGCATGTCCCAGAGCTGTTCCACCTCGTCGTTGTGTACCAGTGTAGACAACTGTACGGTGATCATCGACACGTCGTTCATCGAGCGGCTCTGGACGAACTCGAGGTCTTTCATCGTGCGGATGTTTTTCTCCAGCGCATCGGTCACTTCCAGCTCCACCTGGTGCGCCGAAGCGCCGGGGAAGGTTGTGACGACCAGCGCCTGCTTGACTTTGATTTCGGGATCTTCGAGCTTGCTCATGTCGTAGAACGACACCGCTCCTCCCGCCAGCAGGACGAAAATCAGGAAGTAAACCAGCTTCCTGTTGTCCAGCGCCCATTTGCCGACGTCTTTCATAACAGTCCTCCCACGTTGGAGCCGGATGCCGGCTGTAATACTTTTACTTCTTCGCCGTCCTGGAGCGAATGTACGCCCGCGGCTACCACGATTTCGCCGGCTGTCAGTCCTTCGGAGATGGTGACTGTGCCGTCGGCATGCAGTTCGAACGTGTGGACGGTGCGTGCTGCGACGGTCCGGCTGTCCGGATCATAGACCCATACGGCCGAGGCCGAGTTGATTTCGAACAGCGCGGTGTACGGAATATAAACCAGTTCCGACTTTTCCGGCTTGTAGCGGATTTCGACCATAGTCGCCATACCGGGCGAGGGTATTTGCTTCTGGCCGCCGCGCATTTTCAGGCGTACGGTATACAACTGGTTCATGTTGGCCTTCTGCGTGATGCCGATCATATCCAGCGGAAAGACCTCGCCGGGATAGATGTCTACCTCGCAGGCGAAGGATTCGAACCGGTCGCGCCGGATGTATTCCGACGAGGGGATATTGATTTCCACTTCGGGCATGCCTGCGTCAATCATCGACAGCACGGGCATGCCGGCGCCAACCGTCTCGCCCGCGATGAAAAAACGCTGCTGCACGTATCCGTCGAAGGGCGCGAGGAGCCGGGTGTCGGCCAGGGCGTTGCGGTGGGCTTCATACTTGGCTGTGATCTGCTTCAGGCCGTAGACGGCTTTGTCGTAGTCGTTTGGCGAGACGCTGCCTTTTGCGTGCAACTCGATGATACGCTCGACTTCTGCCTTCACCTGCCCGTATTCGGCTTCGGTGGCGGCGAGCTGTATCCCGTAGTCGCGCGGATCGATTTCGGCAAGCGTCTGCCCCTTGCGGACACGCGCGCCCGCGTTGACATAAATTCGCGAGACGGGACCCGCTACCCTGAACGACAGGTTGACGTCGGATGCAGCCCTCACTTTTCCGGGAAAAATCACTTTCGGCTTTTTTCCATAGATACGTGCGGTATCCGTTTTTACGGTTTGAATCTTTTTTTCCACGTCTGCCGTCCCCTGTGAGCAGGCGACAGCCATGAAGAGCGGAGCAAGGAGTAATAACTTTAAAATTAGCTTCATAATCATATTATATTAAGTTAGACGAATCGCAAAGATATGACAAAGTAAGTAACATAAACGGACAATATCGAACGAATAATATCCTTTTCGCAATCTTTTAATGATTTTTGTCCCGGAGCGGTAAAAGGTTGAAAATTAACAGCAAATGCAGTAATAATTTTAAAATGGATGCAGTATGTGGCACAGTCCTGTGCATTGATAAATTCCGAAGCAGTAGCCGGATGACGGAATAACGGAATGGCTGAATAATTGAATTTTAAAATCTTTTCCGTAATTTTGCGCGTGATATTCGGACGTGAAAGTATTGATTTAAAATAAAAGTCACGAATATCAGGGTTTTTTATTCCCGAAGCAGGCGCTGCGTTCGGCAAATACGGAATACATTATCCGGCTGCCGGATCACCTGGGGAAAGGAAGAATGAAGTTCTTTATTTTTGAATCTTGAATATTTTTTGTAGTTTTGCAGGCGTATTTATAAAAGATGAGAAGGGTGAATGTCATATTATTGTGTTTCATGATTATATCCGAAATAACCGCCGTGGCGCAGGAGCGAATCATCAAGCTGTTTCCGGACGGTGCGCCGGGAGAGGGTGATACGCTGTACGTGGAAGAAAGCGACAGGAACGGCAACCGCGTGGCGAATGAAACGGTGCTGCGCGTCACCGGCGTAAACGATCCGGTCATCGTCGTCTACGAGGCGCCGGAAGAACTGGCCTGCGGCTCGGCCGTGATCGTCTGTCCGGGCGGCGGATACGAACGGCTGGCGTACGACCTCGAAGGCGAGGAGGTATGCCTCTGGCTGAACGAGCTGGGCATCACGGGTATACTGCTGAAGTACCGCGTGCCCCGCCGCTCCGGGCGCGCGAAGCACGAGGCGCCGCTGCAGGACCTGCAACGCGCCGTCAGTTGCGTGCGCGCCAATGCGTCGCACCTGAATATCGACCCTCGCCGGCTGGGCGTGATGGGTTTTTCGGCCGGGGCGCACCTGTGTGTGATGGCGTGCAGCTCGTTCGATCGCAGGACGTATCCCGATATGGACTGGATGGACAGAATCAGTTGCCGCCCGAATTTCTGCCTGCTGGTTTATCCGGCCTATCTTGAGGGCGATGCGCCTTTCTGCCTCGCGCCGGAGATACGCGTCTCGCCCAAAACGCCGCCCACGATGCTCATCCAGACCGAAGACGACAGGGCATACATAAACGGCAGCCTCTTCTATTATTATGCGCTCAAGGAGGCTGGCGTGTCCGCGTGGATGCACCTGTACGGCAAGGGCGGACACGGATACGGACTGCGCGACACGGGCGCCGTCGTCAATAGCTGGCCCGACCGCGTCGAGGACTGGTTTCGCGAGATCGGCATGCTTGAATAGGTAATTCGAGATTCAGGGATTCGGGGTGGGGGAGAGGCCGGTTCCGGGAATGCATTTTTATGTATACGGCGACAATATACGGGGCGATGCAACGTTATTTACATGTTTTTACTTTACAAAGACTTAAATCGTATTGTATATTTGCGCCTTTTTAAAAATAATTATTGTATGAGAAACAGGTTTGTAATACTTTCGTGCGTCCTGCTGTCCTTGTCTTCGTGCAAGGCCCCCAGAGACGTGGCTTATTTTCAGGGAATCGACAGTGTCTCCGCTGAAATACGCGACAAGATGTCGCAGACGTACAACACCCGCATCTGCGAAGACGACCTGCTGACGGTCAACGTCTCGTCGCAGGATCCGACGGTGACGGTGCCCTACAATCCGCCGGCATACCGGTTCTACCAGCAGGGCGAACAGCAGGTCAACACGGCCACGGTAGAAAACGTCTTCACCTATATCGTGGATAAGGACGGATACATCAATTTTCCCGTACTGGGACGGATTCATCTCGCCGGGCTGTCTATCCACGAGGCAAATACCCGGCTGCAGGACATGATTCGCGACGCCGTGCCGGACGTGCTGGTCAACGTGCAGATTGTCAATTTCAAGGTAGGCATTTTCGGCGAAGTGGCGCGGCCTAACATATACACGATCAAGAACAACCGCATTTCCGTCGTCGACCTGCTTGCCATGGCGGGCGACCTGACGATCAATGCCCGCCGGCAAAACCTGCTGCTGTGTCGCGACAACAACGGCGAGAAGGAGTTTGTACGTCTCGACATGACAGATCCCGCGCTCTTTGCCTCGCCCTATTTCTACATGAAGCAAAACGACATCATCTACGTCGAGCCGAACGACGCGAAGAAGCGTAACGCCAACTACAGCTCGGCGCAGCAGTATGCGCTGACCATCGTCTCGACGGTTGTGTCCAGCATATCCGTGATTTCGTCGACCGTAGTCGCCATCATTGCCACAAACAGAAACAGAAACGGAAACTAACCCGCCATGGAAAAAGAAATGAAAGACAGTGAGACCGTCGGCCTGAAAGGCATCATCGTGCGCTACATGCGCCAGTGGAAACTGTTCCTGATTGCATTTGCCCTCTCCTTCATCCCTGCCATCCTGTACCTGACGTTTTATCCCCGCACGTACGAATTTGCGGCGCGCCTCCAGGTGCAGGAAGATATGGGTGTCGGCTCGGTCGGATTCGGTCTGGGCGAGGCGGCCGGCATCATGAAATCGTTCGGCCTGGGCGGAGGCAGCATGGGTTCGGTCAGTATCGAGGACGAGATATCGCTCCTCTCGTCGAGCCGCCTCCTGAGCCGGATGATTCTCGAGCTGGGCCTGAATGTGGAGTATACCGAACCGTATTCATTCTATAAGATGTATCGCGAGGCGCCGCTAAAACTGACGCTGGATTCCACCGCCATGCTGCGGCTGGACGACCAGTACCGCTTCACCGTGTCCGTATCCAAAGGAAAAATAAATGTAAAGGTGAAAAGCAAGCTGGGGAAAGAGAAGGCGCGGTACACCTTCGCCTCGCTGCCGGCCGTCATCGCGTTCGACGGGCAGCAGTTCACACTCGATTTTGACAACGGCGCCTCGGCAGACCGCAGTTTCAAGTTGAAGATAGACTGCATGCCGGCGAGCTGGCTGGCCGAGAGCTTCGCGGGCGATTTCATGATTGAGGAAGTGTCGAAATCGTCCAACGTGATCGAGCTGGGCTGCACCGACCACGTGCGCGAACGCGGAAAGGCGATGCTGGACGTGCTGATGCAGGTGTATAACAGCGACGCCGCCTCGTTCAGGCAGGAGACGGACGGACAGACGCTGGACTTCGTCGACGGCCGTATCGACGGCATCATGTCCGAACTGCACGATGTGGAATGGAAAATCGAGAAATACAAGACCGCAAACCGGCTGACGCTGCTCGAGTCGGACGTTCTGTTTTATACGGAGCAGATGAAGGAACTTCAGACCAAGATTATAGAAACGGAAGCCGAATCGCGCCTGATCAGAATGATGGACGACTACGTGAAGGATCCGGAAAACAGATACAACACGATCCCCTCCCTGCTGTCGGTCTCGGAAGGCGAGAAAGGCAGCGCAATAGGCCTGTACAACGAGGCCATACTCGAGCGCGACCGACTGCTGAAAAACTCCAGCGAATCGAACCCTGCCTTCAGGAGCATGAGCGCGCAGGTGGACAAGCTGCGCAGCGCCGTATACATGATGATCGAAAATGCGGAAAAGACCTGCAGCGAGACGCTGGCCGACCTCAAGTCGAAGGAAAAACTCCTGCTCGACAGGATGAAGGAAGTCCCGATGCAGGAGCGTGAATACATGAACTACAAGCGCCAGCAGGAGATACTGCAGGGCGTCTACGTCGTCCTGCTCCAGAAGCGCGAGGAGACGGTGCTCTCGCTGGGACAGGAGAAAGACCACGCCCGCGTCATCGACCCCGCGTATATCCTCAAGAAGCCCGTCGGGCCGCGCATGCTCTATGCCGCCATCGGAATCATGGCGCTGACCCTCCTGCTTCCGGTCGGATTCCTGTTCGTAAAAGACATCTGGAGAGAGCTTGCGGCGGAATATAAACGTGCCGGATAGGAATCGCCGCACCGTCACAGCCGGGAAAGGAGCCTGCCTGCCGTCATGAAGATGAAGCCGCTGCCGCCGCTGGGGAAGTATTCGCCGATTGTCAGAAATGCTTCCTGGCTGACCCTCTTCGAGGTCATGCGCATACTGATGCCTTTCATTGCCATGCCATACCTGATTCATACGGTCGGACGCGAGCGCTACGGTGCCGTCGTTGTCGCGCAGGCCATCATTGCCTTTGCTTCGCTGCTGGTCAATTTTGGGCTGGACATCTCGGCCGTCAAGGACATTGCGCAGTGCCGCGACGACCGGCGGAAGACGGACGAGACCGTGTCGGCCGTGATGATCCTCAAGACGCTGCTCTTCTTTTGCGCCTGGGCCATCCTCATCTTCCTGATCCACGCCTCGCCCTATTTCGGCCGCATGTCGCTGCTGCTCTGCAACGCTTTTCCGGCCTGTGTTGCCGACGTGCTCGTGCCGGTGTGGTACTATCAGGGGAAGGAGAACCTCAGGATGCTGACCTTCGTGCGCTTCTTTTCCATTGCCTTCTATACGCTGACGATTTTCATCTTCGTCCGCTCGGAGGGCGACTATGCGAATATACCCCTGCTGCAGTCCGCCGGGCTGATACTGTCCGGGCTTGCCTCGTGCTACCTTGTGTTTGTGAAAGACGGTGTCCGGTTCCGCGTGCCGGCGGCGGCTGTTATCGTGCGGAAATTTCGCGAGAGTGTCCCCTTTTTCTTCTCGCGCGCCTCGCTGGCCGTGAACGCGCAGATGGCTAAAATCATGTGCGGCGCATGGCTGGGCAACGCGGATGTGACGGCTTTCGATGTCGCGCAGAAGATATGCAACGGCGGAATGATGCCGGTGCAGATGTTTTGCCAGGCGCTGTATCCGAACCTGAGCAAGTCGCGTGACCGTAGCCTGCTGCGCCACAGCTTCGGGGTGACGGCCCTCATCACGACCGCCGTGGCCGTCGCGCTCTTCTTCGCGGCCGGCTTTGCCACGGACCTGCTCTCGGCCGGACGCACGCCCCAGTCGGCCGCCATCCTGCGCATCCTCTGCCTGTACGTCTTTTTTTCGGGATTTTCGGTTTTCACGGGCGCTTCGGCCCTGGTCGTCTTCGACCGTCAGCGGCCCTTCAACGCGAGCATCATCCTGTCCAGCCTCGTGCTCGTGGCCTGCTATGCGCTGATGATCGCGACGGGGAGCAACTCCATCTACCTCTATGCGTGGACGCTGGTGCTGGCCGAATGTGTCGTGCTTGCATACCGCTTTTATTACTGCCGCAAATACGGGCTGATAGACTGGCGCGACGCGGTGCCGCGCAGGAAGGCGAATCGCTGACGCGCGCAACGGCTTTACTTCATGCTCATCCCGGCGAGGTGGACGTTGCGCTCGCACTCCGGCGGCAGGCGCATGTAGTCGCCGTAGAGCTGCGCGAGGTAGGCGCCGGCATCCTCGACGCCGCAGAGCGTCAGCCCGCGGAACGGGTATGCGCGGGGCTGTCCGAAAATCTTTTCCGACACGATTTCGCGCTTCTTCCATTTTCCATAGAAATTGATGCGGAGGCCTGAGTCCGGCATGGCGCGGCGCACGATGCTCCGGTCGATGTACTTCAACAGCTTCACGGCGCACCGGCGCGCACACAAGGCGCGGAGCAGGCGTGCGACGGCGCGCTTCATCCCCCGGCGCCTCTCCGGATCCATGCAGATGTAGTCCTTGAGCGCGAGCAGGAAGTAGATGTACGAGGCAAACCGGCGCGTGCCGGCGGCCGTCTGCAGCCCGTCGTCGAGCGGGAAGACGTCGATGTTCACGCCCGTTTCGGCCGCCCGGCCCATCCAGCAGTCGGCGGCGAGCGTACGGCTGTCGTCTATTTTTATGTAGTTTGAAACGGGAAAGCCTCCGTTGTCGCGCGTCAGCACCCTCATGTGTGCGGGCAGCTCTTTCGCGAGCGATGCGAGGAGGCGGGGAAAGTCGCTGCGCGGCACGCCGAAATCCATGTCGTCGTCCCACGGGATGAAGCCCCCGTGACGGACGGCGCCCAGCATCGTTCCGCCCAGCATGTAGTACGGAATCGCGTGCCGGCGGCAAATCGCGTCAAACGCGGCGGCAATCGACAGCAGTATGCCGTGACATTCGTCTATATCAATCGCTCTCATTTCAATCAAAATTAAAGATCCAAAGATTCAAACCGGAACAGTTTTCCGTTTCCGGCGCTCTTCTCTCTCTCCCGGGAGGACAGGGGGGAGGCGAGGTGTCGCTGCCGGACGTTTCTACATGCCGTCCGTCAGTCTGTTCAGTCTGCGAATTTCGTTCAGCGGCAGTCCCGTCAGTTCGCTGACGTCTTCGGGCGACATGCCTTTTTTCAGCGCCCTGGCAGCGATTCTGGCTGTGGCTTCCGTGTCGCCCTCTTTGCGCCCTTCCTTGCGTCCCTCGTCTCTCAAGCCCGACATCAGGCTGCGCTCGTCCGCCACGGCCATTTTTATCCTGTCGTAGGCGAGGAGCTGGCCTTTGCTGTAGGCGCCGACTTCGGTGTAGTGTACGGCTTCGCGGATGTCTTCGTCCGTCAGCAGTTCGGGCGGAGCTTCTTCCGTCGATTCGTTGATTTCGGTCAGGAAGCGCATCCACAGGTCGTGCAGCCGGCGCGTGGCGCGAGTGTCGGGCCTGAACTTCGGAAGCTCGATGAAGACAAGCTCGAGGCCCTCGATCCGCTTCTCCGTGTGCCGGACGTTTACTATCCGGTAGTGATGATAGTACTCATCACGCATTTCGGGCGACTTTTCAAAGACGCCGTTCACGAAGTTGATAGCATACACGGGGCACAGCAGCCGGTAGTCCTGCGAGGCGTCGAACTTGCGGACGTATGCCTTGGAGGCATTGAGCAGTACGCGGCTTTTGAAACTTTCCGTCCATGTCATCTGCATCTCGACGATGAACTGACGGCCGTAGTTGTCGGTGCACCGGACGTCTACCACGGAGTGTTTCAAGTCCCTGATTTCAGGTATAAGTTCGGATGTTTCATACTCGATCGACTCTGCCCGCCGGTCTTCGTCGAACGGCAGCATGCTGTTGATAAGGCTTAAGCAAAGGTTTTTGTGCCCGCCGAAGATGAGTTTGAAAGGCAAATCATATTTCGGGTCCAAGTAGCGTCCCATTGTCTTTACGTATTTAAATTTACAGATGCAAAGGTATGAAAATTCAGCGATTCGGAGCTTCAAATGCCTCAAATAATACAGCCGTCCCTCCGTTCCGCTCAGGCGATCACGACGCTGAGCGTCGCCATGCTCCACGGCCCCGGCTCGTTGCGGCTGTTCACCCACCGGAAGCGGTAGTAGACCACCTTGCCCACGTCTTCGAGCGCATAGTCGAGCGTGAGCGACGTCGAGCTGCTGAAGCCCGCGTAATGATAATCGCCGTCGCTGAGCGGCCGCTCGCCGCCGATCTTTCGCCACACCTCAAACCCGCTCGCGCCCTCGGCACGCCGGCGGCCCGAAGAGTCCGCGACGCGGATCGTATGCCTCTGATGGATCGAGTAATCCACGCGCCCCACCGGCATGCCCGTCACGCTCCTCGCCCGCGAGAGCGTCCCGTCGCGCACGGGCAGGTTCATCGAAACCCGGTCGTCGTCGCCCACCCGGCGATTGTGCGTCAGGTATTCGCGCACGAACTGGCGGATCCCCTTTTTGTATGCGCCGAGCGCCACATTCTTTTCAAGCGTAACTGGTTTCGTGCACCTTGAAGCGTCGGTGGACACGGCATACAACGCAGTGAACGCGGTCTGCAGCGCCTTTAGTTCGGTAAAATCTTCCGTCGGCACGTTCCATGTCGAAAGGTGCGCCGTCGCGTACCGGATCAGGTTCTCCTGCCACAGATTGAACTCGCGGTCTCTTCGCGGGATAAAATCGGGATTATTCATTGCTTCCGTCGTTAGTTTATATTCTTCTTTATTTAATTTGACGTCAAAGATAGAAAATATATTTTATACATGAAAACAAATAATGTTAACTTTATAGAAAATAATGGAGACATTATATATAACATGGTCAATAACAGAAAGAAAGGCATAAACGATATAGATAATATTATTAGTAACAGACAAAATATTGTCGACAGCGCAAAAAATATTGTCGACAACGGATGAAATATTGTCGACAGCGCAAAGAATATTGTCGACAACAGAGGAAATATTGTCGACAGCGCAAAAAATATTGTCGACAACGAACGAAATATTGTCGACAACGCAAACAATATTGTCGACAGCGGAAGAAATATTGTCGACAACATGAACGTAAGCGGCGGCGCATGAATCTCTGCGCATTTACGTGCAGGAAAAAAGCAGTCACACAGCGTTAAGCGGAGAAGATGCCGCGCAATACGGCGAGTTTCCGGCCCTGCGGCGCGCGGAGCGGGGAGGGAAGGGGTGTGTTTTTTCGGCTCAAATGCGTATCTTTGCGGTGAAATAAGAGTTTTAAATCTTTAAATGAATGAATCATGAGAAAGTCAGTAATTGCATTTATCAGTATTTTTTTCATGTCAAGTCTGTTCGCCGAGGACGGCAGCAGGCTGTGGCTGAGGTATGAAGCGGTTGAGGGCGCGACGGCGGATGTCACAGTGATGGGGGCGAAGCGCGGCGACCCGACGGTGTCGATCGCCGTGCGCGAGCTGGAGGCGGGCTGGCGGGGCGGCCATGTCGACCTGTGGCTGAACAGTCGCCTGAAGACGGGTCGCGATGGCTACCGTATCACCACCGGTCGCGAGGGGCGCACCACGGTCGCGGCGCAGCGCGTGACGGGCCTGCTCTATGGCGTCTATCACCTCCTGCGGCTTCAGGAGACGGGTGCGGACCTGACGGGGCTCGACGTCGAAGAGTCGCCCGCCTACGACCGCCGGCTGCTGAATCACTGGGACAATATGAACGGCAGCATCGAGCGCGGCTATGCCGGCCGGTCGCTGTGGCGCTGGAGCGAACTGCCCGACACGCTCTCGCCGCGCTACGAGGCCTATGCGCGCGCCAACGCCTCGATCGGCATCAACGGGACGGTGCTCAACAACGTGAACGCCAGTCCGCAGATACTCTCCGCCGAATATCTGGCCAAGGTGAAGGCCCTGGCCGACATCTTCCGCCCCTACGGGCTGACGGTCTATCTCTCGGTCAACTTTGCCTCGCCCAAGACGCTGGGCGGCCTCGAAGATGCCGACCCGCTGAACGCCGGGGTCGTGCGCTGGTGGAAGGAGAAAGTGAAGGAGATTTATGCGCTGGTGCCCGACTTCGGCGGTTTCCTGGTGAAGGCCAACTCGGAAGGGCAGTCCGGCCCGCAGGACTACGGGCGGACACATGCCGACGGGGCGAACATGCTGGCTGACGCGCTGCGGCCCTATGGCGGCATCGTGATGTGGCGCGCGTTCGTCTACAGCCCCAACAGCCCCGACCGCGCGCGGCAGGCGATGGAAGAATTCATGCCGCTCGACGGGCAGTTTCGCGACAACGTGATCGTGCAGATCAAGAACGGCCCGGTCGACTTTCAGCCGCGCGAACCCTTCAGCCCCCTCTTCGGCGCGATGCGCGAGACGCAGGAGATGATCGAGTTTCAGATCACGCAGGAATATCTCGGCTTCTCGAACCATCTGGTCTATCTCGCGCCCCTGTTCAGCGAGACGCTCATGAGCGACACGCATGTCGGCGGGCCGGGGTCGACGGTGGCACGGGTGACGGACGGCACGCTGCGCCCGGCGCGGGTGACGGCCATCGCCGGGGTCGCCAACACGGGCGACGAAACGAACTGGTGCGGTCATCACTTTGCGCAGGCAAACTGGTATGCCTTCGGCCGTCTGGCGTGGAATCACAGCCTGACGCCGGAGCAGATCGCCGGCGAGTGGCTGCGGATGACGTTCGGCGCCGACGGGCGGTTCGTCGAGCCGGTGAAGGAGATGATGCTCACCTCGCGCGAGACGTGCGTGGACTACATGATGCCTCTCGGCCTGCACCACATCTTCGCCTTCGGACATCACTATGGCCCTCAGCCGTGGGGCGATATGCCGGGCGGCCGTCCGGACTGGATGCCGTGGTACTATCACAACGCCGACAGCACGGGCGTGGGCTTCGACCGCTCGGCAACGGGCAGCAACGCGGCGGGACAGTATGCGGCGCCGCTCGACGAACTGTACGGTGACGCGTCGCGTTGCCCCGAGAACCTCCTGCTGTGGTTCCACCGCGTATCGTGGGATCGCAGGCTGCGCAACGGGCGCACGCTGTGGGACAACCTCTGCGTGAGGTACGACACCGGCGTGCAGCAGGTGCGCGACTACCAGCGGCTGTGGGACAGGATGGAGCCATTCGTCGACGCCGAACGCTTTACGCACGTGCAGCGGCGGCTCAGGACGCAGTCGCGCGACGCCGTGTGGTGGAAAGACGCCTGCCTGCTTTACTTCCAGACCTTCTCGCGCCAGCCGATTCCCTACGACATCGAGCGGCCGGTGCACAACCTTGACGAGCTGAAGGCCGCAGGGCAGAATCCGGCCGGCAATCCGGAAGCGCGAAGGGGACGGTGAATGGAAACGGAAGCACGGGCGAGGTCGTTTTTATACGTGCCCGTTTGCCCGTTCTTAAGCATTTTCTCTGTGGAACTCTGTGTCTTCTCCGTGTCTCTCCGTGTAATAAAAGAAAAAATTACACAGAGGTTCACAGAGAAGACACAGGGAAACACAGAGAAATTCATTTTTGAATCTTTGAATTATGATTTATGATCCGGAACATAGTTTTTGACATGGGCGGCGTGCTGGTAGACGTCCATCGCGAGAGGGCGATACGTCAATTTCAGTCGATAGGCGTCCGCCGCGCCGCGGAGCTGATCGACTCGTCGCACCACAGCGGCATCTTCCTCGCCATCGAAGACGGCAGCATAGATGCGGATACGTTCTGCCGCCGTCTCTGCGCGGAGGCGGGGCGGGCGATCCCGCGCGAAGCCATCGAGCAGGCGTGGCAGAGCATCGTCGACCCGCCGGCGCCGTACAGGCTCGACTGCGTGCTGGAGCTGCGGAAGCGCTACCGCACCTTCGTGCTGAGCAACAACAATCCGATCCTGATGGACGGCTGGGCGCGGACGGCGCGCTTCTCGGCGGCCGGGCGGCCGGTGACCGACTATTTCGACCGCGTGTATGTCTCGTATGAAATGAAATGCGTGAAGCCCGACATGGCCATATACCGCATGATGGTGGCCGACAGCGGCATCGTGCCCTCGGAGACGCTGTTTCTGGACGACAGCCGCGACAATATCCGCGCGGGCGAGGCGGCGGGATTTCGTACACACCTTGTCCGCAACGGCGAAGACTGGCGCGGAGCGGTCAGCGCCATCCTCGAGGCCGAAGGGCGCGTGTAGCCGTCACGTTTCGCGTCCGGCCTGCAGCTCGTGCCTTATGTCCTGAAGGGCTTTGGTGATGTGGTTTTCCACCGTTCGCCGGTTGATGTTCAGGGCGTCGGCGATTTCGCTGATCGAGAGTCCCTCGTTGCGGCTCATCCTGAAGATCGTTTTGCGCCGCGAGGGCATGCGGTCGATGACGATTTCGATCAGCAGGCCCAGCTCCCGTGCGTACAGCTCGTCTTCGATCGAGTAGAACCTCTCGTCACTGTGCTGCAGCTCGATGCCGTATTTTTCCATGACGTCGAGGTGCTCGTAGTAGTCGTAGATCATGTTTCGCGCCATGCGGAAGAGGTAGGCCCTGAAGGAGGAGATTTGCGAAATGCCCGCGCGGTTTGTCCAGACCTTGAAGAAGATATCCTGTGCCAGATCCGACGCCGTGTCGCGGTCTTTGACGAATCCGGAAAGAAAACTCTTCACCTTCGGGTAATACTCGGTGAAGAGCACGTCGAAAGCGTGATGGTCGGATTGTCCCAGCTTCTCCAGATATTTCAGTTCGAGGTCGGTATCCATTCTTTTCTTGATTAACAAGTTAAGATTTCAAAATTTAAAGACTCGGAGGTTTCAAAATGCTGCTGTCCGGTCATTCTTTCGTTCGGTTACCCGTATTTCGTGATTTTTCCCTCCCGTGCAAATGCGGGCAGGCAATGAGTACCTGCCCGCAAAAACATGAAAAAATTACTCTAAAGGAGGCTCGTCAATGAGCGGATTGCGCTGTCTCACCTGGTCGGTATAGGGGAAATACAGATTGTTTTCCGTATAGGTAGCACCCCAGGGATTGGTCGCGCCGATGAGCGGTACGAACGTGAAGTGGCCGGCCCCGTCGAGGGCGGGATACTTTCGCGTGCGTGCAATGTCGTTCCACAGCTTGAACTCGAAGAGCAGTTCGCGAATCTTCTCCTTCAGCACTTCGTCGACGAACGCATCGGGCGAAAGGGTGAGCAGTTCGCTTTTGATTTCGTAGAAGCTGCGGTCGAGTGAGGCGCGCGCCTTGATGGTGGCCAGATACGAGGCGGCCTCGTCCGTGACCGTCCCGCCCGCCCTTACGAGGGCTTCCGCTGCGATGAGATACATTTCCGCAAGGCGATATACCGTGAGGTCTTTCTCGGCGCGTGCCGTTTCCAGCAGCGCTGCGTCTTCCCACCAGAAATAGGCGATTTTCTCAAACTTGTGTTCGATTCCGTCCGGGGTGGTGTAGCTGCTGTGGAAATACTGTTTTTCCTGATAGCGCAGGTCATTCACCGGGTCGTATACGGCATGAAGTATGGGGCTTGGATTCCAGGCATTGATGTAGACCTGATATTTGAATCCCCATGCGCTCGCGTCGAACGGCAGACACCATGTCGGCTTTTCGCCGGCGTTGGCAATCACGGGATCGTATTCGAGGACGAAGAGATGTTCCTTCTCGTTGTCGGACGTGCGTAGCGTGTTATAGGCGCTGCGGTCGCGGTTTGCCGGGTTGCTCATGTCGGCCGCGTGTTGAATCAGTGCGTAGTTTGGGTTGTCGATCAGCTCTTTGGCGTAGCGCGCCGCGTCTGCATACTTTGACTGGTCCTGTACGGGATAGCCGGCCATATTCAGGCACGCGTCGGCAGCCAGCGCCAGCACGCTGCCCCGCGATATCCTGAAGCCGTTGGCCGGCATGGGCCTGTCGGGCAGGCCTGCATTGAGCGCTACTTCCAGGTCTTTCAGTATCTGCTGATATATCAGCCTTTCGGACGAACGCTGTACGTAAATATCGTCGAGCGAATAATAGGTCTTGAGTATCAGCGGTACGGATCCGAAGGTCTGTACCAGGTACAGATAGTTCAGCGCGCGGAAGAAATTGGCTTCGCCGATCAGTTGGCGGCGCTCGCTGTCCGTCAGCCCCGGACAGTCGGGCAGGTTTTCGAGGGCGAAGTTGGCGTTACGCACGACCGTTTCGAACGGCCCCGACCAGAGGTTCTGAATATAAGTTCCATCGGTAACCGGATCGAGACTCATCGTCTGCATCTTTGCGATGAAGGGATTGTTGCCTCTTCCGCTGGGGTTGTCGATCAGTCCCGAACGGAATCCGGTGGAATACATGTAGGACGAGCCTACGAACGATCCTGAATTCATCAGAGACATGACACCTTTTCGATACATGACGTTTATTGCCGAATAAGCATCCTGCTGCGAGCCGAAAAATTCGTCTTTAGATATGTCGCTCAGAGGTTTTTCTTCCAGAAACTCGTTGCAGGCAGCAAAACCGAGCAGGCAGACGGTCATAATTAAATATACTGTTTTTTTCATTTCAATATCGTATTAAATAAGCGTTCGTTAGAAATTGACACTTAATCCCAGAGTGTAGGTACGTTCTCTCGGATACTGGTAGAAGAATATGTTTTGTCCCCACTTGTTCGCGTTTGCGGAGCCTTCGGGGTCGTATCCTCTAAATTCCTTTGAGTGGAGAAGGAAGGCGTTGCTGACGCTGAAATTGATTCGCAGGTCCTGCATTCCTCTTTTGGCGAGCATTTTGCGGTCGAATGAATATCCAAGCTGTATCAGATTGCCCCGTATATAGGAACCGTCGGCAACCCACCACGAGTCGTCGCTGCTGCTCTGTCCCGCATAGGTGGTGTGGCGTATTTGCTGCACCATCGTGTTCTGCCTGTCTTCGCGCCAGCCGTCCGTCAGCATGAGGGCCAGTCCGTTTGCTATACCGGCACGGTCTACAATGGCGCCCAGATAGGATTCCCATACGCTTACCCCGGTGACGAACTGCAGGTCGAGAATGAAATCGAAATTACCGTAGTTCAGCTTATTGATAAGGCTGCCGGTATATTTCGGTATGCCGCTTCCCATGATATAGTTTTCGAGCGTCTTCTTGGATTCGCCGGGGCTTTGCACGCCCGGCGCTGCCGCGGCGGCTTCCGCCTCGGCGGTGCTCCACGTTCCCAGCCTCTTCTGCGTGTAGAAGCTGCCCAGCGGTTCGCCGATCCGGTGTATGACGCGCCCGTTTCCCGTATTGATGACGATGTCTTCGTCGTTTTCTCCCAGCTTTTTGACTTCGTTATGATTGTAGTTGAAATTCAGCGTGCTTTCCCAACTGAATTTCCCGCTCTGCACGTTCAGCGTCTGCAGCAGTAAGTCGATACCGGAATTGTCGACGCGCCCCATGTTCTGATACACGTTGGCGAAACCCGTTTCGTAGGGGAGCGGACGTTCCAGCAGCAGGTCGTGCGTATTCTTGTGATAATAATCCACTTCGAGATTGACCCGGTTGTTGAACAGGCCAATGTTCATGCCGAAATCGAACTGGTCGGTTTTTTCCCATTCGAGGTCGGGATTGGCCATGCGGCTCATCTGCGACGTCGAAGCTCTCATGCCGTTCAGCAGGGTCGTGCTGGCCTGCATCAGCGACATGGACCGGTATACGTCAATCTCCGTATTACCCGTCCGCCCGAAGCTGGTGCGCAGTTTCAGGTTGCTAAGCCATGCGAGGTCGTTCATAAAGCCTTCGTTGGAGATGTTCCAGCCCAGCCCGGCCGAGGGGAACAGTCCGTATTTGTGGTTTTGCCCGAAGCGCGACGAGCCGTCCGCACGCAGCGTAACCGTCGCCATATACTTGTCTTTCAGTGTATAGCTCCCGCGGACGAAGTATGAGTTAATCGTCCACTGCGAAGCGCTGGAGGTCGGTGCCGACGGAACCGAACCGGCGCCAAGGTTGTTATACAAATACTTGTCCGTCGTGAATCCGGAGACGTTGCCCGTGCTGTAGTTGAGCGTGTTGGATTCGGACCAGCTCATTCCCAGCGTGGCGTTGATGCGGTGTATGTCTTTCAATACTTTGTTGTAGCTCAGGTAAGTTTCTTCCTGCCAGTAGATGACATTGCCGTCGCTGATGTTGGCCCTTCCCTGGGGATAGGAGATATACAGCAGGTCCGTGGGGAAATAGTCCCTGTTCGAGCTAACGTTGTAGTCAATGCCCAGTTGCGTTTTCAGGTCCAGCCCGTCCATCAGGTGAAATACAAACGCCAGGTTTCCGAAAATCTTGGTGCGGATACGTTTGCGTGTCGCCGATTCCAGTTCCTGTACCGGATTGGCCATGCCTTCCAGATTGTAGTCCAGTTGCGTCTGATAGTTCGACGTACCCCATCGGCCGTCGGGAAATTTCACCGGAATGATGGGAGGCATTTCCCACATGTTGCGCCTGGCGCCGCCACCCGTATCGTCGATGGTGTTGCCCCACATGTGATTCACCAGCAGGTTTGTATTGATATCCAGCCAGTGCTTGGGCTTGGCGTCGTACGTCAGTTTTGCGTTCAGACGCTTGGCGTAGTTGTTCAGCATGATGCCCTCCTGATCCGTATAATTGATGAAGGTGCCGACCGAAGCCTTCTGACTCTGGTACTGCACGTTCAACTGATGGCTGTGCGAGATGGCGTCGCGCGTCACTTCTTCCTGCCAGTCCGTGTCGTAGAGCGGATTGCCGTTCGAATCGAAAAACATCGGGTCGGTACGTCGGGGAGTCCATTCCGTAAGCCCCCGGTCGCTCAGTGTTTTTCGCCCGGCCGGGTATTTGGACAGGTTCGCGAACGCAATGTCTTCCATCTCCACAAATTCGGCGGCGTTCATCAGATTGACTTTCTTTGCCAGCGTACCCACGCTTACGTAGCCGTTGTATGAGACCACCGTCCTGCCTTCTCCCACATTTCCGCGTTTGGTTGTGACCAGGATAACGCCGTTGGCGCCCCGTGCACCGTAGATTGCTGTTGCGGAAGCGTCTTTCAATACTTCTATGCGTTCGATGTCATTGGGGTTGACAAACTGGAAGTCCGTCATCTGGACGCCGTCTACGACAAAGAGCGGATTGAACGACGTGTAGAGAGAGTTGACGCCGCGAATCACAATTCTGGGCGATTCGCCGTTCATCCCAAGCGGGTTGCCGGTTGCCGACATGATGCTTACGCCGGCGGCTTTTCCTCTCAGTCCGTCCAGTGCATTAAACTGGGGGCGTGCCAGAATGTCTTCGGCCGTAGTCACACTGATCGCACCCGTTACGTCCGATTTGCGCTGTACGCCGTAGCCAACCACCACGACTTCCTCAAGTGCCTGCGTGTCTTCTAACAGCCTGATAGACAGAGGCGTGCCCCCCCCCGGTAACGAGCTGATCTCCTGCGCAATATAACCGATGTAGGATACCTGCAGCACGGCGTTGTCTGCCACCGTCAGCACAAACCGTCCGTTCACATCCGTAACGATGCCGTTCGTCGTACCCTTCTCGATGATATTCGCGCCGATCACCGGCTCGCCGGAGGCGTCGACAACCGTCCCGGTGATGCGCTTGCCCTGTTGCTGTGCAATCGGTTCCATTACTGCCGCGGCGGGTGTTTCCCGGCGGGTGATGAAGATCTGACGGTCGTTGATCACGTACGCATTGTTCGTGCCTTCGAACATCTGGTCGAGGATTTTGTCGACCGTCCGGTTTTTCATCCGGATACTGATTCTGCGGTTCGTATCCAGGATGTCGTCGTAGTAGAAAAAGATGTATTCGCTCTGTTTTTCAATCTCGCGGAAGACGTCTTTCACTCGCATGTCGGTCGCGTCTATGGACAGGTATGTCTCCTGTGAATAAGAATTTTCCGCAAGACACACTCCCATGCCGAGTACCAGGAACAGCGATACTGTTTTCATGATTCTTTGTGTTTTTCTTAAATAATGCGCCTTATGAAGGCTGCTCTTCCATAAATTTTTCATACATTTGTAATGATTTTAAATTTCAGACTAAATTGAATTGTAAATCACCGGCCGGATGACAGTGCGAGTGTCGTCCGGTTTTTTTTTCGTGCGTCGCCCGGTGTGCGTCGCGGCTGTTTTCATGATATTCTATTCCATAGGCAGGGGGGGATTTATTTGTGAATAATGATGTGCGTGTCGTAGTCGTACCGGTAGCGTACAGGCGCCGTCAGCGAGATGCCTTTCAGGACTTCTCCGAGGTCGTCTTTCAGGTCCAGCTTGCCGGAGCATTTGAGGGCGGTCACCTGCGGTTCGCAGACGATTTCCAGTCCGTAGTAGCGCGACAGGCGTTTGAGTATCATTTCCAGCGGCGCGCTGTCGTATTGATAGACGCCCGATTTCCATGACGTGTAATATTCGGTCTGCACGGTCTGTACCTGCGCCGAGCCGTTGGCGCTCGTATACATTTCGCTGGGCGCGAGCAGGATGTCGCTCTCGTCGCCGGCGTGTATCTTGACGCTTCCCGAGACGAGCACGAGGCTCTTCTCGTCGTCGTTTTCATAGGCCGTGACGTTGAAGGAGGTGCCGAGGACTTCGGCGCTGAACGTCTTCGTTTTCACCGTGAACGGGCAGCCGTCGCGTTCAGCCACGTCGAGGAATACTTCGCCGTCGACGTATATCTCCCGCTCGTTTTTGCTGAAGGCGGCGGGATAGACCACGCGCGTGGAGGCGTTGATCCACATCTGCGTGCCGTCGGCCAGCGTCAGCGTCGAGCGTTTGCCGCGGGGGACGATCAGCTGGTTGTAGGCGACGGCGCTGCCGGTCGGTTCCTTTTTCAGTTCCGTGGTTTTGCGGTTGATTTCGATGCCGTGTTCCCTGTATGCGATTTCGGCTTCTTCGCCTTCGAGCGAGACGGACTTGTCGCCGCTCAGCACGAGGTGTATGTTTTCGACCTGCATGTCGGGCGGCTTGACGTCTTCGATGCGTGTGAAGGCGGCCTCTTCGCCGGCGGCGCCGTAGCGCAGAAACAGGAGGCTGCACGTGACGAGCAGGGCGGCGGCGGCGGCTGTCGAGAGGTAAAGCAGCCGGCGGCGGCGTCTGCTTTTCTTGCGGGACGCGCGGTTGCGGGCTTCGATGTTTTTCCACATCGCCTCCTTTTCGTCCTCGCGGACGGTCTCGGAGCGTACCTGCACGGACGCGATGAACTGGCGGGCAAAGCGGTAGCTTTCGGCATCCATGTCTCCGTTTTCCAGTTGACGGCGCCAGAACGTTTCGCTCGCTTCCGTCGGGTGTGTTGCGGAGTGGATGAAGAAATCGTCCTGCAGCAGCTCTTCCGCCGTGTGCGAACGGTACTTTTTGTCCGGATGGTGATTCAATGCGTTCATTTATTTATAAATATCGTGATACTAATCTGATGTTCAACCGCGTGGTGTCCTTTCCCGCATACGCTTCCCGTATCCGCCTGACGGCGCGCTGTATCAGGTTCTGCACCGACTGGTAGTTCATGTCCATCAGCCGGCAGATTTCGCCCAGCTCCATTCCTTCCACGTAGCGGTAATAAATTACCTCCTTCTGTCGCGGGGTGAGCGCTTCGAGCAGGCGGTTTATTTTCTGCCGCCGTTCGGCTTCCTGTTCGTCGGCGATGATCAGGTCTTCGACGGGATATTCCGTGATGAAGACCGGCTCTACCGTGTCGATATGATACAGCGTCTTCTCTTTCTGAAAGACGTTGAAGAGTGTGTTCTTCAGTGCCATATACAGGTAGGGCTTCACCTTTTCGATTCTGTTGAGCCGCGCCCGGCTGCTGTAAATCTTCACGAAGACATCCTGAATCGCGTCCTTCACCAGCTCCCTGTCGTGCGTGAACCTCATGCCGTAGGCAAACAGCTCGTCCGTATATTTACGGTAAAAATACACGTATGCCCTGTCGTCTCCCGAGAGAAGCATTTCCCACAGCAGTTGTTCTTCAACGGATTCAGGTCGTAAGGTCGACATATCTTCGTTATGACTTTTGTTACTTGACAGCAAAGATGGGGAAATATACTCACTTTGCGGCAAAAAAAATCGCTGTTTTCGTTGTTCCCCGCCC
>JAIRZY010000121.1 GCA_031266995.1 Tannerella sp.
TCAAGGCAGAGAGTTTACTTTCAAGTATCGGTTAATTCCTTCTTTCCTACAACAAAAGTAAGAAATTAACCTTAAAAACCGTGAATCAATTTCCGAGTGCAAATCTAAAGGAAAGGCAGGACACAACGCCGGATCACCATGTCCTGCCTTCCAGGCAGAGAGAGGGGGTGGGTTACCTCCCGCAGGTCAACGACCTGCGGTTATGCAGATTCTGCCTTTCAGGCATTTGCGGATTGACTTAAAGGCATTGTCCTTGCGGGGAGGGGCAGGGGGAGAGAAAACTTATAATTCCACTTGCGTGGCGATTTCCTGGATGTCCTGCAGCGAGAAATTCCCCAGAATCTGAATGACGGTGAACGACTTGCCCCGGTCGATGAGCATGATCAGCTCTTCGATGTTCGAACCGTTTTTGCGGACGTGAAACGTGATGTCCTCGCTCCCGTCGCGGATGCGCAGCAGTTCCTCGTGCCGGTCGGTGATCAGAGCCTTGAAGACTTTGCGCATTTCGTTCGAGACGCTTTCCCTCTCGCTCGAGAGGATGTTGATGCCTTCGATTTTTTTCAGATTGCTCAGTTTCACGCCTTCCATGTCACCCAGCGACGGCATCATTTCGAACATCGCCTTTGAAATGTATACGGACGAAACGCCGTCCTGCCCGGCGAATCTGTCAAACAGCTTTTGCTGTCCGAAGCAGAGGCTGCCGATGCCCAGCCCTATAACCGCTAAAATGTATTTTGCTTTCATTTTTCAGTAATATTTGTTTTGAATGTTTTTTCTAATACTTCGTTCATTTTTCCCATCTCATATCCCACCACGGACGTACGCTTGATGCCCCTGTTCAGCTCGGCCGACACGTAGAGCAGCGTCTTTTCGGCCATCAGCGCCGCCTCTTCGGGGCTGTCGTAAGTGTCTGCCGTCACGTGCCGTCCGTCCGGTCGCGTCATGAAAAACAGTCCCGCGCACAGGAGCACTGCCGCCGCGATGCCACCCGCCCGGCGCCACAGCACGTACGTGCGCGACGGCCTTCGGCGTTCGGCCTCCGCCAGGCGGCGAAGCGTGGCTTCGAGGCGGGTGGAGACGCCTTCGGGCATCGCCTGCGCCTCGCCGCACAGCGCGCGAAACAGCTTGCGGTCTGCCGCCGCCCATTGCGCGTCCGCGCCGTCGCCGTGCAGGAAGTAATCCTTCAGGCGGTGTTCCTCTTCCGGGGTGCTGTCGCCGGCATAAAATTTTTCCAGTAATCGTTGAATCTCCATTTGCTTCATAAGTTCAAAGTGTTTAAGCGTTCAGCCATTCTCTTAATGTTTTGCGCGCCCTCGAGAGCAGTACCCGCACGTTGGCGGCGCTTTCGCCCGTGGCCGCCTCGATTTCTTCGGACGTACATTCGGCGCAGGCCCGCATCTGCATGACGGTGCGCTGCTTTTCGGGGAGGCGGTATATCAGCGTTTCGATTCGCCGGACGCTTTCGCCCGATACAAAGTCGCTTTCGGGCGTCGTGTGCGCCTCGACCTGCAGCGCGCCGTCCGCGGCCTCGTCGTCCGTACGCCTTCCAGGCGACCGCAGGAAGTCGATGCACAGATTCCTGACCAGCGTCACGCAGAAGGCTTCCGGACGGCGCAGCTCCGACAGTTCGCTCCGCCTGTCCCACAGCCTGCAATACGCATCCTGAAGGATGTCTTCCGCATCGTCGGGGCTGTCGAGCAGGGCGCGTGCCACGCGGTAGAGTTTGGGATGAAAGGGATAGAAGCATTCCGTAAACTCCTTTGCATCCATCATGACGTCAGTTTTTTATCAGTTGCTCGATGTCGGACATTCTGATTTTTCCACTGATGCGGACGAGCGTCGCTTCGTCGTTGCCGGCCGCGAGGACGACCATTTCGCAGATGCTGTCATTCTTCATCTTGACCAGGATACGGACGTGTTCGCCGCTGTTGTTTGCCGTCACGAGCATTTCGTAGTCCGGGTCGTTCAGCGTGCGAACCGCCCGGCTCAGTTCTTCCTTGAGCGACGGGGTGCAATGCTTGAGATCGAGTACCTCCACTGCGTTTACCCCCATCGTCTCGCCACCGAAAAGGCCGGCAAGAATCATTCCTAACTTTCCGATCTTCACTCTTTCCACCCGGCTCTCCTTCGCATACTTTGCAAAGACCTGATCGACCGTCTGCGCCGTCGCCGCAAACGAGAACAGAAGCGTTGCCGCAAGGCTCAATAAAATCTTTTTCATTTCCGTTTAATTTAAATTTTCATTATAGAGACGGATTGAGTCCTTCGTTTGTTACAGAATTCATGATTCAAAATTTAAAAAGTTGGGGAAGGGTACTTTTTCTTAAGCTGACGACATTGGGGTACTGCTGTCTATGAATGTCAAATCTCCCGCTACAGCATCTCCGTGAGCCGCTTCACGCCCTCGGAGGCGCCGGCCCTGATGACGCGGACGTCGTCGCGAAAGGTTTTTACGTCGTTCGGATCAATGAGGTAGACGGGCCGGCCGCGGCGGACGCAGTTCAGCAGTCCCGCGGCGGGATAGACGTTGAGCGAGGTGCCGATGATCACGAAGATGTCGGCTGCCTCGACCCGTGTGGCGGCCGCCTCGATCATCGGTACGGCCTCGCCGAACCATACGATGAAGGGGCGAAGCTGGTTGCCGTCGGCGTCGCAGTCGCCCACGTGCAGGTCGGGGCTGTCGGGCGGGATGTCGTACGGGCGGTTCAGGTCGTTGACGGGGCACGATTTCATCAGTTCGCCGTGCAGATGAATCACGCGCGTGCTGCCGGCGCGCTCATGGAGGTTGTCGACGTTTTGGGTGACGATGTCGACATCGAAGTCACGTTCCAGCGCGGCCAGTCCGCGGTGGCCCTCGTTCGGCTGCGTCCGGAGCAGTTCGCGTCGCCGCTCGTTGTAGAAGTCGAGCACAAGCTGCGGCGCGGCAGCGAAGCCTTCGGGCGTGGCCACCTGGCTGACGGGATAGTTGTTCCATAATCCGTTGGAATCTCTGAAGGTCGAGATGCCGCTCTCGGCGCTCATCCCCGCGCCTGTGAGTACGGTCAGTTTCTTTTTCATATTTCTTTTGCAGTTTGTTTTCGAGGTTCGAAGGTACGCCAAAAATAGTAAATTAGCAAATGAGCAACCTGGCAAATGAGAGAATGTGAAAGTGAACCGGCGCATTGTCTTATTCTTTCATTTGCTAATTGACGTGGTGTTGATAACTTATTATTGGTGTCGGGACGCAAAACCGTGTCGCGTGCAGCATATATATGTATCTTTGCGGTGCACATTCGGTTCTCGCGTCGCCGGCCGGGCGGCAGAGATCAAAAGGGAATCCTGTGGAAGTCAGGAACTATCCCCGTAGCTGTAAGTTCCGCAAAGAGGAGTGCCTCCGTAGCCACTGCCGTACGACGGCGGGAAGGCGCACTGCCGGGAACGAGTCAGAAGACCTGCCGGATGCGAACTGCGCGGAGCTTTCGGGTGAATAGCGGCAGGATGCGGATTTTCGACGGCGCGCTCGCTTTCCCCTCTCCGTGTGTGTGGACACGGCGCCGCCCGCTTGACGCCCTTCCCCTGTCTTTTTTGCCTGAACCCGTACTGCTCCTGGCGCGTATTGACGGAGTAAAATACTAATTTATATTGATTATGGAATTAATGATTGTCAAGAGAGACGGGAAGAGGGAAGCCTTTTCGGTCGAAAAAATCAGGCACGCCGTGGCGTGTGCGTTTCTGTCGGTGGGCAGCTTTGCGACGGAGGAGACGCTGACGGGCGTGATGTGCCGGCTGAGCATTTCGGACGGGACGACGGTGGAAGAGATTCAGAACCAGGTAGAGATCGCGCTGATGGCCGAGCGCTGCTACGCGGCGGCCAAGTCGTACATGCTGTATCGCCAGCGGCACGCCGAAGACCGCGAGGTGCGTGATAAGCTGCGCTTCATGATGGAATACTGCGACGCCGGCAACGCGGCGACGGGCAGCAAGTATGACGCCAATGCAAACGTGGAAAACAAAAACATGGTGACGCTCGCCGGCGAGCTGCCCAAGTCGAATTTTATCCGCCTGAACCGCCGCCTGCTGACCGACCGCATGAAGGAGATGTATGGCCGCGAGACGGCAGACCGCTATATGGAGCTGCTCAACGGCCACTACATTTACAAGAACGACGAGACGAGCCTGGCCAACTACTGCGCCAGCATCACGATGTATCCGTGGCTGACGGGCGGCACGCTCTCGATCGGCGGAAATTCGAAGGCGCCGACCAACCTGAAGTCGTTTTGCGGCGGCTTTGTCAACATGGTCTTCATGGTATCGAGCATGCTGAGCGGCGCCTGCGCCACACCGGAGTTTCTGATGTATCTGAACTACTTCATCGGACTGGAATACGGCCGCGACTACTGCCGAAACGCCGGCAGGACGGTCGACCTCTCGACGCGCCGGCGCACGGTGGACAAGATCATCACCGACTGCTTCGAGCAGATCGTCTACTCGATCAACCAGCCGACCGGCGCGCGCAACTTCCAGGCCGTGTTCTGGAACATCTCCTACTACGACCGCTTCTATTTCGAGAGCCTCTTCGGCGAGTTCGTCTTCCCCGACGGCAGCCGCCCCGACTGGGAGTCGCTCAACTGGCTGCAGAAGCGCTTCATGAAGTGGTTCAACCGCGAGCGGACGCGTTCGGCGCTCACCTTTCCCGTCGAGACCATGGCGCTGCTGACCGGCGACGGCGACGCGCGGGACGTGGAATACGCCGCCTTCACGGCCGAAATGTATGCCGAAGGCCATTCGTTTTTTACCTACATGAGCGACAGCGCCGACTCGCTCAGCAGTTGCTGCCGCCTGCGAAACGAGATACGCGACAACGGCTTCAGCTACACGCTCGGCGCCGGCGGCGTCTCGACAGGATCGAAGAGCGTGCTCACCGTCAACCTGAACCGCTGCATACAGGCGGCGGCGCGGCAGGGCGTGCACTACCTCGCGTTTCTCGAAGACGTGACAGACCTCGTGCACAGGGCGCAGCTCGCCTACAACGAAAACCTGAAACACATGCAGGCAAAAGGCATGTTGCCGCTCTTCGACGCGGGATACATCAGCCTCGCACGCCAGTACCTGACCGTCGGCGTGAACGGCCTCGTCGAAGCCGCCGAATTTCTGGGAATCGAGATCACGGACAATCCGGCGTACGAAGACTTTGTCGGCCGCGTGCTCGGCCTCATCGAGCGCTGCAACAGGCGATACGGCACGAAGGACGTCATGTTCAACTGCGAAATGATACCGGCCGAAAACGTCGGCGTCAAACACGCCAAATGGGATCGCGAAGCCGGCTACAGCGTCGCCCGCGACTGCTACAACAGCTACTTCTACATCGTCGAAGACGCCTCGCTCCACATCGTCGACAAGTTTCGACTGCACGGCCGCCGCTACATCGCGCACCTCACGGGCGGCTCGGCGCTCCACCTCAACCTCGAGGAACACCTCGACCGCGAGCAGTACCGGCAACTGCTCCGCGTCGCCGCGCGCGAAGGATGCAACTATTTTACCTTCAATATCCCCAACACGATATGCAACGACTGCGGACACATCGACAAGCGCCGCCTCGAGCGCTGCCCGGCCTGCGGGAGCGGCGGCATCGACTACCTCACGCGCGTTATCGGCTACATGAAGCGCATCGGCAACTTCTCACACCACCGCCAGTTGGAGGCGGCACGACGGCACTATGCTTCGCCACGCGGGATATGACATCGTCTTTCGGGAGATACCCGGCGAGGTGACGCTCGCCCTCAACCTCGCCGGCTGTCCCCACCGCTGCCCCGGATGCCACAGCCCGCACCTGCAGGACGACGCCGGCGAGGCGCTGACCGAGGGCGTCCTGCGGTCACTCCTCGACGCCTTCCGCCACGCCGTCACCTGCCTCTGCTTCATGGGCGGCGACGCCGCGCCGCGCGACGTCATGCGGCTCGCTGCCTTCGCACGGCGCCACATGCCGCAGGGATTTGCGACCGCATGGTATTCGGGACGGCAGACGCCCTTCGACGGCGCCACCGACTGCTTCGACTACATCAAGCTCGGGCCCTACGTCGAGCGCCTCGGCGGACTCGACTCGCCCGCGACCAACCAGAGGCTCTACCGCGTCGACGGCACGGCGATGACCGACATCACGGCGCAGTTTCTGAACCGAAAAGTGCTGTAACCGAAAGGGGCGAACCTCACGGCCCGCCCCTTTGCAAAAAATTAGTTTTTCAAATTTAAACTGAATACTTACTGCCCGTTTACCAGGAGTTTGTATGCTTTTCCGCCGGCCCGGACGATGTAGAGACCCGCCGGCAGTGCGACGGCCGTCTCGCCCGCCGGATACTGGACAACCTTCACCAGCGCCCCCGTGAGGCCGTATACGTACGCCTCGCCGGACGCGGAGGCCGTGATGCCAATCCCCTGCCCGTTGGCACGGATGCCGTCGACGGACGGCGTGGCGGCAGACGTCACGAAGTCGATGGAGAGCGTGACAGACTGGCGGATGCCGGTGACGACGACCGTGAACGAGCCGTCGCCCGCGGGCGTGATCACGACGTCGCTGCCGTCCGGCGTGCGCCCGGTGCGGACGGCGGGTACGAGGGCGGGATCGAACGGCGTGAGCGTAAACGTGAAGTCGCTCGCGCTCTCGACGAAATACCGGCCTGCCGGCAGGCTGGACGTCGCGCCGGAGATCGGCGGGACGACCACTGCGCGCGGCAGCGTGGGAACGACCGGCGCCACGGACTCGATCACGATCCGCGGGCTTTGGGCGATGGTGCCGTCCGCCAGCTTGACGCTGAAGCTGAAGCTGCCGTTCTCGGCGCCCGTCGTGGTGGGGCGGAAGTAGGATATGGTGATGTCGTCGGCCGTGACCGTGACGTCCTTGACGAATCCGTTGATGTAGTCTGCCAGCCATGCCTTCAAGTCATCTATCGTACTGGCGTAGATCTGCGAGACGGGATAGGTCGCGTCTTCGATCGCTTCCCCGGCCGTTTTAATTGCGACATTCCGGAAGGTGGCTTCCACGGTCACTGCGAAAGCTGGCGACGGCATTTCGAACGTGCGGGAATTCCCCGCGCCAATAACCTCAACCGGGTTCCCCGGATTGCCGACTTCGAAGATCGAAATGTTGGCCAGCTCATATCCCTTGTCGGGCTTGATGGTCACCGTGACTATGTCGTAGGCCGCGGCAGTTGACGGAGAGAGAGCGACCTCGCCGTCCGCGAATGTACCACTGGCTACGTCGTAGCACAGCGCTTTAGCCGTGATTCCCTCCCAGCCACTTGAATAATTCGGCTCTGCATCTGCGGGAATATACAGCGTAATATTGCTCTTGTTCACGCCGCCAGCAAACGTGTTCGACGGGATGGGTGACAGTGTGGCGGGATCCGGCCAGTAAACCGAGAGTTTAGCCAGACTCGTGCAATAGGCAAAAGCCGCGTCTCCAAACGTTATCACGCTTTCCGGGATATTGACGGAGACAAGGCTACCGCAACTGTGGAAAGCTCTGGCTCCAATCGCCGTCACGCCAGATTCTATATCCACCGCATGGATACTACCGGCATCGGAAAACCAGGGCTGCTGAGCAGGACCAGTATAATCAGCCATTGCTCCCGTACCGGTAATGAAGAGCGTGTTGCCCTTCAGTTCCCAGTAAGTATTAGTGGTGCCTATTTGTACAGGCGCCGCATGGCCGCTTAGCGACAGTGTCAGGAAAAGTCCCGACAGGATGGTAAAGGTGTAAAATTTCTGTTTCATTTTTTTTATTATTTAGTATGATTAAAAACTGTTGTTCAGTCATTCGTGTTTCCCTCCGGTTCTCTGTACCTCTCCGCACATCTCTATGGCATACAAATTACTTATGAAAAAGAAAAAAAGAAAAAACCTGCACAGAGTGATACGGAGAAGGCACAGAGGGATTATTCTTCACTGTTCGACATTCGTTTTCACGGGATGAAGATTGTGATGATGGGTCCAAAGGGGCCTTTGCCGCCGGTGTTGTTCTCGTACCGGGCGCAAAGACCGACGAGCAGCCCGCGCTCTTCGTCGGAATAATCGAGCGTGATCGATGAGCGCGTGGTGAAGGACGACACGGTGAGATGGCTCAGGCTCGGCGTTTCGCCCCGGGGGATGAAGCCGGAGCGCAGCTCGGTACCGTGAACATGCGGCGGTTTGGAGGCGTGGTGTTCGCGGTTGAGGAAGCGACAACTGACGCGGCGCAGTACAGACGTGTCGGGGTCGATTTCGGGAAACTCTTCAGGATCGTCCTCGTGCGTCGGCGTCGTGTCGGGGATGGTGAGTCCGAGCGACATGCGGTCGTTGTCGGTAATTTTTTCGTTATACCTGAGAAAGGTGTTCACGTACTGCCTTATGGCTTCGCTGAGCGAGTCGGCCTTTTGCCTGCGGTCGAGGAAGTCGACGCTGCCGGCGTTGTGCAAGTTGGCCGTCTCGCAGGCCAGCCGGTAGGCGTCGATCATGGTGCGGAGCGTCTGGATGCGAGTCGTGTCGAGTTCGAGCCGGGTCGAAACGTCTTTGTCCTCGAGATAGAGGATGAAATCGGTTGCCCACGTGAGGAGCGCGTCAAATGCGCGCGGCAGATAGGTTGGATGTGCTACCATTGGAGTAAAATTTGTTTGATTAATTAATGTATAGGATTATTTATGCGTGCGGAGCGAAGCGCGCTTCCGGGGTTGCGAAGCGTGCTTCCGGAATGGCGAAGCGTGCTTCCGGGGTTGCGAAGCAGGCTTCCGGGGTGGCGAAGCGTGCTTCCGGAGTGGCGAAGCGTGCTTCCGGAGTTGGGAAGCGTGCTTCCGGAGTGGCGAAGCGTGCTTCCGGGGTGGCGAAGCGTGCTTCCGGAGTTGCGAAGCAGGCTTCCGGGATTGCGAAGCGTGCTTCCGGGGTTGGGAAGCGTGCTTCCGGAATTGCGAAGGAGTCTATCCGTGCTGCAACGGTGCGGCGCCGGATTCGCGACACGTGTCTGCGCGCTGCACGGGCGGCGGCGCGAAGGTCTGCCGTCAGGCTGCGCGGTGCGGCTGTGGCGGCGTGGTGTTGAAGGGGATGCTGCGGAAGAAGAAATGAACGGGATGCGCGGGCGCAGGAGCGTCCCGATCCCAAGAAGGGACGAACTTAACTCACTGTGTATGAGAGGGATGCCCCCCCCCGATTAACGTTTTGAAACGTTCGGATATGTTTCTGTCAAGTGTTCGGTTCATTTTATAATATTCCTGTATCGCGGACAAAATTATAGTATCCGCAAATAAAAAACGAAATATCAAAGTTAAAAATAACTAATGAAATGGGAATTTAAGATTTGGGGTGCGGGAAGACGCCGGAAGGCGTCCAGGGTGGTTAACCCCGGGTGCAACCCGGGGGTGTAGAGACGCAATGCATTGCGTCTCTATGCGAAACCCCGTAGCGGGTTGAACTGCTTCGCAGTTCAGGGGAGGGATGGGAACCGTATCCACCCCGGGTTGCACCCGGGGTTATCCACCCTGGACGCCTTCCGGCGTCGACCTGCAATGCAGAAATATATATCTTGCGTAACATCACATATATAATATATAATTCATCCCGAAACGGCCGGCCGGTCAAATCAGTCGAGCTTCAGGACGGCGAGGAATGCTTTCTGCGGCACCTCGACGGTTCCGATCTGCTTCATCCGCTTCTTGCCTTCCTTCTGTTTTTCGAGCAGCTTGCGCTTGCGCGAGACGTCGCCGCCGTAGCATTTCGCGGTGACGTCCTTGCGGACGGCCTTCACCGTCTCGCGCGAAATGATTTTCGAGCCGATCGCGGCCTGGATGGCGATGTCGAACTGCTGGCGCGGGATCAGTTCCTTGAGTTTCTCGCACATGCGGCGGCCGAAGGAGACGCTGTTGTCGACGTGCGTCAGCGTCGAGAGCGCGTCGACCGGCTCGCCGTTGAGCAGTATGTCGAGCTTGACGAGGCGCGACTCGCGGAAGTCGTGCAGGTGATAGTCGAACGAGGCGTATCCTTTCGAAATGCTTTTCAGCTTGTCGTAGAAGTCGATCACGATCTCGCCCAGCGGCAGGTCGTAGAACACTTCGACGCGGTCGCCCGAAATGTATTCCTGCCTCACGAGCAGCCCCCGCTTGCCGAGGCAGAGCGTCATGATGGGGCCGATGAACGCGGTCCTGGTGATCACCGAGGCGCGGATATACGGCTCCTCGATGTGGTCGATCATCGTCGGGTCGGGCAGGCCGCCGGGGTTGTGCACCTCGATGCAATTTCCTTTTTTGTCGTACACGCGATACGACACGTTGGGCACGGTCGTGATCACGTCCATGTTGAACTCGCGGTCGAGGCGCTCCTGCACGATCTCCATGTGGAGCAGTCCGAGGAATCCGCACCTGAAGCCGAAGCCGAGCGCGGCCGAACTTTCGGGCTGGAACGACAGCGAGGCGTCGTTCAGTTGCAGCTTCTCGAGCGAGGCGCGCAGGTTTTCGAAATCTTCGGGTTCGATCGGATAGACGCCGGCAAACACCATCGGCTTCACCTCCTCGAAGCCTTCGATGGCTCCCGCGGCAGGCCGTTCGACGTGCGTAATCGTGTCTCCGACGCGCACTTCCTTCGACGTCTTGATGCCGGAGATGATGTATCCCACGTCGCCTGTGCGCACCTCGTCGCGCGGACTCATGGTGAGCTTCAGCACGCCTACTTCGTCGGCGTCGTATTCGCGCCCCGAGGCGATGAACTTCACGCGGTCGCCCTTGCCGATCGAGCCGTTGACGACCTTGAAGTACGCGATGATGCCACGGTAGGAGTTGAATACGGAGTCGAATATGAGGCACTGCAGCGGCGCGCCGGGGTCGCCCTTCGGGGGCGCTATCTTTTCGATGATCGCGTCGAGGACTTCGTATACGCCTTCGCCCGTCTTGCCGCTCGCGCGGAGTATCGCGTCGCGCCTGCAGCCCAGCAGCTCGACGATCTGGTCTTCGACCTCGTCGGGCATTGCGCTCGGGAGGTCAATTTTATTGATTATCGGAATGATCTCGAGGTCGTGCTCGACGGCCATGTACAGGTTGGATATGGTCTGCGCCTGAATGCCCTGCGCGGCGTCGACCACGAGCAGCGCGCCCTCGCAGGCGGCAATCGAACGCGAGACTTCGTACGAGAAGTCGACGTGTCCGGGCGTGTCGATCAGGTTCAGCACGTAATCCTCGCCCCCGCAGTTGTAGTTCATCTGTATGGCATGGCTCTTGATCGTAATGCCCCGCTCGCGTTCCAGCTCCATATCGTCCAGCACCTGCGCCTGCAGGTCTTTCCCCTCGACCGTTTTGGTATACTCAAGCAGGCGGTCTGCCAGCGTACTTTTCCCGTGGTCGATGTGGGCTATGATACAGAAGTTGCGGATATGATTCATTTTTTTGCAGTTTTTTGTTCTTTTAGTGTGCAAAGGTAGGAAATTATCGGAGAATTAGCCTTAATTTTGCCATTCCATTTGTTGAAAAAACGGGAAAATGACACTGAAGGAAATAAATAACGTCTATTGCCGCATCGTCGATTCGCTGGACGGCGGCGCGCTGAAAACGGCTTTCGAATGGGTGCAAACGCTGGTTTCGGGCACGCAACTGTTTTCTTTTCAGAACAGGCTGAACGAGTTGCAGGAAACGTATCGCTACATGCTCGGCTACTACGCCGAAGGCAGCGAAGACCCGATGCAGAAGCAGATCTATGCCCGCATACGTACCGGCGCATACGAGCTGGCCGACCGCATCAGGTACGAGGCGCAGATAGCGGAATCGACGGCAGTCTATTATATGTATGCCCGGCAGCAGTCCGATCGTCCGGTCGATGTCGCGACGCTGCTGGACAGGCTGGCGGGGCAGTATGAAATCGACGACCTGAACGGCTATGAAGCCTCGAACGACCTGCTGTTTGCGAAGCTCTGGACGACGCCTCTCCTCACCGAAGGCGAGGCCGTATCCCTCGGCCGGGCGCTGAAGGGCGAGCCGGTGCCGGTCGTGACGAAGTGTCAGATCGTTTCGGCGCTGCTGCTGGGGCTGCAGGCGTGTTTCGACGTCAGGAAGCTGTATCTCCTCTTCGACGCGGCGGAACGGGACGACGAGGAAATCAGCATACGCGCATACGTGGCGATATGCCTGACGCTCCATGCTTACAGCCGGCGAACGGCGTTCTATCCGGGCATCTCGCACCGCCTCGAAATCCTCGCCGAAACGCCCGGGTTTAAACGTATCCTTCAGACCATCGCGTTGCGCTTCATCCTCTCGCGCGAGACGGAGAAGGTGTCGTTCATGATGCGCAACGAAATCATCCCCGAACTGATAAAGGTGACCTCGAAGATGAATCCGGATCACGACTCGGCGGACATGTCCGAAAGTGCGGAAGGCATGAACCCCGAATGGTTCGACATGATCGCCGGCAGCTCGCTGGCAAAGAAAATAGAGGAATACAGCCAGTTGCAGGAAGAGGGCGTGGACGTGATGCATTCGTCATTCGTCGACCTGAAGCATTTTCCGTTTTTCCACACCGTCGGCAACTGGTTTCTGCCGTTCGTGCCGGTGTATGCGCTGTTCGCGTCCAGTCCGAAAATCACGCCGGCGACCGTCGAGGTGCTGCGGCAGACGCCGTTCCTGTGCAACTCGGATAAATATTCGTTCTTCTTCAGCCTGCAGCAGATTTCCGAACGGCAGCAGATGCTGGCGACGATGCAGATGAACAGCCAGTTCGAGGCCATGAACAGGCAGTATGGCGAGGAACTGAAAAGCAAGCAGAACAGGGTGGAGAGCATCACGGGACAGTACGTCCAGGACCTGTTTCGCTTCTACAAGCTCTTCCCGAAGCGCAGGGAGTTTGACGACGTCTTCAAGGGCGCGCCCGAGCTTCACAGCCTGCCCGTCCTGAAGCCGTATCTCTCCGACCCGGAAATCCTGCTGAATATCGCGGAACTGTATCTGCGCAAGGGCTATTTCGAAAACGCGCAGAGCATCTACGAACAGTTGCCCGCGCATTATCCTGACGACGGGATCATATACCAGAAGCTGGGCTACTGCAAGCAGATGAGCGGCGACACGCCGGGGGCGCTGGACTGCTACCTGCGCGCCGAGATGCTGAATCCCGACAGCAAATGGCTCGTCCGGCGAATCGGGCATTGCTACAAGACGCTGAAGCAGCCGGAGAAGGCGCTCGATTTTTACCGCCGATACGAGAAGATGTGCCCCGACAATACGCAGGCGCTGATCTTCGTCGGACACTGCTACATGGAGATGAAGAATTATGCCGAGGCGCTGAAATATTATTTCAAGGCCGACTACATGGAGCGCGACAGCGTCAGGGCATGGCGTGCCATCGCATGGTGCTCCTTCCTGTGCGGGAAATACGAACAGGCGCGCAACTACTACGGCCGGATACTCGCACACAGCCCCGAGACGCAGGACTGCCTCAACGCCGGCCACACGGAATGGGCGCTCCGCCGGATGAAAAACGCCCTCGCACACTATCAGGCCGCCATCCGGCAGGAAGACGACAGCTTCGAAAAATTCCTCACCCTCTTCAATCAGGACATCCCCGACCTGACCCGCGCCGGCATAGAGGCGGCCGAAATCCC
>JAIRZY010000136.1 GCA_031266995.1 Tannerella sp.
CGCCTGCGCTGCTGAAACAGCTCGCTGATGCCCCACAGCGACGAGAAGGCGAAAACGCCGCAGAGCGACGAGACGAGCACGTTGCGAAACGCGAGCGTGCCGGCGATTCCCGCAAGGCCCATCAGCAGGAACAGCCACCAGCATTTTACGCCGAAGTAGTATTCGCCCTTTACCACCATCGGATGAAAAAGCCCGATGATCAGAAAAGTTGAGAGACCGATGATCAGCCCCGTCAGATTGTATGTTGTGATAAAATCCATTTAATCGATCTATATTGAATTGTGAACAGTGAATGTTATTTCTTTTTTACCGACCATCCGAAATGCCCGATCAACTCGCCCAGTCCGTAGTAGTTTCCGTGCACGTAGGCGAGCAGACGGGCGCGCTTCATGTCGAACGCTCCCGTGTCGGAGTCGATATAGCGGTCGTCGTACCTGACGTTTACAACGTCGGACACGAACATGTCGTGACTGCCGAGTGACAGTACTTCCTTCACCCTGCACTCGATGCATAGGGGCGACTCCTCGATGAGCGGCGCGCGTACGACGGACGAACGGCCTGGCGTGAGACCTGCCTCTTCAAACTTACGGTGATCGCGCCCCGACACGACGCCGCACCAGTCGGTGACGCGCGCCAGCTCTTCCGTCGTGAGATTGATGACGTACTCCATGTTTTTCACCAGTATGCCGTGCGAATGGCGTTCGGGGCGTATGGAGACGTAGCACATCGGCGGATTGGAGCATATTGTGCCCACCCAGCTTGCCGTCAGTATGTTGTATTCCGACGGCTCGCTGCCGCAACTGATCATCACCGCGGGCAGGGGATAGATCATCGTTCCCGGTTTCCAGTTCTGTTTCATAGCGGCCTTATTTGATGATGATGTCGTCCTTGCCGGTCTTGCGCTCACAGTAGCGGCACTTGACCGTCACGTTTTCGCGGTCGATCAGGCTGAAGTGCGACGCCATCGGCTCGTTGTTGGTGATGCACCGGGGATTGTTGCACTTGATGATGTCGATGATTTCGTCCGGCAAATGTACCTTTTTCTTTTCCACCACCTCATAGTCGCGAATGACGTTCAGCACCACGTTCGGGGCAATCAGTGCGATGCGGCTGATCTCGTGTTCCTCGAAAAAGCGGTCGGCGATCTTGATGATTCCCTTCCGTCTCATCTTGCCGCTGTGCAGGTTGTTGCCTATCGTGATGCGGCTTTTTTCTTTCTGAAGCTCGAGCAGTTGGGCGACCTTGAACAGTTGTTCGGACGGGATATGGTCGATGGCCGTGCCGTTTTCGAGCGCCGCCACTTCCAGGATGCCCTTGTCTTCCTTCGATTTCTTTTCTGTTGACATAGTTTTATTCATTTCGGGTTACACGCTTCCTCTGCGGAGACTTCGATGCCCAGCACGTCACACAGTATGGCCTCGCGCGTGTAAAGGCCGTTGCGTGCTTGCCGGATGTAGTAGGCCTTCGGGTTGTCGTCCACGTCATACGCGATCTCGTTCACGCGCGGTAGCGGATGCAGCACGCGCAGGTTGGGACGCGAATTCTCCAGCATCCTGTTGTGCAGTATATACACGTTTTTCACCCGCTCATACTCCACCAGGTCGGTGAAGCGTTCGCGCTGCACGCGCGTCATGTAGAGGATGTCCGAGCAGTCGACCACGTCTTCGGTAAAGGCCGTATGCTCTTCGTAACAAATCTCATGCGTATCGCAGAACTGCTTCTGCTCGTCGGGCATCCGCAGCTCGTCCGGCGCGACGAAGTGGAACGCGGGCGCGAAGTGCGACATGCCGACGATGAGCGAGTGTACCGTCCGTCCGTATTTCAGGTCGCCCACCACCGTAATGGTCAGGTTGTCCAGCTTCCCCTGCGTCTTGCGGATGGAGTAGAGGTCGAGCAACGTCTGCGACGGATGCTGGTTGGCGCCGTCGCCGGCGTTGACGATCGGGACGTCTGTCACTTCGGATGCATAACGCGCCGCCCCCTCCAGATAGTGCCGCATGATGATCACGTCGGCATAATTGCTCACCATCAGGATGGTGTCCTTCAGCGTCTCACCCTTGGAAGAACTGGTGGTCGACGGGTCCTGAAACCCTACCACGCGCCCCCCCAACCGGTTGACCGCCGCTTCGAAACTCAGGCGCGTGCGCGTCGACGGCTCGAAAAACAGCGTCGCCACAATCCGTCCCTTCAGCAACTCCCGGTTGGGAGCGGCCTCAAACTTTGCCGTATTGTCCAGGATGCGAAGAATATCTTCCCTGCTACAATCGTCTATCGAAACTAAACTTTTACACAACATAACCGTAAATCATAAAGATGCACACGCGCTCGAAAAAAACGAAGATTGCCAACTGCCAACCTTCGTTTCCCACGGAAGCTATTTCAAATAATTCGCCAGAGATTCAGGCAGATAGAACGTGTCGTTTTTATCCGCGTAGATCACGACGCTCGGCAGGCGTATTTCCTCCTGTCCCCGGTTTCCCGCCCTGACGATGTTCGTGTTCGGCGTAATCGACAGTTGCTTTCTCCTGTTTTTCACAACCAGCGTCGGGCTGCCTTTCCCGTCAGCCGCGAGCACGATGCTGCAGGCATATCCGTCGAACACCCGCGTGTGGGGTGCGAAGTGCGTCGCCGTCAGTTCGTCCAGCCGCCCGCTCAGTCCGAGGGCTGCCGCCATGTAGTGATTCAGTTCGACGTTCGTGCTCACCCCGACGGGCAGCGAGCCGGCAGGATGATAGGCGGCAAGGAAGACTTCCTCGCCCGTATGCCCGCCCGTCGTGAAGCCGATGCAGGTCTTCGACGTAATCAGTTTGGATACGAAGTCGTTCAGCGAACTGCTGTAGAGCGAGGGCAGCACGTCTCTGTCCGAGCGTTCGTCTTTCGGAACGGGACTGCTTTCGTAGCTCCGGCACTGATACAGCGTGTTCAGCTCTTCGGGCGCAAGTTCGAAGCCGGCATCTTCGCGGAAGATCTGCTGCACGGCCGAGGCGGACGATGCGTTCAGCCGGGCGGCAATGCCCTCGGCCGTACGCCTGACCAGCGACATTGCGGCGAAGAGGTCGTCTTTCGTCGCCGTACCGTATGAGCGGCAGTTGCGCGAGCCGAGGCTGATGCCGCTGTTGCCGTGGTCGGGGACGATGACGACGAGCGTCTGGCCGTCCTGTTTCGCAAACTCCAGCGCGACGCGGCAGGCACGGTCGAACGCCAGAAATTCGGTGACCATCCCGACGGGGTCGTTGGCATGTGCCGCCCAGTCGACCTTGCTGCCTTCGACCATGAGGAAGAAGCCGTTTTCGTGTGTCGACAGTTTTTCGATTGCCGTGCGCGTCATCTCTTCGATGGAAGGCTCTCTGGATGCGTCGCGGTCGAGGTCGTAGGCCATGTCTTTTTCGTTGTAGAGCGCCCACATCCTGTTGCCGCGTTCGGCGCGCATGCCGGCGATGTCGTTTTTATACACGCCATAGCCATCGGCTTTCAGGTAGGCTTCGTCGGCTTCGGTCAGGAGCGAGACACCGCCGCCAATCACGACGTCGAGGCCGTTGTGCACCATCTGCGACGAGATCCAGTCATAGCGCCCCCGGTCGTAGCTGTGCGCCGAGCAGTCGGCCGGCGTCGCGTGGGGGAATTCGCATGTGAAGACCAGTCCCGTAGCCTTCTGCTGCGTCAGCCGGGTGGCTTCGAGCAGGGTGGTCAGCGGCTGGTAGGCTTTCGACGGGTCGAGGGGGATGATGTCGTCGTCGCCGGCCGCGGGCGGATAGGTGGAGACGTATCCCGCGCGGCTCGGATAGCCGGTCATGTAGCACGACGTCGTAGGCGCCGAGTCGCCAATCGGCGCGTTGGACGAGAACGTGCGCACCGTGCCGCAGATGTAAGGGTCGATGTGCAGATTCGGCTTGCCCGGGTCCAGGTACCACTGATACCACCGGGCGATGGAGACGGTCGCCAGCGACGTCCCGTCAGGAATCATCACAATAAGGTTTTTCACGGGCTTGACCTGCGACGGGTCGATGGATTTGGCCGGTATGAAGACAAATACCGACAGGCATAAGAGAAGTATACGCTTATTCATTATTCTAAAGTTAATTTTCGCCGACAAACTTACGGAATATTTTTGTGGTTCGCAAATTTTATTGGCAGGGGGATGAGGCGGTGTGCGGGAATGAGTAAATGAAAGAATGTGAGAATGATTTGATTCATTCTCACATTCCGCTCCGAAGATTCCTGAATCTCAAATCTTGAATTTCGAATCTTAAATCTTAAACAGGTATCAGCAGTTATAAACACTCCAGTCCACATTGTGCATATCACCGCTCCCGGCCAGTTCGTGGTGGAACGCAAAGCATGCCTTCAGGTTTTGCGGCGTATGTCCCTGTATGCCCATGTTAAGGTAGTCGTTCAGCAGGGTGCGATAGTCGGGATGCACACACTTGTCGATGATTTCGCGCGCACGCTGTACGGGCGATTTTCCGCGCAGGTCGGCCACGCCATACTCGCTGACAATGATTTTCACCGAGTGCTCGCTGTGGTCGAGGTGCGACACCATCGGCACGAACGCGCTTATTTTCCCGTCTTTGGCTGTCGACGGCGTCGTGAAGATCGAGAGGTAGGATGCGCGTGTGAAGTCGCCCGAACCGCCCAGGCCGTTCATCATCCGCGTGCCGGAGACGTGCGTCGAGTTGATGTTTCCGAAGATGTCCACTTCGAGCGCCGTATTGATGGCGATCAGTCCCATGCGGCGTGCCACTTCGGGATTGTTCGATATTTCCTGGGGACGCAGCAGCAGCCTGTCCTTGAAGAACGCGAGGTCGGCGTATACCTTGCTCAGCACTTCGTCGCTCACGCTCAGCGAGCAGCCGCTTGCGAACCTGATGCGCCCCTCGCCCATGAGGTTGATGACCGCGTCCTGTATGACTTCGGTGTAGACCTCGAACGCCGGTATGTCTCTGTTCTCGCCCATTGCGCCCAGCACGGCGTTTGCCACGTTGCCCACGCCGCTCTGAATCGGGAGGAAGCGGGGCGGGATGCGTCCCGCTTTCATTTCGCCTACCAGGAAGCCTGCCACGTTTCGGCCGATGGCCAGCGTCACGTCGTCCAGCGCCGTGAACTTGCCGCCTTCCGTCGGGCGGTTTGTCTCGACGACGCCTTTTATTTTGGCGGGGTCGACCTTGACGACCGGCGAGCCGATGCGGTCGGACGGCGTGTACACGGGTATTTCCCTGCGCACCGGCGGGTCTTCCGGCTCATAGATGTCGTGCATGCCACGGATTTCTTTCGGATGATAGCGGTTCAGTTCGACGAGTATGACGTCTGCCAGGCGACAGATGGTGGGAGAGATGCCCACACCGTCGGTCAGCACGATCTCGCCGGATTCCGACACGTCGGCAGCCTCGATGATGGCTACGTTTACCTTCCCGAAGAAGCCGTAGCGCAGCCCCTGCGCCAGTTCCGAGAGATGGACGTCGAAATAGGCCGTTCCCCGTGCGTTCAGCAGGGCGCGCATGTCCTTGTTGGACTGGTAGGGAGTGCGAAACTTGACCGCTCCGGCACGTGCCAGAGCGCCGTCGAGGCTGTCGCCCGTCGAGGCGCCGGTAAACATTCCGATCTGAAACGGATTTCCTTTTGCGTGTTCCTCTTCGGCCCGCTTCGCGATGGCCGAAGGGATGGCTTTCGGGCAGCCCGAGGGGGTGAAGCCGCTGAAACCTACATTGTCGTTGTGACGTACATAAGATGCTGCCTCGTCGGCAGTGATGAATTTTAATGCCATGATTCTGCTTTTTATTGATTTTTGCGGCGCAAAGATAGCGCTTATTTTAATTGGTTATGTTCTGTGCGGAGCAATTCGGTGCTGACGGGCAAATTTTTCGGTCTTTGGCTGGGCAGCCTCTTTCGCCCTCCGCCGGTGCAAAAAGAAAAAGGAGATCCGTCACAATACGGATCTCCCTTAACAATTCTTCTACTGTTTTGAGAAGTCGAGGGATTGTTTCCTGAAGTCTTTCAGTTGTTTTTCCAACTCCAACGAAGCTTTGCGGGCACGCGTGCCTGCGGCTTTGTTTGATTTCCCAATTTGCAATGTCGCATCTCTTGCAAAAGCCTCGAATGTGCCTTTGATCTCGTTAAATAAATTTTCCATTTTAAATAATTGAATGATAATGGTTCATGTATAAAAATATAGTTTTAGTGCTGCAAAGATAGTCATATTGCATTAGAAAAGACACATAATACATTGAAAAAAATCATATCGAGTGTTTTTTTAGTTTTTTTGAGAACCAATAATCCATGAAGAATACTATTTCGGGGCCTGCTCTTTGCCGTTTTCGATAAAGACGGTTTGCGTCGGGAAGGCGAAGTTCAGTCCGGCTTCGTTGAAGGAGCGCAGTATTTCGAAATTTACGGCCGAAATCGTTTCCAGTATGTTCGCCGGTTTGCGGATGAAATAGGTGCAGGTGATGATGAGCGCCGAGTCGCCGAATCCCGAAAAGGTGGCGGAGAGGTCTTTTTTGTGGACGTCGTGAATGGTTTCGGGGATTCTTTTCAGCAGCGTCAGCGCGTGCTGCATCCGGTGATGATCCGTGTCGTAGGTCAGGCCGAGCGTTGCCACGACGCGGCGCGCATGTTCGCGGCTGATGTTCGTGATCGAGGCGTCCGTCAGCTTGTAGTTCGGGAAGATGATGATGCGCTGGTCGTAGCTCCGGATGCGCGTGCTTCGGATGCCGATGTCTTCTACGGTGCCTTCCACGCCACCGACGTTGATGATGTCGCCGATGCGAAACGTGCGGTCGATGAAGATGGTGACGCCTCCGAGGATGTTCTTGACAGTGTCCTGCGCGGCGAGGGCGAGAGCGATGCCGCCGATGCCGAGCGTGCCCAGCAGCGTCGACACCTTGACGCCGGCGTTGTTGAGCGCCATCACGATGCCGACGATCCAGACGAGTATGTTCAGGCCCCGTTTGATCAGCGGCAGCAGGTTGGTGTCGAATCGCCTGTTTTCGTCGCGGTAGCGGGACAGGACGATGCTTTCTTCCGTGAACGACGTGGTGAGGCGGGCGATGAACCACGTCGCGTCGAGGATGCTCAGCAGGCTGCACGAGTGGCTGATCAGGTCGTGCATCCCGCTTTCCATCTTCAGATGGTGCAGGGCGAGCCACACGGCGAACAGGATGACGCCCAGCAGCACGGGGCGCTCGACGGCTTTCAGGCAGATGCCTTCGTACGGGTAATTGCGGCGCGACGCGATGCGGCGGACAAGGCGACGGTTCAGCAGTGAGAGCGCTTTGCACACGATGAGCGAAGCGATGATGAGAGACAGGGAGATGACCCAGTCCTTCAGTGAATTGCCATAATAAACGGTGTCAAGCATAAGTGTTGTTTTCTGATGTTTATACTATAATTATCTGATGATTCCAAGATTCGTTTGACGGTTCCGAAGGTTCGTACTAAGCAGCTTCCGCGTTTCCGTATTCGGCCTTTCCCGGTGCAAAAATACATCTTTTTCGTTTTTTTAGGCAACAATAGAGAATCAAAATGCCGTAAAAATGAATGAATAGCAGATCTGAGCGAAAACCAGCAGGAGGATAATCGCCCCTACGATGCGGTTCAGCAGGTGGATGCCGCGGATGTTGAACCAGCGCTGCAGCCTGGATACCAGGAAGGTAATGAAAAACCACCAGCACACGGCGCCCAGCGCAATGCCCGCCAGCCCGTTTGCCGTCTCCCACCACGAGCGGGCGGGAAGCACGAACGAGAAATGAGCGAACAGCCCGATGTAGAGAAACACGATGAGCACATTGCTCAGGGTGAGCAGAAAGGCGGTTGCAAAATCATGAAAGTAAGTGTTTTTCGTCTCCCTGCTCTTTCGCAGGCTGCGAACCGGATTGCTCCGCAGCAGGTATAGCCCGAAAACGCCCAGCACGGCCGCCCCGAACAGTTCGAGCTGCTGGAGATAAGCCTCCACAAAGTTGACGACCAGCCCCATGCACAGGCTCGTGACGGCGGCATACGCCACGTCGGAGAGCGCCGCCCCCAGCCCCGATACGAAACCGTGCCAGCGACCCTTACTCAGCGTCCGCTGCACGCACAATATGCCGACAGGCCCCATCGGCGCCGATACGAGTATCCCGATAAGCAGACCTTTACCTGTTAATTCCAACATCCATGAACGTCTCTGCGTTTTCGACGGCAAAGATACGCCCGAAAATCCAAAGATTCAAAAGCCGGGGTTCGGGGCGCGGGCTTCAGGATTCAAAATTTAACACGGAAAGCACGGAAGATTAAAGGTTGAAAACAGCGCGTCGCCCTGCCGGGACGCTCCGTATTCTCCGCGCCTCCGTGCCGGATTTGAGTTTTGAATCTTAAATTTTCGAGTTACATGCGACCCGTCTTCGTCCGTTGCGTCGGCGCCAGATGTGCGTTGCGGCGAGCCGTGTGTTCGACGACCTGCCCGGCCAGCGCCAGGAAGGTGGCGCCCGTAAGGGTTTCGGGTTGCAGGGCTGCGGGGGTGCCCCGGTCGCCGCTCTCGCAGATGCTCTGTACGATGGGGATTTGTCCCAGCAGCGGTATATCCAGCTCGGCCGCAAGCCGTTCGCCGCCGCCTTTCCCGAAGATATAATACCGGTTACCGGGCAACTCGGCGGGAGTGAACCACGACATGTTCTCGACCAGACCGAGTATGGGGACGCTGATTTTTTCGCCCCTGAACATGCTGATGGCCTTGCGGGCGTCTGCCAGAGCGACTTCCTGAGGCGTACTGACGACGATGACGCCGGTGATGGCCAGCGTCTGCACCAGCGTGAGGTGTATGTCGCTCGTGCCCGGAGGCATGTCGATGAGGAAATAGTCCAGCGCGCCCCAGTTGCCGTCGCCGATCAACTGCTTCAGTGCGTTGCCGGCCATCGCGCCGCGCCATACGACGGCATTGTCCGGGTCGACAAAGAAGCCGATCGACAGCACCTTGACGCCGTAGTTCACGGCCGGGCCAATCAGCTCGCGGCCATCGACGGCTTCGAGCGACGGCCGGGCGTCTTCGATCCGGAACATCCTGGGCTGCGACGGCCCGAAGACGTCGGCATCGAGCAGCCCGACCCTGTATCCCGCCGCAGCCAGCGCCACCGCAAGGTTCGCCGCGACGGTGCTTTTCCCCACGCCGCCCTTGCCGGAGGCGATGGCGATGATGTTTTCTACCTGCGGCAGCGGTTTGCCGGCGTCGTTCTTCGGCGCCGGCGGTGTGGTCACCGCAATGCGTCCTTCGATTTCGACTTCGGGCGAGACGTACGTGCGGATGGCCGCCTCCGCCGCCTTGACGACCGAGCGGATAAAGGGATCGTTCGGACGGGCAAACAGCAGCGAAAACGACACGCGGCGGCCTTCGATGCGGATATCGTCGTCCACCATTCCGGCTTCGACGAGGTTTTTCCCCGTCCCCGGATAACGCACCTTTGTCAGTGCATCGAGGATGAGCTTTGGATACAGGTTCATGGTTATGTTTATGTAAATGATGAATTATGAATGATGAATCCCGAACTTCTCCGACGTTTTGAATCGTTGAATCTCAAATCCTGTCTGTTACGGATTGCGCCGGGCTACCGCTTCGCCGGCTGCGGCCGTAGCTGCGGTAGGAATCCGGCTCGATTTCGATGTCAGGCTCGACCGGCTCGTCGCGCGCTTCGCAGACGAACTGCACGTATTTGATGCTCAGTCCGCGTTCGAGCCACTGCCGCTCGTAGCCGGTGCGGATGGACAGCGTCTCGTCCGCCAGGCCGGAGCGATACAGATCATCCGTCTGCGCGATCACGGGATAGCGGTTGACGCGAATCATCTCGCACGTGTAGGCGTAGAGGAACGGGCTGTCGGTCTTCAGGTGGATACGCCCGCCGGCCTGGAGTACCTGGCTGTACAGGCGCATGAAGCGGGTGCCGGTCAGGCGTTTGCCCGCTTTCTTTATCTGCGGGTCGGGGAAGGTAAGCCATATTTCCGACACTTCGCCGGGCGCGAAGAAATGCGGAAGCAGCTCGACGTGCGTGCGCAGGAAGGCGACGTGCGTCATGCCGGCCTCGAACGATTCCTTTGCGCCGGCCCACATCCGTGCGCCCTTGATGTCGATGCCGATAAAGTTTTTTTCCGCAAACAGGCGTCCCAGCCCTACGGTGTATTCGCCGTGTCCGCAGCCCAGCTCGAGCACGACGGGGCGGTCGTTGCCGAACACCGCCGTCCGCCACGCGCCCTTCAGCGGGCAGTCTTTTTCCTGCAACACGGAATACGGATACTCGAACACGTGCGGAAATTCCGCCATTTCTTCAAATTTCTTCAGCTTGTTTTTTCCCATGCGGCAAAGATAGTTCAATCGTCCGCACGCCGCAAAATTTATTTTGATACATGCGGATTTTGTGCCTGCGGAGTCATGCGGGGGCGCGCCGTTCGATCAAGCCTGTAGTAAGGTCTCGATCAAGCCTGTTGTAAGGTCTCGATCAAGGCTGTTGTAAGGTCTCGATCAAGGCTGTTGCAGGGTCTCGATCGGGCGGAACGGACTGTCATTCAACTTGAAGGGGATAATCCAGTGTCACCGTGCGCGGCTGTACCAGTTCCCTGCCTCCGCCGGTATACTGGGTGACGATGCTGAGCGTGTATTCGATGGCGGGCAGGTCGGCCGGGACGACGAAGCTGACGCGCGCGGGGTCGTTGATGCCGATCGCCGTGTCCGGGATCCGGATGTCGCCCGTGGCGGGGTTCGAGAGCTTGAGGCCCGTTTCGGACGAGGTGCCGGCGATCTTGATCTTGCTGCCGTGGATGTGCGCCATGCCGCCGGGGGTGAGGCAGATGTTTACCTGCCCGGTGACGACGTCTTCGACGGAGTTGATCATGTTCGGAATCTTGGCCATGCCCAGCACGACGACTTCGACGCTCTTCAGCGCCTCGCGCAGTTCCTTCGAGGGGAGGAGCTTGGCTACGAGGCGGTTTTTGGCGGGATCCCATTTGGCGGCGTCGCCGATGAAGGAGCCGGTCGATTCGATGTAGGTAATGCCGAGGCCGAACTCGACGCGCTGGGCGCGCAGGGCGCGGTTGAGCGCCGCCGATTTCAGCAGGTTGTAGGCTGCCCGGAGCGTGACGGGGTTGAGATCCGTCCCGCGTTCTATGGCGTCGGCTATCAGGTCGTCGACCGTTGCCGAGCCGTTGTTCAATACGCGACCGATGCGGTCGTCTTCTCTCTTGGTCAGCGGTGCGTCGTAGAGTTCGACGTACACCTTGTTTTTGCTTTCTGGCATAAACGTTACGTTTTTATTAAAATTAATATTACGGGTTTGATGTGGCAAAGGTAATAAAAGATTCAAAGATTCAAAAATTCCAGGATTCAAAGATTCAGTCATTCAGTTAACCTGAGTTCGAAATAAGAAATGATATAAATCATTATGAACCGGTTATTTGTTGCCCGCAGGGCATCCATATCAATAGAAAACGGCCTTTTCTCCCCCGCAACCCCGTCAGGGCAATGTCATTAAGTTAAGCTGTAACAACCTGAAAGGTTGTATTTTCATAACCGCGGGTCAACGACCTGCGGGGACAGGATGAGCGCCAAATCTGCTGCCTGAAAGGCAGAACATAACGCCAGGTCACCATGTCCTGCCTTCCCTTTAGATTTGCACTCGGAAATTGATTCACGGTTTTTAAGGTTAATTTCTTACTTTTGTTG
>JAIRZY010000059.1 GCA_031266995.1 Tannerella sp.
TGGTAACAGGCAAAATGCCATACCGCGAAAACTACTTGAATCCGTTCGCTGACTGTGCCTGAAAAATATTGATGATAATTAACAGAATATATTTGGATCAGTCATAGAATTCAGGCAGAGAGAGGGAGGCGGGTTACTTCCCGCAGGTCAACGACCTGCGGTTATGCAGATTCTGCCTTTCAGGCAATTGTAGCTTAACTTAATGACATTGCCCTCACGGGCTATTCTTATCCCGAACTCACGTTAACTGAATGACTGAATCTTTGAATCCTGGAATCTTTGAATCTCGGAATCACCGGTAAAGTTCTTCCTGCGTTTTTTTCGATGCGCGGCGAAACATGAGTTCTTCCATGACGCCCAGGCCGTAAGCTGTAAGCTGGATATAAGCGGCGGCGACGGACGCGGCGGCGATGCCCGGCTTTTTGTTTTTCAGCAGCGAATCGGCGAAGAGCAGCGCCGCGTAGCAGGCTATCGGGAGTAAAAACCACGCGTTGAGGAAAATCAGGCTCAGCGCGAGGAGGAGCGCGTGTCCCAGGATGAAAAAGGCGGGCAGGAGGTGTACGGTTTTCAGCGAGCCACGGTGAATGCGGCTCAGCAGAATCCGCCCTTTGCCGAAGGTATTTACCTGGCGGAAAAACTTCCCGAAGCTCAGCCTGCGCTTGTGAAACACGTATGCGTCTTTGAACAGCATGGTCCTGTATCCTGCGGATTTAATTCTGATGCTGAGGTCAATATCTTCGCCTATCATGTTCCTGTACCCGCCGACGGTCTGAAATACTTCCCTGGAAATGCCCATGTTGAACGAGCGGGGCGAAAATTTTTCCGCATGACGGGTGCCGCCGCGGATGCCTCCTGTCGTAAAAAATGACGTCATGGCGTAGCTGATCGCCTTCTGCAGGCCGGAAAACGACGCGCCGGCGCAATCCGGGCCTCCGTAGCAGTCCGCGCGGCTGCGTTCGAGATTCTTCCTGACGGCGGCGATGTAGTGTGGAGGCATGATGCAGTCGGAGTCAAAGATGATGAAATAGTTGCCGCCGGCACGCGTCATGCCGAAATTGCGCGTGTCGCTGCGTCCCGAATTGGGCTTGAAAAAATATTTCAGGTTCAGGCGGTTTTCAAAACGGCGGCAAACCTCGCGGCACGGAACGGACGAGCCGTCTTCCACCACGACCGTCTCGAAACCGGTATCCGTCTGACGGCTCAAACTTTCCAGTAATTCCATCACTTCGTCGGGCCTGTTATATACCGGAACTATCACTGAAAACGCTATCTCCATATCCATTCATTTTCGAAGTGCAAAAGTAATCCTTTTTGCAACATTTCCGGCCGGTTTTCGTTTTATCCGGTATAAACGGAAAATTTCGTGTAAATTTGCACATTCAATTTTTTGAAAAACATTTTATGAACCGTATGAAAATAGCTATTGTCGGGACGGGATACGTCGGGCTGGTATCTGCCGCATGTCTGGCGGAAGCCGGATTCGACCTCGTCTGTGTAGACATTGATACAAACAAGATTGAGAGTTTGAAACGGGGCATTTCGCCCATTTATGAGCCGGGGCTGGAAGACATGCTGCAGCACAACATTCAGAAGGGAAGGCTGACGTTTACCACCTCGCTGGCCTCGGTGATGAATGAGGTCGATGTCATTTTCACCGCCGTGGGAACGCCGTCGGACAAGGACGGAAGCGCCGACCTGCAATATGTGCTGAACGTTGTGCGGACGATTGGCCGAAACCTGACGAAGTACTGCCTGGTCGTCACCAAGAGTACCGTTCCCGTCGGCACGGCACGGCTGATACGTGAAGCCATTCAGGCGGAGCTGGATGCACGCGGCGCGCATGTCGCGTTCGACGTCGCTTCGAATCCCGAATTTCTGAAGGAAGGCACCGCCATCAACGACTTCATGAAGCCCGACCGCATCGTGTGTGGCGTCGACTCCGAAAAGGCGGAGGAAATCCTGCAAAAGATATACAATCCGTTCGTATTGAACGGTCATCCTGTCATTTTCACGGACATCGCTTCGGCGGAGATGATTAAATACACCGCCAATGCAATGCTTGCGACCCGCATCAGCTTCATGAACGACATCGCCAACCTGTGCGAAATGGTGGGCGCCGACATCAACATGGTGCGCAGGGGCATCGGAAGCGACAGCCGCATCGGGAGTAAATTCCTCTATGCCGGTGCAGGTTACGGCGGTTCGTGTTTTCCGAAAGACGTGAAAGCGCTTATCAGGACGGCCGACAATTACGGCTACTCGCTGGAGGTGCTCAAGTCCGTCGAACGGGTAAATGAACGGCAAAAAACCGTGCTTTTCAACAAGCTGAGCAGCTACTTCGGTCACGACCTGTCGGGCAAGCGCATCGCCCTGCTTGGCCTCGCCTTCAAACCGAATACCGACGACATGCGCGAAGCGCCCTCGCTGGCGCTGATCGACAAACTGCTGGAAGCGGGATGCACGGTCTACACCTACGATCCCGTCGCGATGGACGAAGCGCGCCGCCGCATGGGCCACGCCGTCAACTATTGCCGCGATGTCTACGAGACGCTGCAGGATGCCGACGCCATGCTGCTGGTGACGGAATGGTCGGAGTTCAGAGTGCTGGACTGGAATTGCGTCAGGCAGTTGATGAAACATCCCGTCATCTTCGACGGACGAAACATCTACGACGACAGCGAGATGAAAAACGCCGGAATCCACTATTTCTGCATCGGAAAGTAATACTGCAAAAAACGTTTTATATGAAAAGAGTACTGATTACGGGAGGTGCCGGATTTCTGGGGTCTCACCTTTGCGAAAAGCTGCTGGCGGAAGGAAACGAAGTCATCTGTCTGGATAACTATTTCACGGGCAGGAAGAAAAACATCGTGCATCTGCTCGACAATCCGAATTTTGAACTTGTGCGCCACGACGTCACCGCGCCGTACTATGCGGAAGTAGACGAGATATACAATCTGGCGTGTCCCGCTTCGCCCATTCATTACCAGTACAATCCCATCAAGACGGTGAAAACCTCGGTGCTGGGAGCTATTCACATGCTGGGACTGGCCAAGCGGATACGGGCGAAGATATTGCAGGCGTCGACCAGCGAAGTGTATGGCGACCCGACCGTCCATCCGCAACCCGAAGAGTACTGGGGCAACGTCAATCCCGTCGGTATCCGTTCCTGCTACGACGAAGGCAAGCGTTGTGCCGAAACGCTCTTCTTCGACTATCACCGGCAAAACGGAGTACGCATCAAGGTGGTGCGCATCTTCAATACGTATGGCCCCCACATGCACCCCAATGACGGACGCGTTGTATCGAATTTTATCATCCAGGCCCTTAAAAATGAAGATATCACGATATACGGCGATGGCCGTCAGTCGCGCAGCTTCTGCTATTGCGACGACCTTGTGCGAGGTTTCACCGCTATGATGGCGACCTCCGACCATATTATAGGCCCCATCAACCTTGGGAATCCCTCGGAATTCACTATCAAGGAACTGTCGGAGATCATCATCGACCTCACCGGTTCCAGATCCAGAACAGTCCATCTGCCGCAGGTCAGTGACGACCCCATGCAGCGCCAGCCCGTCATCGACAAGGCGCGCACAATCCTGAGCTGGCAGCCGTCCGTACCCCTCCGGGAAGGTTTGAAGAAGACCATTGCGTATTTCGAGGAAGAACTGAAGAATGCAGATTGAAGACACCAAAGTCCAAAGACACACAGATTCGGGGGAGTCGCGGAGGAATGGCTCTCGAAACATAAAAAAGCACAACAAATATACTTTTATGCGAAAACAGCGTGAGTTTTCTCAGATTTTAGCCCACGCATGCATACCGCTTCATTTATTTTGCCTATTTTTACAACTTCAAATTATACTGCATATAATTTAGGGTCGAAAATGAAGTACGATTTTACCGGATTGAGAAAAATAAAAGCAATATATAATGATATACAAATGGAGTATACGATCCCATACAGACACAGACTTGCAAATTGCGAGCATATTGGCTTCGGAGCTGAAAGTCAATTACGTAATAGGACTTTTGCTTGTTCAGCGCGGAATAACGACGCTCGAAACCGCGCGTAAGTTCTTCAAACCGAGTTTGAGGGATTTGCACGACCCGCTTTTACTGCCCGATATGCACAGGGCGATAAAGCGGTTGAACAAGGCTCTGGGAAACAAGGAGAAAATTATGGTTTACGGGGATTATGATGTGGACGGTACGACGGCCGTATCGTTGGTTTACAAGTTTCTGCGCCCCTATTCGTCATCGCTGGATTATTATATCCCGGACCGTTACGACGAGGGTTACGGCGTCTCGTTCAAGGGTATAGATTATGCCGAGGCAAACGGCGTGACACTGATTATCGCGCTGGATTGCGGCATCAAGGCCATCGACAAGGTGGCGTATGCCCGCGAAAAAGGAATTGATTTCATTATCTGCGACCATCATATGCCCGACGACGAGCTTCCCGCCGCCGTCGCCGTGCTGGATGCCAAGCGCACCGATTCCGAATATCCGTACGAGCATCTTTCAGGTTGTGGCGTCGGCTTCAAATTCATGGAGGCGTTTGCCCGGAGCAACGACATTCCGTTCTCGAGCCTCGAAAACCTGCTGGAACTGACTGCGGTAAGTATCGCGTCGGACATCGTGCCCATCACGGGCGAAAACAGGATACTGGCCTACTACGGACTGCAGCAACTGAACAGCGTCCCGAGCCTTGGCATGAAAGGCATTATCAACATCTGCGGACTGTCGGGCAAGGAAATTACGATCAGCGACATCGTCTTTAAAATCGGTCCCCGCATCAACGCCTCGGGACGCATGATGAACGGCCGCGAAGCCGTCGACCTCCTGCTGGCTAAGGATATGAAAGTGGCGCGCGAAAAGAGCGAAAACATCAATCAGTATAACGAAGAGAGGCGCGAACTGGACAAGCGTATCACCGACGAGGCCAACGCGATCATCAACGAGATAAAAAACATTGAAGACCAGAAAGGCATCATCGTCTATGATCCCACCTGGCACAAGGGCGTCATCGGCATCGTGGCTTCGCGGCTGACGGAGAAATATTACCGTCCGGCGGTTGTGCTCACCAAATCGTCCGAGCTGATCACGGGGTCGGCGCGTTCGATCGTGGGATTCGACATCTATAAGGCCATCGAATCGTGTCGCGACTTGCTGGAAAACTTTGGCGGACATACGTATGCTGCCGGCCTTTCGCTTCGGGAAGAGAATCTCGAAACCTTCATCCGCCGGTTCATGCAAATCGCCGACGAAGAAATCAAACCCGAACAGATGATACCGCAAATCGACATCGACGCCATCATCGAACTGAAGGATGTCAACGCCCGGTTCATGGCCGAGCTGAAGACGATGAGTCCCTTTGGCCCCGACAACGAGAAGCCGGTCTTTTGCTCGCGAAACGTGCAGGACTACGGCACCAGCAAATGCGTGGGTAAAGACCTGGAACATCTGAAGCTGGAAATCATCGACAGCAAGGGAGGCGGCCCGGTGCACGGCATCGCCTTCGGAATGCATCAGTACAGCCGTTACATCAAGGAAATGAAGCCATTCGACATCTGCTACACCATCGAGGAAAATACGTTCAACGGAAACACAACCATCCAGTTGATGGTAAAGGATATACGGCCACTGGAGGAATAACAGGCAGGCGATGGATTCTTCATTACTGCTCAAGACGCTGAAGGAATACTGGGGATACGACAGTTTCCGTCCCTTGCAGGAAGACATCATCCGCTCGGTCTGCGAAGGGCGGGATACGCTCGGACTGATGCCGACCGGCGGCGGTAAATCCATTACTTTTCAGGTACCGGCAATGATTATGCCCGGGCTTTGCCTGGTCATCACGCCGTTGATTTCGCTGATGAAAGACCAGGTGGACAATCTCAAGGCAAAGAGCATCAAGGCTACGACAGTCTATTCGGGCATGACCCGCGAAGAAATTAACATCCAGTTGGATAACTGCATCTACGGCGATTACAAATTCCTCTACATCTCGCCCGAACGGCTGGCCTCGGAACTGTTTCTCAACAAGCTGCATGCCATGAACGTAAGCCTGCTGGTCGTCGACGAAAGCCATTGCATCTCGCAGTGGGGCTACGATTTCCGCCCCTCATACCTGCATATCGCGACCGTCCGCGACCACCTGCCCGACATCTCCGTGCTGGCGCTTACGGCGACCGCCACGCCCAAGGTAGTGGACGACATACAGGAAAAACTGCGCTTCCGCAAAAAGAACGTATTCAGCAAAAGCTTCGCCCGGACGAACCTGTCGTACGTGGTAAGGCGTGCGGAAGACAAGGAGTCGGCCCTTGTCTATCTGCTGAATAAAGTCCCCGGAACGGCGATCGTATACGTCCGTAACCGCAAGCGGACGCAGGAGATAGCCGACATGCTGCGGCGAGAAGGCATTGTGGCGCACTTTTTTCATGCAGGGCTGACGCGCACACTGAAAACCGCCCGCCAGAATGAGTGGAAAAACGGCGCGTGCCGCGTCATCGTAGCGACGAACGCATTCGGCATGGGCATCGACAAGCCCGACGTGCGGCTGGTGGTGCACATGGACATGCCGTCTTCGCTGGAAGAATATTTTCAGGAGGCGGGACGTGCAGGGCGCGACGGCAAGCCGGCCTATGCCGTCGCGCTGTGTGCTTCGCCGGAGAGCGCCAGACTGAAAAGGCGCCTTTCGGATGCATACCCCGACAAGGATTTCATCACCCGCGTGTATGAAGCGCTGGGGAGCTTCTTTCAGATCGCTATGGGATTCGGTTTCAATGTGACGTACAATTTTTCGCTTTCCGATTTCTGTTCGGCCTACAAGTTTTCGCTTGTCCAGGCGCAGCACGCGCTCCGCATCCTCGAACTGTCGGGTTATATTGAATACGTCGAAGATCCCGACAACACTTCCCGCCTCATGTTTTCGGTCAACCGCGAAGATCTTTACCGCTCGTCGCGGCAAGACCCCGTGACCGACGAGATTATTCAGGTGATACTGCGATCGTATACCGGTGTTTTTGCCGAATATGCCTACATCGACGAGGCACTGATTGCGACGCGGGCGCACACCACGCCCCAGGATGTGTACGAGCGGCTTTGCAGCCTTTCGAAGTTGATGATTATTCATTACATCCCCCGTTCTCACGCGCCGCAAATCACGTTTACGCTTCCGCGCGAAGAAACGCACCGCGTCCGTATTCCCGCTTTTGCCTACAGCGAGCGAAAGGAACGCGACGAAAAGCGCATTGATAAAGTGCTGGAATATATCAACGAAACGCATAATTGCCGCACGCGCCTGCTGCTGCACTATTTCGACGAAAAGCATACGCCGGACTGTCGCGCGTGCGACATTTGTCTGAAAAAGACACAGTCGGGATTGAAGCAGTGGGAATACAACGCCGTGCGCGACGCGCTCGTAAAACGGCTGGAGGCAGGCGCGCAAAGCGTTCAGGAACTGGAGGAAGTCCTGCCGCTGGATAAGAGCAGGAATACCAGGGCGCTTCACTTCCTGATCGACCACGACCGGCCGCACTTCCGCCTGGATGGCGAACAGTTGACGATGCTCACGGCCGAATAGTCACTCCATTTTTCTGCAAAGAATCAACACCCGCCCGTTCCCGGCCAGCGTGGTGGCAAACAGGCACGCCCCGCCGCCGCCTTCAGCCACGCGGATACGCCTGCGCAGACCGTCTGCCGTCAGGGGAAAATTGCGTACGGACAGATTCGCCTGCGGGACGTCGCGGGCAATCGTGCGGCAGACGGCGTTGCTGAACGGGTATACGCGCTCGACGCGGAACACCCGTCCCGGAAAGGCCGGAAGATATTCGTCCGAAGTATACAGATGGCTGCTCACATGCAGCTTGCCGGCGCCCGACCGGGATGCCGCCAGTTTGTAAGCGCCGGCTTTCAGTATCGCCGCGTTCGGTTCATACAAGTAGCCGAGTATCCGGCCGGCGACGACGCTCTCCGCCTGATGTTCCTCCCGATAGCGAAAGCTGAACGCCTGCTCTCCGCCGTCCGCCGTAAAATTGACGCAGTGCACAGCCGGATCGCCGCCCTCCGTCCCGCGACGCATGACGAAGAGCAGTTCCTTACATTCGTTTCGGACGGAAACGACGTGTATCCCGGCCGTTTCGGGCAGCAGCGCCAGCGTATGCCGGATGTCCAGCATCGGCGAGAGCTTGGCGATGACCGTGGGCGCGCGGCGCAGAAGGCCGGGCAGCATCTCCGTCAGGTCGGGCCGGCAGTCATGCAGGGCGAAGACGCGCGCATTGCCCGTCCCGCGTCGCGAAGGATCGAGATAGAACGCATCGGGCTGCGCGATTCGGTCCCACACCTCGCGCGCATCGGCATGATGCCCCTCGATATTGTGTGCATTCAGCCTTTCGAAGTTGTACATGGCCACGTCGAAGCAGGCCGTGTCACACTCCACGTAAGTCACGCGCGCCGCCTGCAGGGCAAAATGGTACGCGTCTACCCCGAGGCCGCCGGTCAGGTCGCAGACGTGTTCTGCGCCCTCCGACAGCCGCAGTTTGTAGCGCGCCGTGAGTTCGGACGAACACTGCTCGGCGGCCGTCCGCGAGGGGAAAAGCAGTCGCCCGTCGGCCTCCCACAGCGGCAGCTTGCCGCGGATACGTCGCCGCGCCGCGATCTGCTCCACCGCAAACGGCACGTCGACGCCGGGATAGCGCCCCGCCGAGAGCAGCAACCGCGACAGGTCGTCCGCAGCATGAGCCTGGATAAAGGTAAAGAAGCTTTCCGGTATTTTCATGGAGGCGGGGGCGGGGTGATTTGATGATTCAAAACTTCTGACTTCGCGCAAACCGTATCGTCGCAATTTTGCATGGGAAAACAAAACCGGCGGTTAATCCGGAAACTCCGGACGCCTGTACACGACAGGTACAGGTCTCCCGCACCGTGCGCGAAGGTTGTACACGGCAGGTACAGGTCCCCCGGAATTTCCGGCAGGGAATCGACCGTTTTGCGATTCCAAAAGAAATACGCCCCCGGACGGATCCGGAGGCGCGTTCGTCGGGATACTGCGCGTGCAGTATGAACGGGGCGGGAGGGTCAAATCGCGTAATAATGTTCCCAGCCTTTGCGTGGCGGCGTGCCGGCCAGCATTGCGTTGGCGAAGGGATTATTTTTGATTTGCTTCGTGGCGGCGTCAAATTCCAGCTTGGTGTTGAGGCGCTGTGCCAGCACGCCGAGGCAGAAGACCTGGCTCAGCGGCCCGGCAATCTCGAACGGCGAGCGCGTTTTCTCCTTGCCCAGACACGAGAGGAGGAAGTTCGCGTAGTGATTGGACGTCGACTGCGGCACTTCGGGCAGCCGCGAGGCCATCTCACGCGCCTTTTCATCGGGGATGATGGAGAGCGTACTGCCGTGCGAGCCGCCTTTGAACGTCAGCTCTTTGCTGTAGATGATCTTGCCCGGATTCAGCTTGGTCGGCTGCAGTTTGCCGCCGGCTACGGGCGGGATGTTCGGGTCGATGTCCGACGAGCCGTAGCCTGCGGGTACGGGCGGGACGTTGTCTGTGCCGTCGCGCCACGTGATGTCCAGCGGCGGCATGTTTTTGCGCGCGGCGAAGCGGAAAAGGAGCGTCGACGACATGGGGTAGAAGTAGTCGTTGTGTTCCTTCAGCCAGACGGGGTTGACCTCGTAGGGCAGTCCGAGTTCGAGGAACTGGTGGATCGTGTCGAGGATGTGCGCCCCCCAGTCGCCCAGCGCGCCCATGCCGAGGTCGTACCAGCAGCGCCAGTTGCCGCGGTGGTAGCGGTCGCTATAGGTGTGATACTGCGCGGCCATGTTCCACGTGTCCCAGTCGATGCCGGCGGGCATGGGTTCTTCGGCGGGATATTTGTAGATGCGCGAATCCCAGTCGTGCCAGCGGCGCGCCGAGTTCATGTGAGCCGTCACCTCGGTCACGTCGCGGATGATGCCCGCGTCTTTCCATGCCTTGAACTGGAAATAATTGGCGTCTGAATGTCCCTGGTTGCCCATCTGCGTCACGATGTTCGGGTGCGCCTTGGCGGCCTTGATCATCAGTTCGCCTTCGAGGAAGGTGCGGCACATCGGTTTTTCGACATAGATGTGTTTGCCTTCCAGGATGGAATGGATGACGACGGGATAGTGCGCAAAGTCGGGGATGCCGGCGCATACGGCTTCGAACTCGTTGCCGGCCTTGTCAAACATTTCCCTGAAATCACGGAAGAGGCGGGCTTTCGGATACTTCGCCATGATCTCCTGCGTGTGCTTGGCGCCCATGTCGACGTCGCAGAGGGCCACGACGTTTGCCAGTCCCGTTCTTTCAAATTCCCGGATAATCTCGCCGCCGCGGAATCCGATTCCCACGCATGCCAGATTTACTTTCCCGTTGGCGCCGACCACCTGCCGGTAGCTCGCCGCGTTCAGATTCAAATCGCCCATCGCCAGCCCGGCGGATGCCATCGTGGCGGTTTTCAAAAAGTTTCTTCTTGTTACCATCATATTATATATTAAGAGTTAGGAATGATTCATTTCTTTTTCGATATAGTCTGTCTCGTCGCGCGTCAGGCCGCAAATGCCGTATACGATGCTGTCGATTTTCTCGTCGATGGCGGCCTGTTCGGTGGGGTTCGTGTCCGAGGTGCGCTTGTTGACGAGCGAGACGATGTCGGCCTCTATTTTGACGCCGGGCGCCGGCACGCGCAGGGCTTCGAGGGCGAGGATGCTGATCTGCATGTCGCCGCTGCTCATCCGCGGCGAGTCTTTGAGCATGTACTGTCCGAGGCGCGAATTGAGGAAGCCGAGCAGATACTTGAGGTGCTGCCCGATGATGAAGCACGTCGCGCCCAGCACGGCGCATCCGCCGTAGTCGAAGCAGAAGTCGGACGCGGGCGCTTCCTGCCGCCAGACGATTTTCTGCTGCGTGAAGTCGTCCCACTCGCCGCTCACCGCGAGCCGCTGCAGGGCATACCATTCGAAGGTGACGCCCACGCCGGGCGCGTCGCGCAGGAGGAGCCTGTCCTTGTAGAGCAGCAGATGCTCGTAGATGAGCGGATACTGCTGCGCGAAGCGTTCTTCGGCGCGTACGGAGGCCTGCGTGATGGACTTGTCGTACAGCAGGGGGAAGTGCCAGGGGATGCATATCAGCCAGCGGTCGGACTGTGCGGGCGTGTAGCGGCGCACGTTTACGTCGGGCAGCAGGGGCTTGATGATGTCGGTATTCTTGTAGTCGGCCCGCACGAAGCCGTCTTTCGTTTTGCTGTCGATGATGAACGCCTCGTCGCATCCCGTGCGGATGCCTTCGTGGAGGCGGATGTCCCACATGCGGAGCGGCGTGCCGACCTGTTCGATCTTGCTCCTGATGCTCTTCTCCGTTTCGGGGAGGATGCCGAACGAGGCCGCGGCGCCGTCCGCCTGCCCGTCGGCGCCGATGAGCGAGGGCACGGCGTGGAGCGCGACGTAGTCTTCGAGCCGCATCCGCTGCGGGTCGAAGCGCTCGCCGACGCGGCAGGTCGCCGTCTGGCGCCGGTTGCGCGATTTCTGGAGGACGAGGATGCCTTTGCCGCCGGGCATTCCGGCCACGGCGTGGCCCGGCTCGGCGAAGTCGAGCATCGTCAGCGGGTTCATTTCCTCCGTCAGGAACTGGCGCATTTTGCCGGCCGAGACCGAGCGCATCCAACTGTTGGAGGCGATGAAGGAGAGGATGCCGTCCTGCCGCAGCAGTTTGTGTCCCAGCTCGCAGAAGAGGCTCAGCACCTCGCCCGTCTGCTTGAACGTGCGGTAGTGCGCCTGGCGGTAGGCGTCCGTCGCGTCGGCGATTTCCTTGCGCGTGTCGGGCGGATTGCCGGCGACGGCGTCGAAGCCGGCAAAGTCGCCCGCGTCGTTCAGCAGCCCGGGAAATTCGTATCGCCATTCGACGGCTTTTTCGTATACTGGATTGCTGCCCGCCTCTTCCGCCTTCCGCCTGTATTTGTCGATCATCATGTTTGCCTCTTCCACTTTGGCGGCGATGATCTTTTCGGTCTCGCCGTCCGGGGCGAAGAGTGAGGGCGACGTGAGGCGTTCGCGTTCGCGCTGCCATTTGCGCAGGTCGTCGGCGCGCCGGTCGTCCGATGCGCTCTCGTGCTGCATGCGTTTATTTATCATGTCGATGATGCGGGCCAGGCGTTCGCGTTCCTCGCCGCTCGTCGCCCGCTTGAAGTCGCCGGCCAGCGCCCGGTAGTCGGCAAGGCTGAAGCCGATGCGGCGGAAGACGGCCTTCAGGTCGTCGTGTACGGCGAAGCGGCTGACGAGGGCGTCGCCACAGCGTATGTTGCCCTCGGGCGGCGGCGTGTCGAAGGGCAGCCGGCCGGCGTGTACGAGCAGCTCGTGCCACAGGCGCAGGCGGCAGGTGCCGGTCGCCACGGGGTCGATGTCGACGCCGTAGAGGCATTTCTCGATGCAGAGGCGTTTCTCGCGCATGAGGGCGTCCTGAATCCGCCGCGTCTCGGGATTGGCGGGATCGAGGGCGCAGGGGCTGAAGCGTCGCTTGTCGAGCGTGACGAGCCGGCCGCCGTCGACGCCGACGCTGTACTGGTAGAGCGGGTTGCCGTCGCTGTCGGCGAGGATGCCGAGCTGCGACTTGACGGCGACGATTTCGTTCATCAGGGCGACGAGGAAGCGCCCCGAGCCTGCCGCGGGGTCGCAGAAGCGGAAGGTGGCGAACGTCGCGTTGGCTTCGGCCACGTTGTCGCCGATCGTGTACGAGAGGTCGCGCAGGCCGGTGCAGTTGCATCCGATGGCTTCGTTGAAGCGCTGCAGGACGACGCGCGTCACGGCGTCGCGACAGATGTAGGCCACGGCATAGTGTGGCAGCGGCGCCGTCCGGTCGAGCCTTTCGATCACGAGGGCGAGCGTCGCGAGGATGCGGTCGGGCGCGATCCCGTACTGCGCGTGCATGAGGTTCATCGCGTCGGTGGCGGCGGCGAAGTCGGGCGTCCAGCCGCGTCCCTGCACGGGGGTGAGGAAGGCGTCGGCGCCGTCGCCGATCTCCTTCAGGTCGAGCCGGCGGACGAGCAGGCGGTAGCCGTCGCCCGCGTCGGGCTGCGCGGCGGGGGCGGAGGGCGCGTCGCTGTATGGATCTGTCGCGGTCATGTCTCTGTATAACATACTGTCGTCGGGTAAATAGTCCACAAATGTAGTGAAAAAACACATGCGCGGGCTTATTTTTCCTGTTTTATGTTTTATCTTTGTTTCCGCAAAGAATCAGGAGATTCTTGCATACATAACAAATATACACAATATCATGTTCAGTAAAGAAACGTATGTTCGGCGCCGCGAAGCGCTGAAAAGAAAAGCCGGCAAAGGCGTGCTGCTCTTCCTCGGCAACGACGAGGCGGGCGCAAACTATGCGGATAACTGCTATCCGTTCAGGCAGGACTCCACGTTCCTGTATTTTTTCGGCCTCCCGTTTGCCGGGCTGGCCGCAGTGATCGACGTCGACAACGACCGCGAAATCATCTTCGGCGACGAGCTGACGGTGGACGACATCGTGTGGATGGGCGCACAGCCGGCGCTGCGCGAGAAGTGCGACCTGGCGGGCATCTCGCAGGTGCGCCTTTCCGCGGAGCTGGGCGCCTGTCTGGGCGCCGCCGTGCGGGGGGGGCAGACGGTCTGCTACCTGCCGCCCTACCGCGCCGAGCACGGCCTGAAGCTCCGGACGCTGCTCGGCGTCGAGCCGGGCTGCGCGCAGCCGTCAGCCGATTTCGTGCGCGCCGTCGTCGACCTGCGCAACCACAAGACGGACGAGGAGGTGACGGAGATCGAGCGCGCCTGCCGCGTCACGGCCGCGATGCACATGGCGGCGATCCGCACCGTGCGGCCGGGACGCTACGAGTATGAAGTGGCGGCCGAGATCGAGGCCGTCGCTCAGCGGCACAACTGCCGCCTCTCGTTCCCCACCATCGCCACCGTCAACGGGCAGACGCTGCACAACCACTGCCACGACAACCGCATCGAGGCGGGCCGCCTGTTTCTCGTCGACGCGGGCGCGGAGACGCAGGGCGGGTATGCGGGCGACATGTCGACGACCGTGCCCGCGTCGGGCCTTTTCACGCCGCAGCAGCGCGAGATATACGACATCCAGGTCGCGTGTCACGAGGCCTCCGTCGCCGCCCTGCGCCCCGGCATACGCTTCGAGGAGGTGTACGACATCTCGGCCCGCGTGATCGTGGAGGGCCTGACCGCCCTCGGCCTGATGTGCGGCGACGCGGAGGAGGCCGTGCGCGAAGGGGCGCACGCGCTGTTCTATCCCCACGGGCTGGGACACATGATGGGGCTGGACGTGCACGACATGGAGAACCTGGGCGAAATCTTCGTCGGATACGGCGGCCGCCCCAGGAGCACGCAGTTTGGCCGGCGTTCGCTCAGGCTCGCACGCACGCTGGAGCCGGGATTCGTCCACACCATCGAGCCGGGCATCTATTTCATCCCCGAACTGATCGACCTGTGGAAGAGCGAGAAGCGCTTCGCGTCGTTCATCAATTATGACCGCGTGGAGGCATACCGCGGCTTCGGCGGCATCCGCAACGAGGAGGATTACCTGATCACCGCCACGGGCGCACGGCTGCTGGGCACGAAGATCGCACGGCGCGCGGACGACATCGCGGCGATGATGGCGGAATGAGGGCATTTATGTCCGTGGAATTATGAATTATGGGGTGAATGACCTGACGGGAATTATTAACACGGAGGCACGGAGAACACGGAGAAGGGGTGGCGTCTCAAAAGGGTCGAGTCCCGTCATTGCGACTGCGTGCGTGGCTGTTGCTGTAGAGACGCGATGCATCGCGTCTCTACGGGAATCCGCCCGGCGCAGTCTCCAGACTGTGCCGGGCGGGGCCGAAACAACCTGAAAGGTCAGATTTTCATAACCGCGGGTCAATGACCTGCGGAAACAGGATGAGCGCCAAATCTGCTGCCTGAAAGGCAGGACATAACGCCGGATCACCATGTTCTGCCTTTCAGGCAGCGAGAGAGGGGGCGGGTTACCTCCCCCGCAGGTCGTTGACCTGCGGTTATGCAAATCCTGCCTTTCAGGCAATTGTGGCTTAACTTAATGACATTGCCCTTAACCGCTGCTGCTGATTCGCATTCATAATTCATTCCAGTTCTCCGGTGATGGTAAACGTCACCGTCTTCCGTCCCCGGTAGGCGCCGCGGCCGTGCAGGACGAGGTCGGCCATGCCGGGGCGGACGTTGTTGCGGTAAGTGACGGCATAGTCGCGGGCGAAGATCAGCTCGACGTCGGGATGGCCCTCCTCGCGGTAGCGGGCTGCGGGCAGGGGCGTGAGGGGCCGGCCGGTGGCGGCCTGCGGGGCGACGGTGTCGACCGTGCACGCGCCGCCCGCGCCCAGGTCGCGGCGATGGGGGCGGGTGTGGCTGTTGAGACGGGCGATGGCGACGTTGAGCTGCGCGATAAACTCGTCATACGTGCCGGCGGCGCCGTCCAGCGCGGCGGCGGCCGTGACGAGGCCGACCATGTGGCGATAGACGGCGTCCGTCTCGCGCCTTACGTCCACGAGCCGTTCGTGCGGCTTCTGCGCGGTTTCGATGTTGCGCAGGTTCAGCAGTTGCTCGAAGGCCGCTTCGGTGCTCTGCAGCTCGGCGAGCCAGGGCGAGAGGCCGGCGGCGGCGGCTTTCGCGGCGTATTCGTCGCTCAGGAGGTCGTCGATGAGGAGGCGGACGTCGGTGATTTTTTCCATATACGCTTTTTTTGATATGTTGCCGAAGGCGGCAATGCGGTTGTACAGAATCCGTGCATCCTCGACCGTGACGGGGTCGAAATGACGGAGCGCGGCCGTGACCGTCCGGCGCATTCCGGTGAGAATGCGGTCGATGTGGCGTGCCGTTTCGACGATCGGTTCCGTGCTGTTGCTTTTGTGCATGACGTTGATCAGTCGCCCCTCGCGGTCGATCAGGCCGTCGAGCGCCTCGCGAAACGCGGCGACGAGCGCCTGCACGACAGGAAACTTATCCGCCAGATTGCGGAATATGACCATGAACTCATAGTGTTCGCCGCTGCGGAAAAGGTGCAGACGGGCTGTTACAATCTTTTTCATCTCATTTCAGTTTTATGGTGACAAATCAATTAATATATATATCATAATCTCTCTGCGCCGGCCTGCCCCGAAGTGCGGAAAGCTTCCTGCAACTTGCGGGACTGTTTCCGCGCGTGCGGAAAGCTCCCCGCAACTTGCGGGACTGTTTCCGCACGCGGGGAAAGTTCCCCGCAACTTGCGGGACTGTTTCCGCGCGTGGGGAAAGTTCCCCGCAATTTGCGGGACTGTTTCCGCACGCGCGTAAAGTTTCCCGCAATTTGCGGCAAAGATAAATGTTTTTTATTCCCCACTGAAAAAAAATTTACACAGAGATCCGCAGAGGAGGCACAGGGAGGCACAGGAAGACACAGAGATTTTCCGCCCCTCTCCCTCATTCTCACATTTTCATATTCTCAAATTCTCACATTTTCATCTATCTTTGCATCCGGATTTAACCCGGTTCAAAGAATGGAAAAGAAAGATTTACGGATCGTATTCATGGGCACGCCCGAATTTGCATGTGCCAGCCTGCGCGCGCTGGCGGAAGGGGGCTACTGCGTGGTCGGCGCGGTGACGATGCCCGACAAGCCCGTCGGCCGCCACGGCAGCGTGCTGCGCGCAAGCGCGGTGAAGCAGTATGCCCTCACGCGCGGCATTCCCGTGCTGCAGCCCGTCGTGGCGGCCGACGCGGCGTTTCTCGACGACCTGCGGGCGCTGCGTGCCGACCTGCAGGTCGTCGTCGCCTTCCGCATGTTGCCCGAGGCGGTCTGGAGCATGCCGCGCTTCGGCACGTTCAACCTCCACGCCTCGCTGCTGCCGCAGTACCGCGGCGCGGCGCCGATCAACTGGGCCGTCATCCGGGGCGAGACGGAGACGGGTGTGACCACGTTTTTCCTCACGCACGGGATGGACACGGGACGCATCATCATGCAGCGGCGGCTGCCCGTCGGCGACGAGGACGATGCGGGCGCCGTGCACGACCGCCTGATGATCGCCGGCGCGGAGCTGACGCTGGACACGGTAGACCTCATCCTCGCCGGCGACGGACGCATCGACACCCTCCCGCAGGAAACGCTTCGCGGCGACGCGGCGACGCTGCACACGGCGCCGAAACTGTTCACCGACACGTGCCGCGTCGACTGGCGCCGGCCGGCACTGTCGGTCTGCAACCTCGTCCGCGGCCTCTCGCCCAGCCCCGCGGCGTGGACGGAGCTTGTCTTCGACGGGGGCGACGTCAGGACGCTGAAAATCTATCGCGCCTCGGTGTGTCCCGGCAACACCACGCTACCCGCCGGCACCGTCCGCGCGGACGCCAAGGCCGACACCCTCGACGTGGCGGCGGGCGACGGCTTTGTCCGCCTCCTCGACGTGCAGCTCGCCGGCAAGAAGCGAATGGCCGCCAGCAGCTTCCTGAACGGGATGCGGCAGCGCATCCTGACGGCAAGGTAATCTATTGGCGGGATTCAATGGAAGATTTGTATTTAAACACGGAGACACGGAGAACACAGAGAATAAATGAGGGGGCACGCTGCGCCCTTTTCCCCTCCGTGCTCTTCGTGTCTCTGTGTTTAAATAAAAATTACAATGACGGGGGATATGCGCAGTGGCAGTCCGGTATTTACTTGTTCTCCGGTTCTCTTCATTTGCCAATTCCCGCATTTGCTCATTATGATTAATTATTCGTACATTTGCAGACCTTAATAATATGAACCAGTGAAAACGTCAATCAGCAAACCCCTGCTCGCCGCGATCCTTGCGGGCCTCATGCCGTGCTGCGCGCCGGACGCGGGCAGGTTCAAAGTCACGTTCGACAGCGCCCGCGAAGTCTCCGGCCACAAGTTCGCCATCGCCGACATATCGCCCGGCCTGCCGGCCGACTGGGACGGCTTCAACTTCGTCGTCCTCGAATTTCGCACAACGACGGCCCAGCGCTTCCACGTCGGCTTCACGACCGACAGCGGCTACAACGAGCTGCGCGTCATGAACTACGTCCCCGGCGCGTGGAACCGCCTGGCCATCCCGCTGCGCTTCTACCGCGAGCTGCCCCGCTCCGCCGTCGACCTGGCGGCTACCTACAACCAGCCCCGCTACACGGGATGGATCAACCTCGGCGGCCATCGCGCGCCCCTGCGCGGCGTCGACTCCGTCGGCTTCCGCATGCGCGCACCCATCGGCAACCCGACGCTCGAGATACGCGACATCGCGCTCGCCGTCGACGACCCCGGCGATGCATACCTCGGCGACGTCCCGGCGGTAGACGAATTCGGGCAGTGGAACCTCGGCACGTGGGAAGGCAAAATCGAATCGGCCGAACAGCTCCGCAGCGAATGGGACGCCGAAGACCGCGAGCCGGTCGAGGCCGGCAACGCATGGAACTACTCGACGTATGGCGGCTACCTGCAGGCGCGGGTGCGGGGCACGGGATTCTTCAGGACCGAGCGCATCGACGGCCGCTGGTGGTTCGTCGACCCCGAAGGCTACCTCTTCCTCTCCGTCGGCGTCGACTGCGTCCGTCCCGGAGGCGGAGGCGAGGTGCGCGACGCCGACCGGCGCCGCAACATGTTCGCCGCCCTGCCGCCCGCCCTGCCGCCCGACGGCGCGCGACGCGGCGACACGCCCTCCTTCGGCGCGTGGAACCTCTATCGCCGCTATGGCGACGACTACAGGGCGAAAGCGAACGGGGCGGCCGTCCGGCGCATGGAGAAGTGGGGCCTGAACACCATCGCCAACTGGTCGAGCCGCGACGTGACGGCGCTCAACCGCAAAGCCTTCACCCTGCAACTGCAGGGCATCGGCCTCGACGGCGGACTGATGGGCCTGACCGACGTCTACGACAGCCAGTTCGCCCCGGCGGCCGAAGCCGCCATCCGCGACTTCGTCACGCCGCAGAAAGACAACCCGTGGCTGACGGGCTACTTCCTGGGCAACGAGCCGGCATGGATCGGGCAGGAGGAACGCCTGTGCGGCATGATCCTCGACGGCGCCGACCGTCCGGTCAGGGCCGAACTCGTGAAGTACCTCTCGGCCGGCGACACGCCCGAACGCCGCCGGCAGTTCGTCTATGCCACCTTCGACCGCTTCCTGCAGACCGTCCGCCGGCTGCTCAAGCGCTACGACCCCAACCACCTCAACCTGGGCATACGCTTCGGCAGCGGCCAGCTCGACCCCGCCATTCTCGACATCTGCCGGCAGCACTTCGACGTGTTCAGCTTCAACTGCTACGACCTGAAGCCCGACGAGGGCATGATGACGCGCACGATGACGCTGACCGGCCTGCCGATGATGATCGGCGAATATCACTTCGGCACGGTCGACCGCGGCATGGCGCAGTCGCTCTGGCAGGTCGACTCGCAGCAGCAGCGCGGCGTCGCCTACCGCTATTATACCGAACAGGCCTACGCGCATCCCGGCCTCATAGGGACGGCCTACTTCCAGTGGTGCGACCAGGACCTGACCGGACGCTTCGACGGCGAGAACTACAACTGCGGCCTCGTCGACGTGACCGACCGCCCGTATCCCCACCAGATCGAGGCCATGAAGGCAACCGCCGCGCGGCTGTTCGACATCCATTCGGGCGCGACGCCGCCCGTAGACGAAATGCCCGCACGGGCGCGGGGACACGGGGCGATACCGGACGTGTGGGAGTGATTGGAAAATTCAATATGCGGAGAGTCGACGATTCTCGTGAAAACTTTATAACTTTGGGGCATGATTTCGAGCGAAAAACAGGAACAGTTAAATAAATGGAGAAAGCAACAGGCATAAGCGGCATCTATTTGAATCCGCGCACCGATTTCGGGTTCAAGAAAATATTTACGGACAAAGAACTGCTCATCGACTTCCTGAACGGAATAATTGATGAAAAGGCGCAAATCGTGAATGTAGAATATCTGCCGAACGAGCTGCCGGGCGAGTGGGACAGCGACCGCAAGGCGGTGTTCGACCTGTACTGCACGAACAGCGACGGTGAATATTTTATAGTGGAAATGCAGAGATACCAGCAGACCTATTTCATCGACCGGTCGCTCTTCTACGCCTCGGCTGCAATACGGAATCAGGCTCCGGTCGGGAAGTGGGACTACAGGCTGAAGGCGGTCTACTTCATAGCGATACTGGACTTCATCGAGTTCGAGGAAGAAAACGTGAAGGATACCTGCATCGAGGAGGCCCTGCTGTATCGCCGGGTCGCTCAAAAGCGTCTGACCGGCAAGCTGCACATGATATTCATCGAGCTGCCCAAGTTCACCAAGCCGGCAGAGGAGCTGTCGACCGGTACTGACCGGTGGCTGTTTCTGCTGAAAAACCTTGAGCGGCTCACCTCGCGTCCGCCGGAGGTGCAGGGCCGTATATTTGAGAAACTGTTCAGGATGGCAGAGATTGGAAAATTAACACATAAAGAGATGGAAACTTACAGGACAAGTATTCTGGAATACGACAGCGTGAAGAATGCAATTGCATACAGCGCGAAGAAAGCGATGGAGCAAGGCTTTAAAACAGGCATCGAGAAGGGCATTAAAACGGGTATGGAGAAAGGCATTAAAACGGGCATTAAAACAGGCATTAAGACGGGCATCGAGAAAGGCCGTATGGAAGTGGCAAAAGAATGTCTTCGAACAGGTATGCCGGTAGAGCTTGTTTCGACGGTGACGAAACTTAATATCGAACAGATAGAAAAGATCTCAAATGATTTAAAAACATCCTGACGCCCGGGGGAGAGGAATGGAATCTTTGAATCCGCTTATTAATCGAAATCAGATATGAAAAGAATCTTACTTGCGCTCTTTGCAGCGCTGACGACCATGTCGTCCTATTCGCAGGAGCAGACTGAATACACTACGCTTCGCGACATCCCCTACCGCACGGAAGGCGACGCCTACGCGCTCGAACGGTGCCGGCTGGACATCTATTATCCCGAACACGTGACCGGACGCCCGACGGTTGTCTGGTTTCACGGCGGCGGACTGACCGGCGGGTCGAAGTCCATCCCCGAACAGTTGAAACGCAGCGGATACGTCGTCGTGGCCGC
>JAIRZY010000071.1 GCA_031266995.1 Tannerella sp.
TTAGTCATAGAGTAACGCAAAAATATCTACATTTGCAAAATATAAAATAAAAATACAATGAAACGAATCATCACGTGTCTCGCAATCATGCTTCTCGCCCTGCCGGTGTGCCGGGCGGAAGTGAAGCTGCCGTCGCTCGTAGCCGACGGCATGGTGCTGCAGCGCGAGCGGCCCATCATAATCTGGGGCAGCGCCGATCCGGGCGAAGCCGTCACCGTCCGCTTCCTGGGCAAGACGTACCGCACGGCGGCAACGGCCGACGGCAAATGGGAAACGACCCTGCCGGCACAGAAGGCCGGCGGCCCGTACACGCTTGCCGTCAACGGCATCGAGCTGAAGAATATCCTGATCGGCGACGTGTGGCTCTGCTCGGGACAGTCGAACATGGAGACGCCCATCCCGCGCATCATGATGAAGTATGGCGACGAGATACGCAGCTACTCCAACACCTCGATACGGTATGTCAAGATACCGTCGGCCACCAACTTCCACGGCCCGCAGGACGACGTCCGGCCCGCGCCGTGGCTCGAGCTGACGCCCGAAAACGCAATGCTCTATTCGGGCGTGCCCTACTTCTTCGCCCGCGAGATGTATGACTACACCGGCGTGCCGACAGGCATCATCAACGCCAGCGTGGGCGGCACGCCCATCGAAGCGTGGATCAGCGAGGAAAGCATCCGCCCCTATCCGGCCTACCTCAACGACAAGCGGATATGCGAGTCGGACGAATTTGTGGCCACCATGCAGCGCTTCGGCTCCATCCCCGGACGCCGCTGGGCGCAGATCATGCTCGAACAGGACGAGGGCTACCGCGGCGCGCTGCGGTGGGATGCACCCGGATATGACGACAGCGACTGGGCGGAGGCCGACATGTTCGACAGCGCGTGGGCGCGCAACGGCGTGCGGCCCGTGGTCGGCTCGATCTGGCTGCGCAAATACATCGACATCCCCGCCGGACTGGCCGGACAGCGGGCGACCCTGCACATGGGGCGCATCGTGGACGGCGACTCCATGTTCATCAACGGACAGTTTGCCGGCACAACCTCCTACCAGTACCCGCCCCGCATGTACGACCTCCCCGCCGGGATGCTGAAGCCGGGACGCAACCTGCTCGCCATACGCATCACGACGGGCGGCGCGGCGGCGCAGTTCGTCAAGGACAAACCGTACAAATTCATCTTCGACGACAAGTCGGAAATCGCCGTCGAGGGCGCGTTCAAATACCGCACGGGCGTCATCATGCCCTATCCGCCCATGGGCGGCGGCCTGGCGCTGACGAACAAGCCGACGGGCCTCTACAACGCCATGATAGCGCCCCTGCGCAACCATGCCATCCGGGGCGCCGTATGGTATCAGGGCGAATCGAACGACAGCCGCCACTACGAATACGGCGACATGCTGGCCTCACTCGTGCGCGACTGGCGCGGCCTGTGGGGGCAGGAGCTGCCCTTCCTGCTCGTGCAGTTGCCCAACTACATGGAGCCGGCGCTGTATCAGGAACGCAGCACCTGGGCCGAACTGCGCGACGTGCAGTTGAAAGCCAGCCGGTCAATCCCGCACACGGGCATGGCCGTCACGATCGACATCGGCGAATGGAACGACATCCACCCGCTGAACAAGAAGGACGTCGGCAAGCGTCTGGCGCTGCAGGCGCGCAGGCTCGTCTACGGCGACGCGAAGGCGACGGTCGACGGGCCGCTCTGCGCATCGCAGACGGTCGAGGGCGGCAAAGTCATCCTCACATTCCTCAACGGGACGAACGACCTGATGCCGGTCGACGAACTCAAGGGCTTTGCCGTGGCCGGTGCGGATGGCGTCTTCAAGCTCGCCAGCGCAACCGTCGACGGGAAGCGCGTCATCGTATGGCACGACGACATACCGCAGCCCGTCAAAGTCCGCTACGCCTGGGCCAACAACCCGGACGGGGCGAACCTGCGAAACACGGCGGGGCTGCCGGCGTCGCCGTTTCAGATCGCGATCGAATAGGGATTCAACGGTTCAAAGATTCAGGAAATTCGATGATTCAAAAATTCGGGGATTCTTCATCACCGACTATTCACTCTTTTAATTAATATATAATAAGTATGGAAACAAGAAGAAGTTTTATTAGAAAGTCCCTCGTGGCCGGAGCAGGCATGATCGTCGCTCCGACGATTATCCCCTCGTCAGTAATGGGGAAAAACGCGCCCTCGAACCGCATCAATGTGGGAGCGATCGGCACAGGCCGTATTTCACGCGTGCATGACATTCCGAGTACGATCCGGTATGACTACGTTCGCATCACAGCCGTGTCCGACCTCGACCTGCACCGTGCAGAAGAAGGCAAGCAGATGGTAGAAGACTTCTACACGAAGCAGAGCGGCCAGCCCTACAGTGGCGTACGCGTCTATCAGGATTACCGCGACCTGCTGGCCGACAAAGACGTCGACGCCGTGCTGGTCAGTACTCCCGACCACTGGCACGCCAAGATAGCCATCGACGCCGCCCGCGCGCGCAAGCACATCTACCTCCAGAAACCCACCTCGCTCACCATCGAGGAAGGACGCAAGATGAGCGACGCCGTCAACGCCAACGGCATCGTGCTGCAGATCGGCAGCCAGCAGCGTTCGATGACGCAGTTTCGCGTCGCCTGCGAGCTGGTACGCAACGGGCGCATCGGCAAGCTGCAGCGCATCGAAGTACGCCTTCCGGGCGACCCGCCCGGCGGCAACACCGAAGAGATGCCCGTTCCCAAAGGCTTCAATTATGACATGTGGCTCGGACAGACACCCTTTGTGCCCTACACCGTCGACCGCGTCCACCCGCAGACGGGTTACGACCGTCCGGGATGGCTGCGCTGCGAACAGTTTGGCGCGGGCATGATCACCGGCTGGGGCGCGCATCACTTCGACATCGCGCACTGGGCGATGGACACGGAGTATTCCGGCCCGATAGAAATTTCGGGTATGGCCGAATTTCCGACCGCCGGCCTGTGGGACGTGCACGGCTCGTACGAGACGGAGATGCTCTATTCCAACGGCGTCGTCGTGGCCGGCATCACTGAAAGCCCGGAGAAACCCAACGGACTGCTGCTTACCGGCTCGGACGGATGGATATTCGTCAGCCGCGGCGCCTACACCGCATCGCCCAGCGACCCCGTCAGCTCGACCTCGAAGGCGCTTCAGGCTTCGGACGCGAAGATACTGTCGCCTCTGACGAACAACGATCCCGTACGCCTCGCCGTCAGTCAGGAACACCACGGCAACTGGCTGGAAAGCATCCGCACGGGTACGAAAAACATCACCCCGGCCGAAGTTGCCCACCGCTCGAACACCGTCTGCCTGCTGCAGCACATCGCCATGAAGCTCAAACGCAAACTCTACTGGGATCCCGTGCTCGAACGCTTCAATAACGACGACGAAGCCAACTCGATGATTGCACGGCCACACCGGCCGCCTTACAGCTTCTGATTTGACGGCAACACATTAATTTAATCCGATATGATAAAAAAAATATTATCCGTAATGATCTGCGCAGGCGTCTGTTTCGCCTGCGCTTCCAGGGAAGTCACGCTCACGGTAGACGCCGGCAGCTACGACCGTGAAGACTGCGTCGTCTCGGCCGACATCTCCGCGCTGAACCCGTCGCCGTCGACCGTCGTCACCCTGTACGAACAGACCGGAAGCGACCTGCAGGAAATTGCCTCGCAAGTGTACGGTGCAGAGGGCGACACGCCCGTCCTGTGCTGGATACTGAGCGGCAGGACGCCTGCGGGCGCCGTCCGCACGTACATCGCCAAAATCGGGGGTACGAAGCCGGCCGGCGCGCCCATGGAAGTGGAGGATACGCAGAAGGCGCTCGTCCTGAAGAAGGAAGGGCAGCCCGTGCTGCAATACAACTACGCCCGCCTCGAACCGCCTCCCGGAGTGAGCGCTGCCTACGCACGCGATGGAGGATATATTCATCCTGCCTATTCACCGGCGGGCAACGTGCTGACCAACATCCAGCCGCGCGACCACTATCATCACTTCGGCATCTGGAATCCGTGGACGCACGTGGTGTACGACGGCAAGCTGTACGACCTGTGGAACATCGGCGGCAAGACGGGGACGGTGCGTGCGCACAGCGTCGAAGGGGTATACGAAGGCCCGGTCTTTGCCGGATTCACGGCGCTGCTCGACCACTGCATCATAAACGAAGAAACGGAGAAGGTGATCATGAACGAGTACTGGAAGGTGAAGACGTGGGACGTGCAGGACGGTTTCCTCTGGGATTTTGAATCGCACCTGATGCCCTCCACGCCGCTTCCCGTACTGATAGAAGCCTATCGCTACGCCGGCTTCGGCTGGCGCGGGACGCCCGACTGGACGAAGGAGAACTGCGAAATGGTGACCTCCGAAGGCAAAACCCGTCCGGAGATCGACGGTACGAATGCCCGCTGGATATACGTGACGGGCGACACGAAGACCGGCCGTTCGGGACTGCTCTTTATGGGGCATCCCGAAAATTACAGTTTCCCCGAACCGCTTCGCATCTGGGACCAGAACTCCAACTTCGGACGCGGCGACGCTTTCATCAACTTCGCGCCGACCAAGAATCGCGACTGGGAGCTTCTGCCGGGCGGACACTACGTGTTGAAATATCGCGTGCAGGCATTCGAGGGAGGCATGACCGCCGAACAGGCCAACCGCCTCTGGAACGATTTCGCCTTCCCGCCCACCGTAACCGTTAAATAGACGGAAATGAAGTATCTTTTCATTCTCGCGGCCTGCCCGTTCGTACTGCTGCTCGCATCATGCAGTACGAAAACGGGGGGCGCGGATATGTCGCCGGGCGAGGTAAGGCTTATTACACTCGACCCGGGACATTTCCACGCAGCGCTGGTACAGAAAATATCGTATCCGCAGGTCAGCCCGGACGTCTACGTCTACGCCCCCGAAGGCAACGACCTGAACGAGCACCTGAAGCGCATCGACGGCTACAACACGCGAACCGAAGACCCTGCGCACTGGCGCGAAATCGTATACACCGGTGATGACTATCTCGAACGAATGTTCGCGGAAAAGAAGGGAAACGTCATCGTGACCGCCGGCAACAACGGCAGAAAGACGGCCTACATCGAGCAGGCCATCCGTAACGGTATCCACGTGCTGGCCGACAAGCCGATGGCCATCAATATTGCCGACTTCGGCAAGCTGGAAGACTGCTTCCGCGTGGCCGGTGAAAAAGGTGTGCTGCTCTACGACATCATGACCGAGCGATACGAAATCGCCACCATCCTGCAACGCGAGCTTTCGCTGCTGCCCGACGTCTACGGCGAGCAGACGGCGGGCAGCGCCGAAGAGCCGGCTGTCGTCATGGAAAGCGTGCATCATTTCCTCAAGACCGTCTCCGGTAACCCGCTGCTGCGGCCCGCCTGGTTTTTCGACACGAAACAGCAGGGCGAAGGCATTGCGGACGTAGCCGTCCATCTGGTCGACCTGGTGCAGTGGGAGCTTTTCCCCGAACAGGTGATAGACTATCGCCGCGACATCGAACTGCTTGACGCCAGCCACTGGAGTACGTCCCTGACGGCGGCGCAGTTTGCGGAAGTGACCGGCCAGGCTGTCTACCCGCCCGCCCTCGCCAAAGACGTGCACGGCGATACCCTGAAGGTGTATGCCAACGGCGACATTCTGTATCGGATAAAAGGCGTGCACGCGAAAGTCTCCGTCGTCTGGAACTATTCCTTTCCCGAAGGGGGCGGCGACACGCATTACTCCATCATGAAAGGCAGTAAGGCGCATCTCGTCATCGAACAGGGAAAGGAGCAGGGCTACAGACCGGCACTGTATATTCACGCGGTGAACGCCGGTGACACTGAGGCATACGGGAAGGCGTTGCAGTCTGCCCTGTCTGTGCTTCAGTCCAAACATCCGGGCGTCGACATCCGTGAGATGGGCACCGGACGGTGGGAGGTGACGATTCCGGACGCGTACCACAACGGCCACGAGGCGCACTTCGGACAGGTGACGGAGCATTTCCTGCAATATCTCGAAGACGGGAGCTTGCCGCAGTGGGAAGTGCCCGGGATGATTGCCAAATATTACGTCACGACCCGCGCCGTGGAAATGGCCGGAGCAAAAAACAGATAGTACAATATTAATATGTAAGAAATATGGGTTCAAAGATTCAAAGATTTAAAGATTTAAAGGTACAGAGATTCAGGGATTCCGTGCGGGGTGTGATGGTGACTCTGTCCGTGTTTGCCGTGACGGGAAGCGGTTTGCTTTTTTCCGGCTGTAACGGCGGCGGGACGTCTGCCTCTTCCATGACGCAGCATCTGGCGCTGAACGATTCGGGATACTTCGAAGCACGAGGGCTGAATGTGATGGTGTTCAGTAATCTGTATGATGTGGCGTTCGACGATTCGAAAATAAGCGCCGTGGAGATGATTCACCACGGCGTGCGTACCATTACCAACGGCGACGTGCGACTGAATCCGACACCGGGACAGTGGGATGCCAAGCCACAGTTTGTCGAGCGCAAAATAGACCGGGAGAATCAAAGCATTGATGTGGTTTTGAAATATCCGCAATACGATTTTGAGTATATTCTCCGGGGGCGCGCGGCCGACGGTGGATTTTATATGAGCATCCATGCCGACAATCCCCTTCCCGAAGCCCTGCGCGGCATTGCCGGGCTGAATCTGGAAATATTGCCGTCAGCATATTTCGGGAAGTCCTACATCATGGACGGAGGAGGCGGACTGATGCCTTCGTATCCCGCCGACAACATGCAGACGATTAACGGACAGAACGAGCCGTGTCCTGTTTCCACCGGTAAAATCCTTTCGCTGGCGCCCGAAGACCCGCTGAGGCACATCACCGTCCGCAGTACGGACGACAGCGAACTGATGCTGTTCGATGGGAGGAACAAGGCACAGAACGTATGGTTCGTTGTGCGGAGCCTGCTTCCTTCCGGGAAGACGGGCAAAATTGCCGAATGGTTCATCACGGCAGAGACAATAAACAATTGGGTGCGCCGGCCGGTCATCGCTCATTCGCAGACAGGTTACCACCCCTCTCAGCAAAAAATCGCAGTGATCGAACTGGACAGGAACGACAGGCCGCAGTCAGGTGTCACGCTTGTGAAGATACACAGCGACGGAAGCGAAACAAAAGTGCTCGGCGGGAAGCCGCAGCCCTGGGGCGTCTACCTGCGGTACAACTACCTGAAGTTCGACTTTTCGGCGGTGACGGAACCGGGTATATACGTGCTGGAATACGGAGACGTACGTACGGAGCCTTTCCCCATTGCTGCCGACGTGTATAGCCGTGCCTGGCACCCGACGATGGATGTCTTCCTCTGCGTGCAGATGGATCACATGCAGGTGCGCGAAGGCTACCGCATCTGGCACGGAGCGTCTCATCTGGATGACGCCCTGCAGGCACCGGTGAATTATTCGCACTGGGACGGATGGCGTCAGGGACCTGTAACCGGCAACAAATATAAACCGCTGGAGCATATTCCCGGACTGAACGTCGGAGGATGGTTCGACGCTGGAGATTTCGACATACAGACCGGCTCGCAGCAGCAGGTCGTCACCAGCCTTTCGTACGTATGGGAACTGTTCAGGCCCACGCGCGACGAAACGACCATCAATCAGCGTACCCGCTACGTGGAGATACATCTTCCCGACGGGAAACCGGACATCCAGCAACAGATTGAACACGGCGTACTGCAACTGCTGGCACAGGTAAAAGCCGTCGGCTATCCTATCAATGGCATCAACGAATCCCATCTCTACCAATACCGGCATCTGGGCGACGCGGTGACGAAGACCGACAATCTGATATATAATCCGCGTCTGGACAGTCTGGAATCGGACGGACGCACCAGCGGCACGTTCGACGACCGTTATGCGTTCACCGACCGCACGCCGGCGATGAGCTACGGATCGGTCGCTGCGCTGGCAGCCGCTTCGCGTGCCTTGAAGGGCTACGACGATGCACTGGCAGCCGAATGTCTGGCGACGGCAATCAGCGTATGGAAGGAAGAACACGGCCTGCCTGCAGATTCCGTACCGGAAAGATTCCGCCGCTACATTGAGATGCGCGAACTGAGGGCGGCCGTCGAACTGTTGCTTGCCACAGGCGACGCCGAGTATAAAGATCGCATTCTGAGTTTCCTGCCCGCGATAAAGCAGGGATTCGGTTTCTATGCCGATATGGTTGCCCGTGCCTTGCCGGCCATGGACGAATCGTTCAGGAGCGAGATTGAGCCGCTCGTCGGGCCATACATCGAAAGCCTGAAACAGCGCTACGACCAAATGAATCCTTTCGGCGTCACCATATCGACTTTCCTGTGGGGCGGAAACGAAAGCATCATCCAGGCGTCGAACAGCGCCTACATGCTCTGTCGCGTATTTCCGGATCTGGTAGATAAGGAACTCGTATACCGCGGACTGAACTATATCTACGGATGCCATCCGGATAGCGACATTTCGTATGTATCGGCCGTGGGCGCCCGGTCTAAAAAGGTGGCATACGGAAACAACCGTGCGGACTTCACCTTCATCGCCGGAGGCGTAGTACCCGGGCTGCGTATATTGAACACGGACTTCCCCGAAAACAAGGAAGACTGGCCTTTCCTCTGGAGCGAAAATGAATACACGATTGGCATCGCCGCCGATTATGTCTATCTGGTAAATGCAGTAAATGATTTATTGACCCAATAATAAAACGCATATATTATTTTATGAAATCAAATCAAAGACTTGCCGCCTTTCTTCTTGCGCTCGCAGGAACGGCAGGCGGCATGCTTTTTTTCGGCTGCAGTGGCGGCGGAATGTCTACTTCCGTGTCGTCGCAGGATTTGGCGCTGAACGATTCGGGATACTTTGAAGCGCGGGGGCTGAACGTGATGGTCTTCAGTAACTGGTACGACGGCTCGTTCGATGACGCCAAAATAAGCGGCGTGGAAATCATCCACCACGGCATACGTACGGTGACCAATGGCGACGTACGCCTGAACCCTACTCCCGGCCAGTGGGACGCCATCCCCGAATTTGTAGAGCGGAAAGTCGACCGGGATAACGGGCGCATCGAGGCCGTCCTGAAATATTCCAAATATGACTTCCAGTACACCATACGCGGCGAAGCCCGCGACGGAGGCGTATACATAAGCGTGCATACCGAACAGCTCGTTCCGGCCGCGCTGGAGGGCATTGCCGGCCTCAACCTCGAATTTCTGCCCGCCGCCTATTTCGGCAAGTCGTTCATTACCGACCGTCTCGCCCCCGGCACGCAGGAAACCGGCGTCTTCCCTCTGTATCCGAGTAGCGACATGGGCGCCATCCACGGCGAAACGGAGCCGCTACCCCTCGCCTCGGGTAAACGCATCACACTTGCACCCGAAGACCCGGAGAGGCATATCTCCGTCAGCAGTTCTGAAAGCGAACTGCTTCTCTTCGACGGACGAAACAAGGCACAAAACGGCTGGTTCGTAGTACGCAGCCTGTTGCCCGCCGACAAGTCCGGAAAGATTATGGAATGGTTCATCACCGCACAGACCGTCAGGAACTGGACGCGCCGGCCGGTGATTGCCCACTCGCAGGCCGGCTACCATCCTTCGCAACGGAAGATGGCGGTTGTTGAACTGGACCGTAACGACACGCCCCTGTCGTCGATACGGCTGCTGAAGGTGGACAGCCACGGTGGTGTGACCCGGACATTGACCGGGAGTCCGGAGCCGTGGGGCGCATATCTGCGGTATAACTACCTCACGTTCGACTTTTCGGACGTCGTGGAACCGGGTGTCTACATGCTGGAATATGGCGATGTGCGGACTGCCACATTCCGCATCGGCGCGGACGTATACAGAAATGCATGGCACCCGACGCTCGACGTGTTTTTCCCTATCCAGATGGACCACATGTTCGTGCGTGAAGCTTATCGCGTCTGGCACGGTGCGTCGCATTTGGACGATGCCCTGCAGGCGCCCGTCAATCATCATCATTTCGACCTCTATGCGCAGGGTCCGGTGACGGGCAACCGCTTCAAACCGCTGGAACACATCCCCGGCCTGAATGTTGGAGGATGGTATGACGCGGGCGATTTTGACATCCGCACCCAGACCCAGAACGCAGTCATCATAGATCTGGCACGTGTGCGGGAGATGTTCGGCATCGACCGCGACCAGACGACCATCAAGCAAAAAGACCGGTATGTAGACATGCACGTGCCCGATGGCCAGCCCGATATTCTGCAGCAGATTGAGCATGGTGTCATCCAGTTGCTGGCACAGCAGAAAGCCGTCGGATATGCGGTGAACGGCATTATTGCAGCGCATATCTGGCAATACAGGCACTTGGGCGACGGCGTGAACAAGACCGATAATTTGATATACAACCCGCGACTGGACAGTTTGCAGTCCGACGGGCATACCAGCGGCACGTTTGACGACCGCTGGGCTTTCACGAACAGATCCACACCGCTGAATTACGGCTCTGCGGCCGCACTGGCTGCTGCAAGCCGCGTGCTGAAAGGCTACAACGACCCGCTCGCGGATGAATGTTTGACCTTTGCCCGGAAAATATGGGCGGAAGAGCACAGTCACGCACCCGATATCTTCCGCTATCCCGGACTGAATACGATCGGCGGAGCGTTGGAGACTGAAGAATTTCGTGCAGCCGTGGAATTGCTGCACGCCACGGGTGACGACATTTACAAAGCGCGTATCGAAGATATGTATCCCGACGTGGAAAAACAGTTCGGGCGGCATGTCGCTCAGATTGCACAGGTCGTTCCCCTGATGGACGAGTCGTTCAGGAAGCAGGTAGAACCGCAGGTAAAGGCTTACATGGAGCGGCTGGCATCCGCCGAGCGACTGAATCCTTTCGGCGTCTTTATTTCCACGGGGGGATGGGCCGGTAACGGCGGGGTGATACAGACTTCCGTCACGTGCTACCTGCTGCATCGCATCTTTCCCGAGCTGGTTGACCCTGAATACGTGTGCAGAGGGTTGAATTATATTTACGGATGCCATCCCGACAGCGACATATCGTTCGTGTCGGGCGTAGGCACCTCGTCCAAGAAAGTCGCTTACGGCAACAACCGCGCCGATTTCACTTTCCTGGCCGGTGGCGTCGTGCCCGGCGTATTGATTCTCAAACCCGATTTCCCCGAAAATAAGGAAGACTGGCCGTTTTTCTGGGGCGAAAACGAATATGTGGTGAACGTAGGCGCCGGTTATATTTTCTTAGTGAACGCGGTAAATGAACTATTGAACAAATAAAAAAGTATAAACCCATGAAAAGAAGTATTTTATTATTATCTGTGACGCTGCTGGCAGGCATATTGTGCGCTCAGAATCCGTTTATCGGAGATCAGTTCACAGCCGACCCGACAGCCAGAGTCTTTGAAGGAAAAGTGTATGTATATCCTTCGCACGACATTCCCAGCCCTATCGAGCGGCTCAAGGAATGGTTTTGTATGGCGGATTACCACGTGTTTTCGTCGGAAAACCTGACGGACTGGACCGACCACGGAGTGATAGTGAGCCAGGACAAGGTTGCCTGGGTCAATCCGGAATCGTACAGCATGTGGGCGCCCGACTGTATTTATCGCAACGGCAAATATTATTTCTATTTTCCTGCAGCGGTCAAAGACACGTTGACCGGTCGCGGGATGATGGTCGGCGTGGCTATCGCCGAACATCCTTACGGGCCGTTTGTTCCGCGAGCCGAACCCATCAAGGGGGTTCACGGTATCGATCCCTGCACGCTGATCGACAAAGACGGACAGGCATACATTTACTGGGCAGGCGGTGGTTTAATGGGAGCCAAACTAAGCGATAACATGCTGGAACTTGCGTCCGAACCGATGCCGATGCAGATAAACAATCTGCCTGAAAAAGGCCTCAGGGAAGGGCCGTTCGTCTTCGAGCGCGAAGGCAAATATTACTTTACTTTTCCGTGGGTGCAGGACTCGACGGAATTGCTGGCGTATGCTATGGGAGACAGTCCGCTGGGGCCGTTCGAACTGAAAGGAGCTATTATGGATCAGTCGCCCACCGGCTGCTGGACAAACCATCATTCCATTATCGAGTATAAGGGACAGTGGTATTTATTTTACCATCACAACGACTATTCGCCCAATTTTGACAAGAATCGCTCCATCCGCATCGACCTGCTCAGTTTCGAGTCCGACGGCACCATCCGTAAGGTCGTTCCCACGCTGCGCGGCGTCGGTCTCACCGATGCACGCAGGGAAATACAACTCGACCGCTACAGCCGGTTGAGCAATACGGGAGCAGGCATCGGGTTCCTCAACGAAGCGAACACCTTCGAGGGATGGAAAACCATCCTGAGCGACAACGGCGCATGGGTGCAGTACGACCGGGTCGATTTCGGAAATAAAAAACCGGTCGCAGTCAAGGCCCGGACGTCTTCGGCTGCGGGCGGCAAGTTGCAGATACTGACCGGTGGACCGAACGGGACGGTTGTTGCCGAAATCACTGTGCCTCAGAGTGCGCAGTGGATGGAGACGAGCGTTTCGCTTGCGGACGCTCCGACCGGCGTGCACGATTTGGTTGTACACCTCGAAGGTAAAAGCCGGGTCGAGATCGACTGGCTGAGTTTTGCCGATACGCCTCCTCCCGCGCCGTCGTCCGGTTTCGGGGTAGAGCAATTTGTTTTCGCGAAGAGCGACCCTACGTGGTTTCCACTGGCGGTAAACGGGAAACCGGCCGCAGTCCTCACCGACGAAGCCGAATATAAAGGCGTATTGCGCGCCGCCGGCAATCTGAAAGACGATCTGCAAAAGGTTGCCGGAGGTACGCCTTCGACCGACAATTCATACGTCGTCATCGTCGGGACGGCAGGCAGGGCGGCCGCCATAGACCGCCTGATAGCCGCAGGTAAAATCAATGCCGACGACCTGAAAGGCAAGCAGGAGAAATACATCATCCGCACCGTCGAAAAACCGGCCGACGGAATCGCCGCCGCCCTCGTCATCGCCGGAAGCGACAAACGGGGTACGATATACGGCATCTACGAACTTGCACGGCAAATAGGAGTGTCGCCATGGTACTGGTGGGCGGATGTGCCGGTCGAACGCAGGGAAAATCTGTACGTGAAACCCGGTGAATATACTGACGGAGAACCGTCTGTCCGTTACCGGGGTATCTTCATCAACGACGAATCACCCGCCTTTAAAGGCTGGTGCGTAGAAAAATTCGGCGGCGTCAACTCGAAAATGTACGAGCACATGTTCGAACTGATTCTCCGCCTGAAAGGTAATTTTCTCTGGCCTGCCATGTGGGGGAATGCCCTCTACGATGACGATCCGCTCAGCGGCGCGCTGGCCGACGAGATGGGCGTCGTCATCGGCTCTTCGCATCACGAACCGATGGGACGCGCCCACGAGGAATGGAACCGGTACGGCAAAGGCGAATGGAACTACGAAAGAAACCCGAAAGAACTGGAAGAATTTTGGCGTAGCGGCATGGAACGGATGAAAGATTTCGAAACCGTGGTGACGGTCGGCATGCGTGGCGACGGCGACGCACCGATGAGCGAAGGTGCCAATATCGCACTGCTACAGCGCATCATCAACAACCAGCGAAAAATCATCTCCAAAGTGACGGGAAAGAAAGCGGACGAAACACCGCAGGTATGGGCGCTCTACAAGGAGGTGCAGGACTATTACGACAAAGGCATGCGCGTCCCCGACGACGTCACACTCCTGCTCTGCGACGATAACTGGGGCAATGTGCGCAAACTGCCCGACATCCGTGCGCCCCGGCGCAAAGGCGGATACGGCATGTACTACCATTTCGACTATGTAGGCGCACCGCGTAACTACAAATGGATTAACGTCTCGCAGATACAGCGAACGTGGGAACAGATGAATCTTTCCTATACGCACGGCGTAGACCGGCTGTGGGTTGTCAACGTCGGCGACCTGAAGCCGATGGAGTTTCCCATCAGCTTTTTCCTCGATATGGCATGGTCGCCCGAAAGATTCCGCCCGGACAACCTTCAGTTCTACACGGAAGAGTGGAGCGCGCAGCAGTTTGGCGAAAAACATGCGAAAGAGGCAGCCCGCCTCCTCACGCTTTACACCCGGTACAACAGTCGCGTAACGCCGGAACTGCTGGACGACAAAACCTTCAGCGCGGAGAACTACAATGAGTTTGAGACGGTAGTAAACGACTACAAAAATCTGGCGCTCGACGCTTTCCGCCTCTACAACATGTTGCCGACGGCGTATCGCGATGCGTTCGACGAACTGGTACTGTTTCCCATCAACGGCATGTGCAACCTCTACGAGATGTATTACGCTGCGATGATGAACAAACACTATGCTAAGACATACGACCTTCGCGCCAATGCCTACGCCGACAGGGTGAAAGAGTGTTTCCTGCGCGATTCGCTGCTCACGATACATTACAACAAAGACATTGCCGGCGGAAAATGGGCACACCAGATGGATCAGGTACGCATCGGCTACACGTCGTGGCAAGACCCGTTCCGAAACATCATGCCCACCGTAGAATACGTATATCGCGAAACGCCGAAAGAAAAAATCTTCGTCGAAAAAGACGGCTACATCTCGATTGAAGCTGAAAATTTCGTCCGCTCGCAGGGTTCGGAACGCATCCGATGGGAAGTCATTCCCGACCTCGGCCGAACGAAATCGGGCGTCACAACCCTCCCGCAGGATGCCTATCCGCAGGAAACCGACGCGATCTATCTCGAATACGGGATACAAACCGCCTCGGCAGGCGACGCAAACGTGCACGTCTGGCTGGCACCCACCCTGAATTTCAATGCCAACAAGGGACTGCGTTATGCGCTTTCGTTCGACGGCGGCGAGGAGGAAATCGTGAACTTCAACGGCCATTACCTTGGCGAACTCGGAAAGTGGCAGGGCGAACGCCTCATCAAATCGGATACCCGTATGCACGTCGGCGAAGCGGGAAAACACACCCTCCGCATACGGATACTCGAACCGGGCATCGTCTTCGAAAAACTCATGCTCGACTTCGGCGGCCTGAAACCCAGCTACCTCGGCCCGCCCGAAAGTGAATATCTGAGCGCTAACAAACTGTTTCCGGACGTTCCGCCCGGCGATGTATATACGCGCGCAGACCACGACCAGATGATGTCGCAGCTTGGATTGACATACCCCGAAACGGCTCCGCGCCGTGACGACTACGACAAGCGCTACCTGCCCCTCCTGCAATCGCTGGGCAGCGACGTCACAATGAAGCCGGGCAGTCCCGACAATCCCGAAGGCAACTGGAGCTGGGCCAGCGGCTCGAGCAGCGTCGGACATACCGGCGGCACCTCGGCTCGCTCGGCCTACGGACTGTGGACGAACTACATCCAGGCATGGGAACCGGGAGGAGACTACTTCACCGGCGAGAAATTCTACAAGCCGCTGGCGCTTCACGACCTCTCCGGACTGGATGCCCGGTCGTGGGAAACGCGTCGCGAGAAAATCTTCGACGAAGTGCAGAAAATCTACGGATATGTGCCGCCCGCAGCCGCCGGCCTCAAAATAGACTGGACGGTAGAGGACAACGGTGAAAAGAAGGAAGTCTTCGGACGCTTCGGCCCACCCGTTCCCACCATCCCGTTCCATGAATATAAAATCACGGGGAAAATCGACGTTTCCATGCATCCCGACGTGCGTCAGGCGCCCGTAATCAGCGGCGTGCTGCGTGTACCGGTAAGCGCTGCCGGCGAAGTCCCCGTCGTCGTCCATTATTCCTACGGTTTCGGCGGTCGCCTGATGGCGGACGAAGACCTGTGGCGGGCAATGGCGCCCGAAGGCATCGGCGTCCTGTATTTCGATCCCGGAGCGCTGCAGCCCGACAATGGCAGCGCACTGACAAGCTATCTCATCGGCCTGGTAAACAGAGGTGGATGGCGCAAGCCGCTCGACTGGGGCACGCTGGTTGCATGGTCGTGGGGCATCAGCCGACTGATTGATTACTTCGAAACGGAGAACTCGCTCGTCGACGCCTCCAAAGTGGCTGTGACCGGACATTCACGCTACGGAAAGGCGACGCTTGTCACGATGGCATACGACCGGCGCGTGTCCATCGCATTCCCCAGCTCGTCCGGTGCAATGGGTATCGCGCAGAGCCGGCGGCATCTGGGCGAAGATCTGGAAATCTGCATCGGGGATTCCGAATATCACTGGCTGGCCGGCAATGCCATGATTTATACGGGCGTCGACGAGAGCAGCACGGACGGCTACATGCCGCGTAAAGTGATGCGGATGCCGGTCGATGCCGAATCGCTGGTTGCGCTGTGCGCGCCGCGGCCTCTCTTCATCGGCAGTGGCGACTTCAACAAGGGCGAGGCGTGGGTTGACCCCTACGGGCTTTATCTCACGGCCGTCGCGGCCAGCCCCGTATACGAACTGCTTGGCCGAAAGGGCGTCGTGATGAACGACGTGATGGACTACAGGGGGCAGAAAATCCCCATGCCCGTCACCGACAGGAATTATTTGCAGGGCGACATCGGCTTCCGCCGTCACAACCGCGGACACGAGGCCGGGCCAAACTATCCCGCGTTCAGGGAATTTATTTTGAAATACTGGAAATAACATGACAACGGAAACCATCCGCCACGCGGAAGCCAGGGGATTCTACAAACTGTCGTGGCTCGAACGAATCGCGTTCGGGTCGGGAGACATGGCACAAAACTTCATCTATCAGACGGTGACGACCTACCTGCTGTTTTTCTACACCAATGTGTACGGTCTGAATCCGGCCATTGCCGCCGCCATGTTTTTGGGCGTGCGCATCATCGACGCCATCTGGGACCCGATCGTGGGTGCCCTTATCGACATGCGCACCACCCGCTTCGGCAAGTACCGCGGCTGGCTGCTCATCATGGCACTGCCGCTTACCGTGCTGATGATTGCATGCTTTGTCGTCCCCGATTTCGGCGAGACGGGAAATGTCGCGTATGCATGTGTGACCTATGTCGCCCTCTCGATCGTGTATACGACGGTCAACGTGCCGTTCGGCGCGCTCAACGCCGCCCTGACGCGCGACCAGCACGAGGTGACGATTCTCACCACCACGCGCATGTGGCTCGTAAACGTAGCCCAGGTGGCTATCACCTACGGCGTGCCGACTATCGTCATCGCGTTTGCCGGAACGATGAACTCGCCCGCGGCGCGTGGCGGATGGTTACTGACTATCATCATTTATGGTCTGGTGGGTCTCGGCGCGCTCATCTTCTCGTTTGCGGGCACGAAGGAGCGCGTGGTGATTTCGAAGGAAGACCAGTCGAAGGTGAAGTTTACCGATCTGTTCACCGAGATTGTGCGCAACAAGCCCCTGCGCATCGTCTCGTTCATGTTCATCACGGCCTTCGCCATTATGGCCATTACCAACTCGGCGGCCACCTTTTTCGTGAAATACAATCTTGGCAACGAGACACTGGTCGGGGCCTACAACGTGATATCCGCGCTTCCGGCGCTGCTCATACTGCCCTTCATGCCGCTGCTGCGCAGGAAGCTCGGCAAGAAAGGGCTGCTCTATCTCTCGCTGGCCATTTCGTTCGTCGGGTTTGCGGGGCTGTTTCTTCTTCCGGCCGATCAGGTGGGTATGATATTTGTCTTCCAGTTCATCCGTTCCGTCGGGTTCGGCGTGGTGGGCGCATTCATCTGGTCGCTCATCCCCGAGGCCATCAGCTACGGCGAATGGCAGACGGGCAAACGCATATCGGGCATTGCCAATGCGCTGATAGGTTTCTTCTTCAAGTTCGGACTGGCGCTCGGCGGCTTTGTGCCGGGCATCGTGCTCTCGCTGACCGGCTTCGATTCCAGGATCGACGTGCAGAACGATACCGCCCTGTTTGGCATCAGGCTGCTGCTTGCGGCGCTTCCGGCGCTGCTCGTCGTGCTGCTGGCGTTCGTCGTCTCGCGCTATAATCTTACCGACGAACAGCTCGTTGAGTACGGGAGAGAAATCGAGGAGAAGAAACTGAAAACAGTTCAATGATTCGGGAATTTAAAACTCAAATATTCGATGACACAATAATCACTTAATAAAAACAATAACTTATGAAATTAATTTTGTACAGCGGCATTTTAGCCCTTTTGTTAACGGGATGCGAACAGGCGTCCCAACCCGGAACCGTGCACATGCGGGAAGCGTTGAAAGACAGGTTTTATATCGGCACGGCGCTCTCGATAAACCAGTTCACGGGAAAGGACACGTTGTCGGAACGCGTCGCGCGCGAAAACTTCTCGGCCATCGTCCCGGAAAACTGTATGAAAAGCATGTTTTTGCAACCCAGTGAAGGCGAGTTCTTTTTCGACGACGCCAACCGGTTCGTGGCATGGGGCGAAGCAAACGGCATGTGGATTACGGGCCACTGCCTGGTCTGGCACTCGCAGGCCCCGGCATGGCTCTGCGTCGACGACAAGGGTAACAACGTCTCACCCGAAATCCTTACCGAACGGTTGAGGAATCACATCACCACGGTCGTCACGCACTACAAAGGACGCATCAAAGGCTGGGATGTGGTCAACGAAGCCATCCTCGACGATGGCTCGTGGCGCAAAAGTAAATTCTACGAGATTCTGGGCGAAGAATTTATCCCGCTTGCCTTCCAGTTTGCCCACGAGGCCGACCCCGACGTCGAACTTTACTATAACGACTATTCGATGGCCTTCGAAGGGAAGCGCAACACGGTCGTCCGGCTTGTGAAGACGCTGCAGGAACGCGGTCTGCGCATCGACGCCGTGGGGATGCAGGGGCATGTCGGGATGGACTATCCCGCGCTCGAGGAGTTCGAGAAAAGCCTGCTGGCCTTTGCCGGGACGGGCGTCAAGGTGATGATTACCGAGCTGGACCTGACGGTCCTGCCCTCGCCGCAGCCAAACACGGGCGCGGCCATCGAGACCGACTACCGCTTCGACGAAGCGCTGAACCCCTATGCCAACGGACTGCCCGACGACGTGGCGGCCGCATGGACACGCCGCATGGCCGACTTCTTCCGCCTCTTCTTCACGCATCAGGACAAGATCAGCCGCGTCACCCTCTGGGGCGTCTGCGACGACGACTCGTGGCGCAACAACTGGCCGGTATACGGACGTACGGACTATGCCCTGCTCTTCGACCGCGAGGGCAACGCCAAGCCTGCCGTAGACGAAATCATACGAATGGCTGCCGGCGACGCAAAATAGGCGAGGATGAAACAGGCAAGATATCTGATCCCGGATGACTACATGGCCGATCCGGCCGTGCACGTGTTCGAGGGGCGGCTGTACATCTACCCTTCGCACGATCGCGACAGCGGCATACCCGAAAACGACAGCGGCGACCATTTCGACATGAACGACTACCGCGTGTTCTCGATGGACGACATCGACGGCCCGGTGACCGACCACGGCGTGGCGCTCCGCGTGCAGGACATTCCCTGGGCAGGCCGCCAGTTGTGGGACTGCGATGTGGCGCACCGCAACGGAACGTACTACATGTATTTCCCTCTCAAGGATCGAAACGACATCTTCCGCATCGGCGTGGCCACGGCCAACCGCCCCTGCGGGCCTTTCGTGCCGCAGCCCGACCCCATACGGGGCAGCTACAGCATCGACCCGGCCGTCTTCGAAGACGGAGGGAAATACTACATGTATTTCGGTGGCATCTGGGGTGGACAGTTGCAGCGCTACCGCAACAACAGGGCGCTGGAAGCGGCCGCCTTCCCTGCGGACGACGCGCCGGCCCTCGGTCCGAAAGTGGCGCTCCTGAGCGACGACATGCTCGGCTTTGCCGAAGAACCGCGCGACGTGACGATTCTCGACGAAGCCGGACGGCCGCTCACGCAGGGCGACACGCCGCGCCGCTTCTTCGAGGCGTCGTGGATGCACAGATACGGCGGGAAATACTATTTTTCCTATTCGACGGGCGACACGCACCGGCTCTGCTATGCCGTCGGCGACAGTCCCCTCGGCCCGTTTACCTTCCGGGGCGTGATACTGACACCGGTGGTGGGCTGGACGACGCATCATGCCATCGTCGAATATCGCGGAGCGTGGTATCTCTTTCATCACGACTGCGTCCCCTCGGGAGGGAAAACGTGGCTGCGAAGCCTGAAAGTCGTCGAGCTGAAATATCGCGACGACGGCTCGATTATCACCATTGAAGGAAGAAGACAGTAAAAATTGAAAACTATGAAAAAAATATTGCTACTTATCGCAACGGCAGGCCTCATGGCCTGCAACCCCGCGAACAGGGAACTGAAGCCGTGGGACAAAGGCGCGTTCGAAACGCGTGAGTACCGTAACCTCTTCGCCGAGCTGGGATATGCCCAAAAGGACATCGACGCGAAGCTGAACCAAATCGTATATAACATTTTCGAAGGCCCCGACAGGGTATACTTCGAAGTCGGCGACTCGATGGCCTACATCTCGGACATGAAGAATCACGATGTGCGCACCGAAGGAATGTCATACGGACTGATGATTGCCGTGCAACTGGACAGGAAAGACATCTTCGACCGCCTGTGGCGGTGGGGCGTCGAGTACATGCAGCACCGCGACGGCCCCTACCGCGGCTATTTCGCATGGAGCTGCAAGATCGACGGCACGCGAAACGCGCAGGGGCCGGCCTCCGACGGCGAGCTGTACTACGTCACCGCCCTCCTCTTCGCCTCGAACCGCTGGGGCGACGGCACCGGAATCAATTACCGCCAGGAGGCGCAGCACATCCTCGACTGTGCGTTTTCAAAAACCGAACGCGACAGCGGCGTGACAAACTTCATCGAAGTCGAGCGCAAGCTCATCACCTTCACACCCGAATCGTTCTGGGGCTCGACCTTCACCGACCCGTCATACCACGTGCCCGCCTTCTACGAAGTATGGGCGCGATGGGCCGACGACGGGCGTGCCGACTTCTGGCGCGAATGTGCGGCGACGAGCCGTGAGTACCTGCACGCAGCCATACATCCCGAAACGGGCCTCAACCCCGACCGGACGGACTACGACGGCGCGCCGATGAAGATGAGAGAGCGCGTCGACGACGTGTTCCGCTTCGACTCCTGGCGGGTGCCGATGAACATCGCACTCGACTATTCCTGGGCCTGCGCCGACAGGGCATGGCAGTCCGACTACGGAAACAGAATCCAGGATTTCCTCTACTCGCAGAGGCTTGAAACGTTTGTCGACCAGTACTGCATAGACGGAAGCCATCCGGAATGGATCCTGCCCGCGGGCGGATATACGGCGCTGCGCCATTCGACCGGTCTGGTGGCCACAGCCGCGGCCGCCTCGCTCGTCTGCACGCATCCCGTAAGCCGCGAATTCGTCGACCATTTCTGGAACACCGAAAACCGCCCTTACGACGACGGATACTTCGATGCCTACTACGACGGGCTGCTGCAGCTTTTCGCCTTCATGCATCTGAGCGGAAACTACCGGATTATTTTCCCGGCGGGGGAATAATGGTTAATTCTTTTTTTTGAGGTATTATTATACTCCGTGCAGGGTAAAATGTTCGGAATCCATCCCGGTTCTGCATAGAAACAATGTTTCCGGTCGGAATCAGTCCCGGTTCTGCATGGAAACATTGTTTCTGATCGGAATCCATCCCGATTCTGTGTAGAATCAATGATTCTGATCGGAATCCATCCCGGTTCTGCATAGAATCATTGTTTCTGATCGGAATCCGTCCCGGTTCTGCATAGAATCATTGATTCTGGTCGGAATCCGTCCCGGTTCTGATGATATCCGCTGCCTGTACAGTGCCTTGAAGGTACTGCCGGTCAGGTTGGCGCCCTGATCGGAACACGGGCAAGCGCCGTTGCCGGGCTTCCGGACACGCCGACAGGCTTGCACAGGCAGTCTCTCACACGCCCTGCTCCCGTAGCCGCCGTCCCGGCCGAAATGCGTTTGTCCCGTAATTTTGAATCCGTGAATATTGAATATCGAATTGTTTTACTACCTTTGGCGGCGATGCGGATTTTCCGGCAATGCGCAACGCGTGGAAAAGCCGTTTTCGCTGAACGAGGCAGACTGAATATTAACTTTTTAATTATAATCTGATGAAAAAACATTTGTTATCTATTTCCTTTATTCTGACTTTCGCCGTATGCGTGCAGGCGCAGTGGAAACCCGCGGGCGACAAGCTGAAAACCGACTGGGCCGAAAAAATCAAACCGGCCGAAGTCCTTCCCGAATATCCGCGTCCGTTGCTGGAACGCCCTCTGTGGCTGAATCTGAACGGCGAGTGGGAATATGCCATCCTCGACAAAGGCAAAGTCGAACCCGAAACGTTCGACGGCCGGATACTGGTGCCCTTCCCCGTCGAATCGTCGCTTTCGGGCGTTCAGAAGACCGTGACCGAAAAGCAGGAACTGTGGTACAGGCGCACGTTCACGCTGCCCTCCGCATGGAAAGGCAAACACGTCAAGCTGAACTTCGGCGCCGTCGACTGGCAGGCGGACGTGTTCGTAAACGACATCCTCGTCGGCTCCCACCGGGGCGGATACACGCCTTTCTCGTTCGACATCACGCCCTTCCTGACCTCCGGCCGGCAGAAACTGGCCGTCCGCGTATGGGACCCGACCGACCGCGGATACCAGCCCCTTGGCAAGCAGCGGCTCAATCCCGAAGGCATCTGGTATACGGCCGTGACGGGCATCTGGCAAACCGTGTGGCTCGAACCGGTACACGCCAGCCACGTGACGGCCATCCGCAGCATACCGGACATCGACAGCGAAACCGTCTCCGTGACCGTCGAAACGTCCGACCCGCAGAGCCGCGACGTCATCGAAGTCCGTATTCTGGACGGCGGCGTGCCCGTCGGCTCGGCAAAGGGACTGGCCGGGAAGACGCTGCGCATACCCGTGAAGAACCCGAAACTGTGGACGCCCGAGTCGCCAACGCTCTATTCGATGACCGTCTCCGTGCTGCGCGCCGGAAACGTGCTCGACCGGGTCTCGTCCTACACTGCCATGCGCAAGATTTCCACAGCCCGCGACGCCGCCGGCATCATACGCATGCAACTGAACGGCAGGGATCATTTTCACTACGGCCCGCTCGATCAGGGCTGGTGGCCGGACGGACTGTATACCGCCCCCACGGACGAAGCCCTCGCGTATGATATCGTCAAGACGAAGGAGCTTGGCTTCAACATGATTCGCAAGCACGTGAAAGTCGAACCCGCCCGCTGGTACTACCATTGCGACCGCGAAGGCATCCTCGTCTGGCAGGATATGCCGAGCGGCGACCACGGCAACCACTGGGAAGCGCACGTCTACGGCGGAGGTTCCGACAGGGCGCGCACGGCGGAATCCATCGAAAACTACTGCCGGGAATGGCAGGAAATCATGGATCTGTGCATCTCCAATCCCTCCGTGGTCATCTGGGTACCGTTCAACGAAGCATGGGGACAGTTTGACACCGAAAAAATCGTCGCCCGCACGAAGGCATACGACCCCTCGCGGCTCGTCAACCCCGCAAGCGGCGGCAACCACCGCGCCTGCGGAGACATCCTCGACCTGCACAACTATCCCGGCCCGAGCATGTACCTCTTTGACCCGCAACGCGTCAATGTGCTGGGCGAATATGGCGGCATCGGGTTGCCAATGGAAGGACACCTTTGGTGGGACAAGCGAAACTGGGGCTACGTTCAGTTTAAAAACCGGGACGAAGTGACCGCCGAATACGTCAAGTACGCCCGTGAATTGCAACAGCTTGTCAGGCGCGGCTTCTCCGCCGCCGTCTACACCCAGACCACCGACGTCGAAGGCGAAGTAAACGGCCTCATGACCTACGACCGCAAGGAAGTAAAAGTAAACGAAGCCGCCGTACGCGCCGCCAATCAGGCCGTAATAAGCGAATTGGGGAAGTAGCCGAAGCGGTTTTTGCCGCGACTGCGCACGGTTTCACGCATGAATCCAAAAACAATATGAGAATGTGAAAATGAGACAGTTCATTTTCACATTCTCACATTCCCGCACTTTCACATTCCCGGAAATATTTCCATGTTTCTTTACCCCTAAAACACAGGAAACAAAACCGTCCAAAACAAAAAAATCCTTATCCCGCCCGACTTCCCTGCGACATTTTCACAATTTATTTCTTATCTTTGCGTCCTAAAATGAAAAAAGAGTTTCGTAAAGCGATGATAAAAATAACATTTCCGGATAATTCCGTCAGAGAATATACAGAAGGCACGACTTCGCTGCAGGTAGCGGAAAGCATCAGTCCGCGCCTGGCCGAAAGCGTGTTAGCCGCCGAGGTGAATGGCGAAGTGTGGGATCTGAGCCGTCCTTTGCCGACCGATGCCACACTCCGGCTTCTCAAATGGGAAGACGAAGAAGGGAAACACACCTACTGGCATTCGAGTGCGCACCTGATGGCCGAGGCGCTGCAGGAACTTTATCCGGGCGTCAAATTCGGCATCGGCCCCGCAATCGAAAACGGCTTCTACTACGACGTCGACCTCGGCGACCGCACCGTTACCGACAGCGATTTCGCCCGAATCGAAGCTAAAATGCTGGAACTGGCAGCCAGAAAAGAACATATCAAACGGGAAAGCATCTCCAGAGCCGACGCACTGAAAATGTTCGGCGACCGCAATGAAGTATATAAAACAGAGCTAATTGGCGAGCTGGAAGACGGACGCATCACGACCTACTCGCAAGGCGATTTCACCGACTTGTGCCGAGGCCCGCACCTGCCCGATACGTCGTATATCAAAGCCGTCAAAATCATGAGCGTAGCCGGCGCATACTGGCGTGGCGACGAGACACGCAAGCAAATGGTTCGGCTCTACGGCATCACGTTCCCGAAAAAGAAACTGCTGGACGAATACCTCGTCATGCTGGAAGAAGCCAAAAAGCGCGACCATCGAAAGGTAGGTAAAGAACTGGAACTGTTCACATTTTCGACTGCTGTCGGCGCAGGGTTGCCGTTATGGCTACCGCGCGGGACGCAGTTGCGCCTGAAACTGGAAGATTTCCTGAAACAAATCCAGAAAAAATACGGCTATCAGCAAGTAATCACACCGCATATAGGAGGCAAACAGCTCTACGTAACGTCCGGGCATTATGAGAAATACGGCAAAGATTCATTCCGGCCTATTCTTACGCCGCAGGAGGGTGAAGAATTTCTGCTGAAGCCGATGAACTGTCCGCACCACTGCGAGATGTATAAGGCTTTTCCGCGCTCTTACAGAGATTTACCCGTTCGTTTCGCCGAGTTCGGAACGGTCTACCGCTACGAACAGAGTGGCGAATTGCACGGACTGACGCGCGTTCGCGGCTTTACGCAGGACGACGCACACCTGTTTTGCCGTCCCGATCAGTTGAAAGCTGAGTTCCTGAAAGTAATGGATATCATCTTCATCATTTTCAAAGCGCTTGATTTCGAGAATTTTGAAGCACAGATTTCCCTGCGCGACCCGACCGACCGGGAAAAATACATCGGCTCGGACGAAAACTGGGAGAGAGCCGAACGCGCCATCATCGAAGCCTGCGAAGAAAAAGGACTTCCGGCGCGAGTCGAACTGGGCGAGGCTGCGTTCTACGGCCCCAAGCTGGACTTCATGGTGAAAGACGCCATCGGCCGCCGCTGGCAGTTGGGCACCATCCAAGTGGACTACAACCTGCCCGAACGCTTCGATCTCGAATACACGGGCGAAGACAACAGAAAACACCGTCCGGTGATGATTCACCGTGCACCGTTCGGCTCGATGGAACGCTTCGTAGCCGTGCTGATCGAGCATACGGGTGGGAAATTTCCCCTGTGGCTCACTCCCGACCAGGTCATCGTAATGCCTGTCAGCGAGAAATATAACGCCTATGCCTATCAGGTTGCGGAAGAACTGGAGGCGCAGGATCTCCGCGTAGCCGTCGACGACCGCAACGAGAAAGTCGGACGCAAAATACGCGATAATGAACTGAAACGAATCCCGTACATGCTGATTGTCGGCGAAAAAGAAATAGAAAATAACGAAGTTTCCGTAAGAAAACAGGGCGAAGGCGATAAAGGTTCAATGAAAATTACTACCTTTGCCGCGAATTTGACAACGGAGATCAATGAAATGATGCATCGTTGGGAAAAGGATCAAACCAAATAAAGCAGAAATAGAGTAAAATAAACATAAAAAGGAGGTATATTTTTAAATGATAGTCGACGAATGAAGAACGACCGTGTGAAAGAACTGTACAGAATCAATGAACGGATTCGAGTTCCTGAAGTACGCTTGGTAGGTGAGAATGTGACAAATGGCATTTATCAGACCGGTAAGGCATTACAGATGGCGGAAGACATGGAACTGGATCTTGTGGAAATATCGCCCAATGCAGATCCACCCGTATGCAGGATTACCGATTACCAGAAATTTCTCTATCAGCAGAAAAAACGGAAGAAAGAGCAGAACGCCAAATCAGTAAAGATAGTGGTGAAGGAAATCCGGTTTGGCCCTCAGACGGACGACCACGATTACAACTTCAAACTGCGCCATGCAAAGAGTTTTCTGGAAGAAGGAGCAAAAGTGAAAGCATACGTATTTTTCAAAGGCCGTTCGATTTTGTTTAAGGAACAGGGAGAGGTGTTGTTGCTCCGTTTTGCAAACGAGTTGGAAGAATATGCGAAAGTAGACCAGATGCCGCTGCTCGAAGGCAAACGGATGACGATCATGCTCTCGCCAAAGAAAAGCGTCATCAAACCGACGGTATCCAAACCGACAGCTAAACCGAATACGGAAAAAGAATAGATTATATTTTATTGAGTACTAATAAAAAAAAGTAAGTAGAAATGCCAAAATTGAAGACTAATTCCGGTGCCAAAAAGAGGTTTACCCTTACCGGAACAGGGAAAATTAAGAGAAAACATGCTTTTAAAAGTCACATTCTGACGAAGAAGACGAAAAAGCAGAAACGCAACCTGACCCATATCGGTCTGGTAGCGGCTGTGGATGCAAATAACGTAAAGCGAATGCTTTGTATCAAGTGAGGTCATCCACCTCACCACAGGAGATATCCATATTTTTTTATTAACCGAGTGCTCAGCGCCTAAGATCATCGTAAAAAGATGACGCTGACATTCACAATTTCAAAATTATGCCAAGATCAGTAAATCATGTTGCTTCGAGAGCAAAAAGAAAACGGATTCTGAAACTTACGAGGGGCTATTACGGCGCCCGTAAAAATGTGTGGACGGTCGCAAAAAACACGTGGGAAAAAGGTTTGACGTATGCCTTTCGCGACCGCCGGAACAAAAAACGCAATTTCCGCGCATTGTGGATTCAGCGTATCAATGCCGCCGTACGGCTGGAAGGCTGGTCGTACTCGCGTCTGATGGGCGCCCTGCGCGACGCAGGTATTGAAATCAATCGCAAAGTTCTTGCCGATTTGGCGGCTAACCATCCGGATGCGTTCAAAGCCATAGTAGAAAAAGTAAAGTAAGGCACAAGTAAGACAGCGTGAAAATGGCGTTTCCCGGCGAAGCGCCATTTTTTTCGGGCAGTGCGAATGTTAAAAGTATATTTTTTGTTGAAAAAATTTGTTCGCCTCGCGATAATAGTCTATTTTTGCATGAAAAGATGGGTTAAGCCGCACATGTTCGATTGGTAAACTCATCAGATTCATTGAAATTCCGAGACAAGCTCTTGCTGCCAATGGCGGGCCGCATCCTGCGGGACATGCTTTTGCACGGCGGATTACAACGGTAGTAAAGCACTCAAATCCTGTCATACGGAGTTTTTCACATCCATATTGTGCGGCTTTCCTTTTGTATACCGGCAGGAAAAAAAACAATCTGTTTTCTTTCCTGCTTTTTCTTTATATGCGACGCTGCACGGCCTGATTCTGTGCCGGGATAGAGGAATTCAAAATTTTATGGCTTGTATCTTTGAGTTTCTAATCAATAAATCTCTATATTTGAAATCAGTGGACAGGCCCTGGCCCCGGTGATGCGGATGCGCAGGGCGGATGCCTCGAGGCCGCCGAGGGGCAGGATACGCTTGTATCCGACGGTAGTGCCGCTACCGACTTTTTCCCAGGTGTCGCCGTGCTTTGCTTCTACGTCGAACGTTTTTACTCGCTGTCCCAGACGAATGTATTCCTGAATCAGGATATAGCTGACTTTCTGAGGCCGGCCCAGGTCGATTTCCAGACTGCCGGTCGTCACGCCGTCGTCCGTCGCCCAGTAAGTTTCGCGGTCGCCGTCGGTTACGTTGGTGGCGGCATAGCGCACGGATTTTCCGCGATGCGTGTCGGCTGTCGCTTTGGCGCGGGCGGCCAGATTGCGGGCAAAGGCTTCGTCGAGCATTTTTTTCCATCCCTGCAGTGCTCGTATGTCGTTTTCGTGAATGAGTCCGCGCCGGTCGGGGGGCAGGTTGAGGAGCAGGCTGGCGCCGCGTCCGACGGACTGCAGGTAGAGCGTAAAGAGGTTTTCGGGCGTGCGCACCTTGTCGTCTTCCGTTTCGTGATAAAACCATCCGGGGCGGATGGAGACGTCTACTTCGGCCGGAATCCAGGCATTCCCGTCTTCGGAGCCGGTATTTAACAGGGTGGTTATGTCCGGTTTACCGGGATACAGGGTGTCGCTGCTGATCGTACACCAGTTGGTTTCGCCGGCAAAGCCGCGTTCGTTGCCGCACCAGCGGATGTCGGGGCCGGCGTCGCTGAACATCACGGCGCGGGGGGCGAGGCGGCGGACGATGGCGTGCGTGTTTGGCCAGTCATAGTAGGTGCGGTTGTCGATTTTCCGCTGTTCGCGGGCGCCGCCGTAGTAGCCGTCGCCTCCGTTCGCGCCGTCGAACCAGACTTCGGCGATGTCGCCGTAATTTTTTAGCAGTTCTGCGAGCTGGTTTCGGTAATAATCAATGTATTCCGGCGAGGCGTAGTGTGCGAAATTCCTGTCCCAGGGCGAGAGGTAGATGCCGAAAAAGAGGCCGTACGCGCGGCAGGCTTCGGAGACTTCTTTCACGATGTCGCCCTTGCCGTTGCGAAAGGGGCTGTGCGCGACGGAATGCCCGGTGGTGGCGCTCGGCCAGAGGCAAAATCCGTCGTGGTGCTTGCAGGTGAGGATGATGCCTTTCAGGCCGGCGTCGCGAACCGTTCGTGCCCACTGCCCGGCGTCGAAAGCGGAGGGGTTGAAGATGTCCGGAGATTCGTCGCCGTAGCCCCATTCGCGGTCTGTAAAGGTGTTGGTGGTGAAATGGACGAAGGCATACTGTTCGCGTTCGTGCCATGCCAGCTGGTTTTCATCGGGTAC
>JAIRZY010000087.1 GCA_031266995.1 Tannerella sp.
GTAAATGTGAAAATGAAATGTTTTGCCGGCATATTGTCTCATTCTCACATCCTCTTCGTGTGATCCGTATTTCCCTGTTTAAAAAAAATCCGCTTAAACTTCGAGGAAGAAATCCTCCCAGGGAGGAAAGTCCGCTCGAAGTTCGAGGAAGAAATATACACATGGTAGAAAGTTCGCTCGAAGTTCGAGAAAGGAATCTGCACATGGTAGAAAGTTCGCTCGAAGTTCGAGGAAGAAATCTGCACATGGTAGAAAGTTCGCTCGAAGTTCGAGGAAGAAATATACACATGGTAGAAAGTCCGCTCGAAATTCGAGTGAAAAATCTGACCATAGCAGAAATTCCGCTCACAGCATGAGAGCGGAATCTTTGAATTTGGAATCTTTGAATTTTGAATAACAGTTATGCCGGCAGCAATACCCCCCTCTCCGCGGAATAGACGGGGACGATCGTCAGCGTGTCCGGCGTCAGGCAGCGGGGTATGTCGGCGTTCAGTCCGTTGGCACGGAGGCGCGCAGCGTGTTCCGTCCGTTCGACGAAGGCACGCAGGTCCGCCTTCGCGTCCTGCCACAGGGCGAGGGCGATCTGCGCCGCGTCGCCGGCAGGCCGGTAGCCGGCGGGCAGCAGCGCTTCGGTCAGCGCGCCGCCGAAAAGGGTGTCTTCGATGTTGATGCGGTCTTCCCAGCCGGAGCAGAGGACAACCGCGTCGCGCCCGCCGGCCGTGCAGTATCGCGCGACGGCGTGCAGGCAGGTGAAGGCGCCGGTCACGATGCGGCGCGCTCCGAGGGCGCAGTGGATGGCGCGCGTCCCGTTGGTGGTGGTAAACGCGATGTCGCGCCCCGCCACCCTGTCGGGCGTGTAGTCGGACGGCGAGTTGCCGAAGTCGGCGAAGGCGCACCGGCGCACGTTGCGCTCGGCTCCGACGAGCCATCCCGCGGCCTTGCACGCCTCGGCCTCGCCGACCGTCGCCACCGGGCGGATGCTGCGCGCGCCGGCGGCGAAGGCGGCCGCGATCGTCGTCGTGGCGCGAAAGACGTCGACGATCACGACCGTGGCCTCCTCGCGGCGGTAGAGCGGGTAGAGGGCGGGCGAGAAGCACACGTCGACGGTCACGGCCGCGGGCGGAAGGGGAGTTTGACCACCTGCGCGGCAACGGGTTTGTCGCGTATCAGGATATTCAGCGCCGTGCCGGCGGCGGCGTATTCCGTCGGGACGTAGCCCAGCCCGATGCCTTTTTTCATGAGCGGCGACATGGTGCCCGACGTGACCGTGCCGACCGCCCGTCCGTCCCTGTCCGCAATCGTGTATCCGCGGCGCGGGATGCCCCTTTCGGTCAGCTCGAAGGCGCAGAGGCGGCGGGCGACGCCTTCCCTCTTCTGGCGTTCCAGCCCGGCGCGGCAGACGAAGTCCTTCCCGTCCGTGAATTTGGTGATCCATCCCAGTCCGGCTTCGAGGGGCGACGTCGTGTCGTCGATATCGTTACCGTAGAGGCAGTATCCCATTTCGAGGCGCAGCGTGTCGCGCGCGCCCAGTCCCGCGGGCAGGATGCCTTCCGGCCGTCCGGCCTCGAAGAGCGCTTCCCAGATGCGCCGTCCGTCTTCGGGGCGGAAGTAAAGCTCGAAGCCTCCCGCGCCCGTATATCCCGTGTTTGAAATGATCACGTCGCGGCATCCGGCAAACGCGCCCGTCGCGAAGGCGTAGTAGGGGATGGCGGCGAGGTCGACCGGCGTGAGGCGCTGCATGATGCCGCGCGCGGCAGGCCCCTGGACGGCCAGTTGACCCGTGCGGTCGGACGCGTTCTCGAGCCTGGCGCCGGCGGCGTTGTGCGCCATGCACCAGTCCCAGTCCTTGTCGATGTTGGCCGCGTTCACGACGATGAGGTATTCGTCGTCGCCGCAGCGATAGACGACAATGTCGTCCACGATGCCGCCCCGCTCGTTCGGGAAGCAACTGTACTGTGCCTTGCCGACGGCGAGCGCGGAGGCGTCGTTCGACGTCACCCGCTGGAGGAAGTCGAGCGCCGCCGGGCCTGCGACCCGGAACTCGCCCATGTGCGAGACGTCGAACACGCCCGCGCCGCGGCATACGGCAAGGTGTTCGACCGTAATGCCGGAATATTCGACCGGCATGTTATATCCGGCAAACTCGTGCATCTTTGCACCCAGTGCAATGTGCAGATCTGTAAAGGGAGTTGTTTTCATACTGTGTTATTATATGATTTTGAATAAATGATTCATCGTTTCTTTCATGCCATGCATGCGATTCCGGTCACGGTCTCCATGCTTTTCTCGAGCGAACGCACGGGCAGGAACTCGTATGGCCCGTGGAAGTTCAGCCCGCCCGTGAAGATGTTCGGGCACGGCAGGCCGGCAAACGACAGGTGCGCGCCGTCCGTCCCCCCGCGTACGGGCCTGATGCACGGCGTCACGCCGGCGGCGCGCATGGCACGCGCGGCCAGCTCGACGATGTCCATGTGCGACGACAGTATTTCGCGCATGTTGCGGTACTGGTCACGCATCTCGATCTCGATACGTCCGGGATACTTCGCGTTCAGCCGCCGCACGGCGTCGCGCAGGCAGCGCTTGCGCTCCTCGAACAGGCGCCGGTCGTGGTCGCGGACGAGGTATGCGAGCGTCGTCCGCTCTACCGTCCCCTCCATCCGTGTGAGGTGATAGAATCCCTCGTAGCCCTCCGTATGCTCCGGGCGCTCGCGGGCGGGCAGGAGCGCGTCCAGTTCCATCGCCACGCGGGCGGAATGGATCATCCTGTCCTTTGCATATCCGGGGTGTACGCTGCAGCCCGTGACGGTGACGTGCGCCACCGCCGCGTTGAAATTCTCGTACTCCAGCTCGCCGATTTCGCCTCCGTCAACGGTGTAGGCCCACGCGCAGCCGAAGCGCGCCACGTCGAAGCCATCCACGCCCTGCCCCGTCTCCTCGTCGGGCGTGAAGGCCACGCGCACCTTGCCGTGCAGCATCTCGGGATGCGTCCGCAGACGGTGCATCGCCGATACGATGGCAGCAATGCCCGCCTTGTCGTCGGCGCCCAGCAGCGTCGTCCCGTCCGTCACGATCAGTTCCTGACCGGCGTATCCCGCCAGTTCGGGAAAGACGTCGGGCGACATGACGATGCCCCGGCCGGCATTGAGCACAAGCTCGCCGCCCGCGTAGCGCACGATGCGCGGCTTCACGTCGCGCCCCGGCATGTCGGGACTCGTATCCATGTGGGCAAGGAATCCGATGACGGGCCTGTCTTCGCGCGACGGGCTGGCGGCCAGCGTCGCCGTGACGCAGCCGCTGCCGTTGAGCGCGACGTCTTCAAGCCCGATGGCCGTCAGCTCGTCTGCCAGATAGCGGGCGAAAACCGTCTGACCCGGCGTACTCGGCCGCGTCGTCGACGATCCGTCCGACTGCGTGTCGAACGATACATACTTCAGGAATCTCTCCACAAGCGTCATGCGATGTCTGTCTACAAGCGTTTCAAACAGTCGCCAAAGATAAGGAAAATATGGCAATTATACTGCTCGCGGGGATGGTATTTGTGCATTCCATGCCGACGCCGTATGGCGTCCGGCGCGGATAACCTCGTGCAAGCCGGCAGGCGCAGCTCGGGGCAGGGACCGCGTCCGGCTGCCTGAACTGCGCAGTAGAGACGCGATGCGCGACTCTACAACCCCGCCACGCACGCCGTCCCCAGCGTCCCTGCCGTTTCAAAACCCTTATCATCCGGAAGCGCCCTTAGTAGCCCGGACAGCCCCTCATCATATACCCCTTATTTCCCGTATTATTGTACAGATATAATAATGGGACGCGAGGGAAGGATGCGCCCCGGGCTACTATGGGCGCTTCC
>JAIRZY010000203.1 GCA_031266995.1 Tannerella sp.
GGATTTAACCTTTAGGATGTCATTCGTTAAATCCACAGCCGTGGATTTAACCGTTGACATGTCATTTGCAAAATCCACAGCCGTGGACACCATGTTTGACATGTCATTTGCACTTTCCCCGCATGGGGATTTCGCAAATGACATGTTTTGGGAGCAGTCAAAAAGTTTTCGGGAGCGGCCGGAAAGGTTTTCGGAATTTCCTGCGCGGCGGGCGTCAGATGCCCCGGGGAGGGGATTCAGGATTCAAAACAGCTTCTGAATCCGCGCCTTGCCGCGGTTTCCTCCGGAGTTTTTTTAATCCGTGATTTTTCCCGTATCTTTGCACCCGGAAAAGAACAGAGAGATCAGGAATGTATTATAATAAAGAAGACATCACCCGCCTCCTCGCCGCGCCCGTTTTTCGTGCCGTCACGAAGACGGCCGATGCGCTCGGGATGGAGACATACGTCATCGGTGGATTCGTGCGCGACATCCTCCTGCACCGCCAGTCGAAAGACATCGACATCGTCACCGTCGGCAGCGGCATCCGTCTGGCCGAAGCCGTCGCAAAGCGGCTGGGACGGGACGCGTATCTGACCGTGTTCCGCAATTTCGGGACGGCGCAGGTGAAGTGGCGCGACACGGAGCTTGAGTTCGTCGGCGCGCGCCGCGAATCCTACAGCCGCGACAGCCGCAAGCCCGTCGTCGAAGACGGCACCGTCGAAGACGACCAGAACCGCCGCGACTTCACCATCAACGCCCTTGCGCTCTGCCTCAACGCGCCCCGTCTGGGCGAGCTGGTCGACCCCTTCGACGGCGTTGGCGACCTCGAGCGCCTGCGCATCGTCACGCCGCTCGACCCCGACGTGACCTTCAGCGACGACCCGCTCCGCATGATGCGCGCCATCCGCTTTGCCTCGCAACTCGGCTTCTTCCTCGACCCCGACACTTTCGACGCCATCGCCCGCAACCGCGAACGCATCGGCATCATCTCCGCCGAACGGATTGCAGACGAGCTGAACAGGATTATCCTCTCACCCAAACCCTCGGTCGGCTTCGAACTGCTCGACGCCTGCGGACTGCTCGACATTGTCTTCCCCGAACTGCCGGCGCTCAAGGGCGTGGAGACGAAGGAGGGCATCGGACACAAGGATAATTTCGCCCACACGCTGATGGTGCTCGACCGCCTGAGCCGCGCGAGCGACAACCTGTGGCTGCGCTGGAGCGCGCTCCTGCACGACATTGCCAAGCCCGAGACCAAACGCTTCGACCGGCGGCTCGGATGGACCTTCCACAGCCACAACGTCGCGGGCGCCAGGATGGTTCCCGTCATCTTCCGCCGCCTGAAGCTCCCGATGAATGAAAAGATGAAATACGTGCAGAAAATGGTCGAGTTGCACATGCGCCCCATCGCGCTCGTCGACGAAGACGTGACCGACTCCGCCGTTCGGCGCCTCCTCTTCGACGCCGGAGACGACATCGACGACCTGATGCTCCTCTGCGAGGCCGACATCACGAGCAAGAACCCCGACAAGGTGCGGCGCTTCCTGCACAACTTCCGCCTCGTGCGCGAGAAACTGGTACAGATAGAGGAGAAAGACCGCCTGCGCAACTTTCAGCCGCCCGTCAGCGGCGAGGAAATCATGGCCACGTTCGGGCTGCCCCCCTCGCGCCCCGTCGGCGTCATCAAGGAGGCCATCAGGAATGCCATCCTCGACGGCGTCATCCCCAACGAGCGCGCCGCCGCCCTGCAGTTCATGCACCGCAAGGCCGCCGAACTGAACCTCGTCTCACTCGAAAAGGCTCTGCATGACCGCCACTGACCGGATCTCCGGAAAGTCGGGCATGTGGAGCCGGTAGTATTCCAGTATCCGTCCGATGATGCGCTGCCGTTCCTCGCGCGAAAAGCCATACAGCCCCATGTTCGCGTAATTCATGCGCAGCAGTCGCGAAAAGATGACGCTCTCCTCGCGGTCAAGATAATGTCCGTGTTCAGGTGGAATGGTGGTAAATATCCCGTTCAGCATGTCGAAATAACCGTCCGGACTGAACGACGAGATGTTCGGATACACCCCGAGATAGCGCACAAGCTGCATCAGGAAGACCAGATGGAAATTGGCCACACCCCCGTCCGCCATCTCGAGCCACTGCACCGAATCGTTCAGGTAGCCGAACAGTTGCCCGTCGGGCGCCTGCGACCGTATCGCGCGATACAGCACTTCCGACAGAAACAGGGCGATACAGTTCTTCACCGGATGCGCCGGCACGCTGCTTAGCGGGAAGCAGATCCTCGCCTCGCGTACGCGCTGAATATCTCTCGTATTCAAGTGCTCCACTTCCATCTCGACGATCGACAGCGGCATAAACAGCGCATGCGACACGCCGCGTTTCCGTCCCCGCTGCCGCGCGATCATGTACGGCGTGCGGCCAAACGCCTCCGTATAAATATGCACGATGTCATACTTATCGCTGTAATGCATGGAGTGCAGCACAATGCCCCGCGTTTTGCTCAGCATAGAAAAAATTGAAGATTCGGAAGTCCCAGGATTCGAGCCGCCCCTCCCCCGTCAGCCTCCTCTCCTTTTCCGTGGAGAAGCGCAGGGAGGCGCGTTAAATCATAAAATCTCTTTCAGCGTCACTTCAAGCCCGTCGAGATCTTCGTCCGTCGTATCCCATGACGTGACGAAGCGAATCTCATACGCCGCCTCGTTCCAGTAGTAGAAGAAATATTTTTCTTCCAGTTTCCGGGCGGCTTCGGGCGGCATCGTGAAGAACAGTTGATTGGTTTCCGGCTTCTGCGTCAGGCGGACTTGCGGAAACTGCTGCAGGATGGCGACCAGTTTTGCAGCCATGCGGTTGGCATGGAGGGCGTTTTGCCGCCACAGCTCGTTGTGCAGATACGGCACGAACTGCGCCGAGAGATAGCGCATCTTCGAGGCGAGCTGGGCCGACTGTTTCCTGAAATAGGCCAGATGTTCCGCGATTTCGGGACGGAAAGCGACGACCGCCTCGCCGGCCATCATCCCGTTCTTTGTCCCTCCGAAACTGAGGACGTCGACCCCGGCGTCTACCGTCATTTGACGCATCGAACAGTCGAGCCTTGCACACACATTCGCCAGCCGCGCGCCGTCCATGTGAAGGTACATGCCGTACTGATGCAGCAGGTCGGCGATGGCCTTCACCTCGTCGATTGTATAGGCCGTCCCCAGTTCGGTAGCCTGCGAGATGTACACGGCTTTCGGGCTGGCATGATGGCATACGCCGAAGTGCTTCAGGTGCGGGCGGATAAGGTCGGGCGTCAGCTTGCCGTCGGATGTCGGCACGGCGATCACCGTAGCGCCTGTCATCCGTGCCGGAGCGCCACATTCGTCCACATAGATATGGGCAGTCTGCGCGCAGATAATGCTGTTAAACGACCGCGCGACGGCCTGCAGGGCAACCGAGTTGGCGCCCGTCCCGTTGAAAACGATAAACGGCTCGGCGCTTTCGCCGAAAACTTCTTTCAGTCCGCGCACGGCGGCTTCCGTCCAGGGATCGTCGCCGTAGCCGGGCGCGTGGTCGCGGTTCGCCTCGATGAGGGCATTCATTACCGTGGGGTGTACGCCCGAATTGTTGTCGCTGGCAAAACTTCTCATAGCTGTCATTGTATTACGTTAATTGTTATTGTTTCAGAGGATCGAAAGGCAGCGCCGTATCTTTGCGGTAGCCCGTTCCGTTGAAGGTGGCGACGAGTTCGCCCTCCCCGTTCGTAATGCGCACTTCGCAGTTCGACAGGCGGCTGTGACTGAACACTTCGCGCGCTTCGGCATACAGGTAGCCCGACTTCTCGGATTTGAATATCTGAATGGAAGAAGTGATGGAAAACGTCAGTTTCGCGTGGCTGTTTGCCGCCACCGCAAAGGCCAGGTCTGCCAGCGTAAAGAGAGCGCCTCCCTGACAGACGCCGCCGCCGTTGAGGTGCAGCGGCCTGATTTCCATCCGTGCCCGCGCATATCCGTTTCCGGCCTCGAGCAGTTCGACGCCGGCCGCTGCCGCAAAGGCGTCATTCCTGAAAAAGTCCCGGATCGTCAAAGCCCCCATTCGAATCCGTCCTTTGTGTCCTTCACCGTGAAACCGTATGCCGACAGTTCGTCGCGTATCTTGTCGGACGTCGCCCAGTCCCTGTTCTGTTTCGCCTGCAGGCGGATGTGCAGCAGCAGGTCGACGGCCTTTCTGTATGCCTCCAGGTCTTTTCCATCGCCGTCACCGGCCTGCTTCAGCCCGAGAATGTCTTCGATGAAGAGGGCGAAGGTCGCTTTCAGCTCGTCGAGGTCGGCGGCCGGAATGGAAGCCTTGCCGTCGGCAGCCATGTTAATGGCTTTGCTCGCCTCGAAGAGGTGCGCGATGACGACCGGCGTGTTCAGGTCGTCGCACATCGCCTCTTCGCATCGCGCGCGCAGCCCCTGTATGCCGGCCGGCGACGCAACGGCGGCCGGCGTCAGTTTCTGTAGCCGCGCGTACGTTTCGAGCAGGCGCTCCAGCCCCTTTTCGGAGGCCTGCAGAGCTTCGTTGCTGAAGTCGAGCGTGCTGCGATAGTGCGCCTGAAGGATGAAGAAGCGGACGGTCATCGGCGTATAGGCCTGCGTCAGCATGGGATGCCCGCCGGTGAAAAACTCTTCCAGCGTGATGGCGTTGCCAAGCGATTTCCCCATCTTCTGTCCGTTGACGGTGATCATGTTGTTGTGCATCCAGTATCGGACGGTGTCGCGCCCCTGCGACGCCACAGCCTGCGCGATTTCGCACTCGTGATGCGGAAAAATCAGATCCATCCCGCCGCCGTGGATATCGAACTGTTCACCCAGATATTTCCTGCCCATCGCCGTACATTCGCAATGCCAGCCGGGGAATCCATCGCCCCAGGGCGAAGGCCAGCGCATGATATGTTCGGGCTGCACTTTTTTCCACAGGGCGAAATCGACGGGATTGCGTTTCTCTTCCTGTCCGTCGAGGTTGCGCGTCGTGTTGATCAGCTCGTCGACGTTCCTGTTCGAGAGGACGCCATAGCGATGCGTCCGGTTATATTTTGCCACGTCGAAATAAACCGAGCCGTTGCTTTCGTAAGCGTATCCGTGCGCGAGGATTTGCTGCACGAGGGCGATCTGCTCGATGATATGTCCCGATGCATGCGGCTCGATACTCGGCGGCAGCACGTTCAGCGCACGCATCGCATCCTGGTAGCGAAGAAGGTAATACTGAACAATCTCCATCGGTTCGAGCTGTTCGAGCCGTGCTTTTTTTGCAACCTTGTCTTCGCCGCTGTCAGCATCATGTTCCAGATGTCCTACGTCGGTGATATTACGCACATAACGCACCTTGTAGCCCGCATGGAGGAGGTAGCGGAACAGTATGTCGAACGTGATGGCCGAACGGGCGTGCCCCATGTGCGGGTCGCCATACACCGTCGGGCCGCAGACATACATTCCGGCGTGTAGAGGGACGAGAGGCGTGAAAAGCTCCTTCTGTCGCGTCAACGTATTGTATATGTGTAAACTCGCAAGTTGCTCCATAAGTTTTTATATCAATTTTGATAAGAGATGGCAAAGATATGAAATTATTTTTATACTTTTGCGACCGAAAGATATTGAACTGTTAGCTCAGTTGGTTCAGAGCGCCGCCTTGACAGGGCGGAGGTCGCCGGTTCGACCCCGGCACAGTTCACCCCTCCCGTCAGAGCGGCAGGAAGACGCTGAAGACGCCATCATTATTCTCGATCCTGATTCTTTTATTTCGCAGCAGTTCGAAGCGGTCGGCCAGGTTGGACAGCCCGAGGCCGTTGCGGTCGGCATTTTCGAGCTTGTGGTGCACAGGGTTCGAAATCACAAGCTCGTCGCTGTCGTTGACCCGCACGGACACGCTCATCCGGTTTTCGCTGTCAATCATGTTATGCTTTACTATATTGCCGATCAGGGGCAGCAGCGAGAGGACAGGGATGAGCCTGTTCTTTTTCGATTCGGGGATTTGGATGTCGAAGCTCAGATTGTCGGCATAGCGTATTTCCTGCAGATAGCGAAACGATTCGAGGAAATCCAGCTCCTCGCGCAGCTCGACCAGACCCTTCTTGTCGCTTTGCAGGCTGTAGCGAAACACGTCCGACAACTTGTTGATATATTCCAGCGTCTGCTCCTTCCTGTTGCACCGCACAAGCGCCGACAGGCTGTTCAGCGAGTTGAAGAAAAAGTGAGGATTAATCTGGCTGGCAAGCGCTTCGCAGCGGCTTTGCAGGTTTTCGGTTTTCAACTGTTCGATTTCCATCTCCCGTTCGCGCTGCTCGGCATACAGGGCGATCACGTAGCCCGTGAAGGCGCACAGCATAAACGTCACAACGAACTGAAACAGAAGCAGCCCCGTGAAGCAGTCGACATGCTTGCTTATCAGCAGCGAAATCATCACATACACGCCGTAGGCAATAGCCGTGATCAGCCCCATCTTGAGCAGCCGGTTCGGGAAGAACTGCTCCGTCCGTTCGCGCATGTTTATCGTGAGCAGCGTCCACGTAAACAGGCAGAAAAACAGGTAGCGGTAGATGAAGAAAAATACATGTTCCATACTCTCGCTTCGTGTCGACATGCGCGACAGCTCGGCGGATAAATCAATAATCCTCGGATAGATAATAAATACACCGGCCACGAGACTGATTATAATCAATATCTTGTCGGGCCCCAGTCTGTCAAACCATTTTTTCATTGATACGCTTTTCAAAAACCTCTACAAAAGTAGGCAAAAAACACGTCCCGGAAAGCATAAAAAACCATATTTTAATATGCTTTTTTTCGTGATGAACATGCACCTTTTCTTTTTTTTGGGTAAAAACCCCGGAAGATTTGTTTTTTTTGACTATGTTTGTGCGCCCGAACAGTAAAAGAGAGTGTAATATATGAAGGTACTTATAGTTGAAGACGAAACGGCTGCCTACGAAAACCTGAAAAGCATCATTGCAGAGGTCGATCCCATGATAGAGCTTTCAGGACACACGGAAAGCGTGATACAGACGATCAGGTGGTTAGGGAATCATCCGGTGCCGGATTTAATATTTATGGACATCCATCTTTCGGACGGCTCGGCTTTCAACATTTTCAGCGCCATACCGGTCGATACCCCGGTCGTGTTTACAACTGCATACGACGAACATGCCATCGAGGCGTTCAAGGTGAACAGCATCGACTACCTGCTCAAACCCATAGAGATGAACGGCATAAGGCGTGCACTGAATAAATACCGCAAACTGAACGGATCGTTCCCCGGCGGCTTCAAAGGCTTTTCGGCACTGATCGCCCCTGACAAATACTCCGACAAGCTGCTGATCCCGTCGAACAACGAGCTGATCCCCGTCAGCGTAAACCACGTTTCCTGCTTCTACAGCAGCGGCGGCAGTACGCGCTTGATACTGAAGGACGGCTCGACGTTTCAGTACGCGCGGACGCTCGACGGCATCTTTGACTCGCTCGATCCGTCTCTGTTTTTCCGCGCGAACAAGCAGTTCATCATCTCGAAAGAATGTGTAAGGAATATCACCATCTGGTTCGACAACCGCCTGCTCGTCGTGCTCGACGTTGAAGCGCCGGAACGCATCTATATCAGCAAGAACAAGGCCTCGCAGTTCAAGAAGTGGCTGACGACGGGTGAGCGATGACATGTATGTGCTGAAGGGGAAGGAACGGCTGCCGGGGGTGGAGTATACCGGACTCGAACCGGTCACCTCGACACTGCCAGTGTCGCGCTCTAGCCAGATGAGCTAATACCCCGCATTTGTGTTTCGCGTGCAAAGGTAAATGTTTTTACGGATATATCGCGTATCTTTGTCCGAATTTTATCAATAAAAAAACACTGTTCGCTATGATTCACGACCGCATTATATTAGGCATCGACCCCGGCACGATTGTGATGGGCTACGGCGTGCTTGCCGTCGAAGGCAACAGGCCGCGCGTCGAGACGATGGGCGTGCTGGCGCTCGGCAAGCTGGACGATCATTATGCGCGCCTCCGGCGTATCTCGGAGCGTATGTCGGCGCTGATCGACGAGTACCGTCCGGACGAGCTGGCTATCGAGGCCCCGTTTTTCGGCAAGAACGTGCAAAGCATGCTCAAGCTCGGACGTGCGCAGGGTGTGGCCATCGCCGCTGCCCTGGTGCGCGACATACCGGTCTTCGAGTATGCGCCGCTCAAGATCAAGATGGCGATCACGGGGAACGGGCAGGCCGC
>JAIRZY010000277.1 GCA_031266995.1 Tannerella sp.
CGCATACCGGGAGGCTGAGTCCGAGCAGCGCCGCGAGCTGAAATAAAAGTCTTTTTTTCATGATTCAATAATTTGATTATACAATTTATAATTAACAGTGTACTGTTTCAACTGATCAGGCGGGGAAGCGCCATTCGTTCCCGGCCGCGCCGGCGCCCGTTGAAGCCTCCATGCCTCTCTGCGGCGCCGAAGGAGGCATCGCAGGGAAGACACGGAGGCGGGGGAACACAACAACCATTCACACAGAATCCTGTTTTTTTGTCATATTGCGCATGTCCGGGGGGTTAAGAGGTATTCCGTCAGTTCCATCCCGGATTCTGCGTCAGGTTCGGATTGAGGTCTATTTCCGACTGCGGGACGGGGTTGAGATAGTTTCGGGGCGATTCGAAGAAGCGTGTTTCCACGTACTTCCGCGGCACGCCGTCGACCATCACCGTTCTGCTGTCGCGGCCTGCGCCGTCCAGCCGCATGAAGGCGCCATACAGTTCGCCCTTCAGTCCGCAGAACGATTCGGAGGCCGTCTTTTCGGCCGCTCGCCATCGCAGCAGGTCCCAGTATCGCTGCCCCTCGCCTGCCAGTTCGACGCGGCGCTCGTTCCGGACCAGTTCGATCAGGTCGTCCTGCGTGTTATAGTTTTCCCGATGCACCGCGCCGCCTCCGCAGCGCGTGCGCAACCGGTCGATCAGGTCGCAGACTTCGTCCTTCGCGCCCGTTCCGCGGGCCTCGGCCAGCGCTTCCGCGCGGATGAGCAGTATTTCCGCACAGCGAAAGAGGATGATGTCGTTCGTGCAGTCCGTCAGGTTGTTCAGCGCGTAGGGCGACCAGTCGGTGTATTTGTTCCACATGTATCCCGTCGCCGACGGCTCGGATGCGCTGTACTGCTGGGCGGCGATGGTCGAGGGGTCTTCCGGGTCGTAGAGCGTCTTCTCGACCGTGTTGGTTTCGGCGTTGAGGTATTTTATCTGTCCGGTCGGGTAGATGATGGATTGCGCCAGTCGCGGGTCTCTGTCCCTGTAGGGGTCTGCCGGGTTGTAGGTCGAGCCGCGTTCGCGTATCAGCCGCCCGTCGGCCATCGGGTAGGCGTCGACCAGCGAGCCGGTGGGGGCAATGGCGCGGTAGGGGTCGCCGCCCGACATGCCCTTGAGGACAAAGGCCTGGTTGACGCTGTGTCCCGTGCTGATGCTTCCGGACGACCGCTCCATCGGGATGGAGAGGATGATTTCCGGGGAATCTTCCGCCGCGCCGGAAAACAGGTCTTCGTACGGCGTGTCGCCGGCCGTGTGGAGCGTATATTTCTCCAGCAGCCCGTCGGTTACGGCGGCTGCCTCCTGCCACCGTCCGCTGTAGAGCAGCACGCGCGCCTTCAGCGCCTGACATGCGCCCCACGTGACGCGCCCGAAGTCCACTTCCTTCCCGCCGAGCAGCCGTGACGCCTCGTCCAGTTCGCCGAGGATAAAGTCGACAACGTCCGGCCCGGGCGACCGGACGAGTTCCTTGCTCTCGTCGATGGTCAGTACTTTGGTCACGAGAGGCACATCGCCGAAATACAGCGTCAGGGAATGATAATTGTATGCGAGCAGGAAGTGGGTTTCGCCCAGATACTGCTCCTTTTTGTCCTGCGCGAGCGGCACCCTGTCCATATTCTCCAGTATCCGGCAGCATTTGCGGATATTGGCATATCCCCGGCTCCACATGTTTGCCGCCACGCTGCCGTAGGTGTCGGCCGTGCCGTTTGCCACGAATTTCTGTCCGCCGTACCATCCGTCCCAGACGAGATAGGCGTTGTCGGACATGGCTTCGTCCCAGAACGGCGAGCCGTCGCGCTGCCTGGGAAAGGAATTATAGTAAGTGCCGGTCAGGAACTTGACAGCGTCGTTTTCGGACGACCAGAAGCTCTCTTCCGCGACCCTGTCCTGCGGAAAGGCGTCCATAAAGCCGTCGCAACTGCTCATGAGGCATGCGCCGGCCGCAAGTGCGATACATAATATCTTTTTCATGTTTCAAAGGTATTAAAAAGTTACATTCACTCCAAAAGAATATATGGCTACGATGGGATACATGTCGATGCTGCCCGCTTCCGTTTCCGGATCCCAGGCGATGAATTTCGTGAGCGTAAACATGTTTTCGCCCGACAGCGTCAGGCGCAGCTTCTCGATGCCCAGCCGGGGCAGGCGGAAAGTGTAGCCCAGTTGCAGGTTTTTCAGCCGGACGTATGACGCATTCTGAACCCAGTAGGACTGGTTGGTCTCGTAATTGTATTCCCACGCGGCCGTCAGCCGGGGATAGAAGGCCTTCGGGTCGGGATTGAGCGGGTCGAAAGACTTTTCGTAATGATCCACCCTGGCGGAAATATTGTTCAGCGGCTTGAGCATTACGTTTCCGACATATCCGTCCGCCTTCCCCACACCCTGAAAGAAGCAGGAGAAGTCGAGGTTCCTGTAGTCGAATCCCAGATTGAGGCCGAAGACGTAGCGCGGAATCTGGTTTCCCATCACGATTTTGTCTTCCGCGCCGATTTTCCCGTCTCCGCTCCGGTCGTGGAGAATCATGTCGCCGATGTTCCAGTTGCCGTTGAACGTGTGCATGACGTCTTTGTATTTTTCGTACAGTTCGGGAGAGGTGCAGATGCCCAGCGATTCGTAGCCGTAGAGGGCGTCGACCGGCTCGCCCTCGATGCGGATTGTCAACGCGTCCGTGGGCGACCTGTAGCCCCGCAGGTCGGTGATTTTGTTTTGCACGTCCGACAGGTTGAACCCGATCCGGTAGCCGAAGTCATCACTCATCCGGTCCTGCCAGTTGAGCGAGACCTCCCAGCCCCGGTTTTCGACCGAGCCGGCGTTCTGCATGGAGGGCGAGATGCCCAGCGCGGCCGGCGCCCGGAGCGAGAGCAGGATGTTGTCGGTCGTTCTCGTATACCAGTCGAAGGCGGCCTGCAGGCGGTTGTCGAAGAGCGAGACGTCCACGCCGGCGTTGTAGCTCCGCGCCGTCTCCCACGTGATAAGCGGATTGCCCATCACCGTCTCGGCATATCCCGAACTGATGTTTCCGCCGTAGAGGTAGGCGCCGCTGGCGGAGGAGGCGCCGTAGGTAGACAGAAACTGGTAGTTGTCGATCTGCTGGTTGCCCAGAATACCCCACGAGCCGCGTATCTTCAGATTCGGAACATACGTCCGCAGCCCTTCGAAGAAAGCCTCCTCGGAGATGCGCCAGCCGGCGGAAAGAGAGGGGAAGAGTCCGTAGCGATGTCCCGCGGCGAATCGGGAAGACCCGTCGTAGCGGAAATTGGCCTCGAAGAGGTATCTGTCGGCAAAGACGTAGTTCAGCCGCCCGAAGAGGGAGACCAGCGCGGCATAGGTGGAATTGCCCTCGGCCGCGGCCGTGTTGGGATCGCCGCCGTTGATCTCGGTAAAGTCGTTGTTCGGGAAGTCCTGCCTGGACGCAAGCGTATAGGCGTATTTGAACGATTCGGCGGAGGCGCCGGCCATGATTTTGAAGTTGTGGGAAGTGGCCGGATCAAATTCGTAGGTGGCCGAGACGTTGGCCGTCAGGTTCCGGTACATGGTCCACCGGTCGGTCTGCCGGTTTCGGGCGCCGTCGACGGTGGCGGGCTGTCCGGCCGGCTCGAAGGCACCGTATTCCACGATTTTGTTGAACGTCTTGTCCAGCGCCGTATTCGTTTCGTACCCGAACACGCCCTTGACGAGCATGCCTTTGAAGGGCGTTATTTCGGGCGATATCTGCGTCATGACGGTGCTGTTTGCCACCGTGTTCATACCATAGTCGCCGTTGGTCTTGCGCACCGGGTTGGTCTGTATGGAGAGGTACGACCAGGTGTCGTCCGAGAACCTGACCGGTATGTAGGGCAGCGCCCTGGCAAGGAGCTGAAACGCGGCCCGGGCGCCTCCCGCAGGCTCTTCTCTCGTGCTGTTGAGATAGCTGAGGTTGAAGCCCAGGTTCATCCAGGGCGTCAGTTGCGTTTTCGTGTTGATGCGGGCGTTATAGCGTTCGTAGGAGGTGGAGGGGATGATTCCCTGCTGGCCGGAATAGCCCAGCAGCCCCATATAGGTCATTTTTTCGTTTCCGCCCGTGGCCGAAACCTGATGGATATGCTGCGGCGCAGCCCGGTTGAGGACTTCGCCGTACCAGTCGGTGCTGCCTTCCAGCCGGTCGGGGTCGCCACCGGCTTTCATCCGGGCGATCCGTTCGGGCGGAAACAGGTCGGAGGTGCGTCCCTCGTTGGCCATTCCCTTGTTGTAAAGCTCGGCATACTGCCACGACGAGACCATTTCGGGAATGCGCGTAGACGTCTGAAATCCGATGTTCCCGTCGTATCTCAGCTTGATTTCGCCCTTTTCGCCCTGCCGGGTGGTGATGAGAATCACGCCGTTGGCGGCGCGCGAGCCGTAGATGGAGGCCGAGGCTGCATCCTTCAGCACGGAGACGGATTCCACTTCGCTCGGGATTACGTCGTTGATGCTCATGGACACGCCGTCGACCAGCACCAGCGGCTCGGCGTTGCCCCACGTGCCGACGCCGCGGATGCGGATGGATTGCTGCGAGGTGCCTCCCGGCTGTCCGGAACGCTGGGTGACGGTCATGCCGGCCGCCTCGCCGGTGAGGGCGGAGACGAGGGACGTGACCGGCTTGCCGGTGATGCGGTCGGCCCGGACGGTGTTTACCGCGCCCGTCAGGTTCACTTTCTTCTGCGTGCCGTAGCCGACGACGACCACTTCGTCCAGCGCCTTCAGGTCTTCGTGCAGCACGGCGTGGAGCACGCTCCGGCCTTCTACGGGGATTTCGGCCGTGACGAATCCCACGTACGAGATGACCAGTACGGCGTCGGGAGCTGTGCTCAGTCGGAAGTCACCGTCCAGGCCGGTGACGGTGCCGTTCGCTGTGCCCTTCACGGAGACGGAGGCGCCGATTACCGGCTCATGATCCGTCGCCGAGACAATCCTTCCGTTCACATCGACGTTTTGACCCCGTGCGGAAAATGCGCAGAGCGATACAATTGATAAAAACAAAACATACTTCTTCATGGATATTTACATTTAATGGTTACAGTGTTTTTCATTTCTCTATTCCGTATTGTTTCCGGCCCGGCCGGTCACCGTCCAGTCGAACCGCGTGCGGTCTTTCCGGTCGGGCGAGGGGACGCTGACGCGGGCATTGACGCCGCCGTCCGCTCCGCGGTTTTGCAGGTAGCGGTGCGTCGCCAGGGAGAGCAGTACCAGATGACC
>JAIRZY010000017.1 GCA_031266995.1 Tannerella sp.
TTAATTAATAATAATCAAATTTTCATGTTTAATCTCCTCAAAACTACATGCAAGCGCTATCCGCGTACGTAAAATCGCGAGCATAACGCCGCAAATATATGACAAAACATCCACTATCCGTTCATTTCGAATAAAAAAAATTTCATTCTGATGCTTTTTTTTTTTTTTTGTAGCAAAATGATAGATAATGCGACCGCAAACGCGGGTTGCCCGGCGCGGATATGCAATACCGCGATTATGGTATTTTTCAAATTCACTCACTTTATTTACGTCTGCAGACGCGGTGACGACGCGGGAGCGCGAAACCTGATACACGTAGCAGCGGATCTGCGCACCGGCCGTTTCGTTCCTTCCCTCTCCTTCTCCGCCGCCTCCGCGAAAGCGCCTTCCGTACACATGCGGAGACGCGACGGCATCACGGACAATAATATTGGAATATAATATGATACGATCGACAGCGGAGGAAAAGTTGTCGACAGCACGGGCATGGTTGTCGACAGCAGACGAAAAGTTGTCGACAGCACGGGCATGGTTGTCGACAGCGGAGGAAAAGTTGTCGACAGCGGAGGAAAAGTTGTCGACAGCACGGGCATGGTTGTCGACAGCGGAGGAAAAGTTGTCGACAGCGGAGGAAAAGTTGTCGACGGCGCGGGCGATGTTGTCAACAGCGGAGGAAAAGTTGTCGACAGCGCGGGCGATGTTGTCAACAGCGGAAGAAAAATTGTCGACAGCGAAAGAAACAGCGCCTGCGTTGCGGGACGGTTTTGAGGCATACGGGGGTTCGAGAGTCGCGGAATCCGGCGTTTCGTATCCGGAATTTCGGATGGCGCACGCGGGAACCGTTCTTTTTTCGTAACTTTGCGCGTAAAAATATTCATTATGACTATCGAACAGAGACTTTCGGACGCCGTCGTGTCGGGCGTCAAGCGGCTTTACGGCGCAGATGTGCCGGAGGGACAGGTGCAGTTGCAGAAGACGAAAAAGGAATTTCAGGGTCATCTGACCCTGGTCGTGTTTCCCCTGCTTCGCCTTTCGAAGAAATCGCCGGAGGAGACGGCGCGCGACATCGGCGACGATCTGGTGCGGAACGAGGAGGCGGTTGCGGGCTTCAGTGTCGTCAAAGGGTTTCTGAACCTGACGGTTGCGATGCCCTGCTGGATCGGTCTGCTCAACGCGCTGCATGCCGACCCGGACTATGGCCTGCGGCCGGTCAGCGACCGCTCGCCGCTCGTGATGGTAGAATATTCATCGCCTAATACGAACAAGCCGCTGCACCTCGGCCACGTGCGCAACAACCTGCTGGGCTTCAGCCTGTCGAACATCCTGCGGGCGAACGGCAATAGGGTGGTGAAGACGAATATCGTCAACGACCGCGGGATACATATCTGCAAGTCCATGCTGGCGTGGAAGAAGTGGGGCGAGGGCGTGACGCCCGCCTCGTCGGGACGGAAGGGAGACCACCTGGCCGGCGATTTCTACGTCATGTTCGACCGGCATTATAAGGAAGAACTTCAAGCGCTTGAACGCGGCGGACTGAGCCGCGAAGAGGCCGAGGCGCAGTCGGCACTGATGGCCGAAGCGCGTGCGCTGCTGCGCGCATGGGAGGCGGGCGACGCGGAGGTGGTCGGGCTGTGGCGGACGATGAACGGCTGGGTTTATGAAGGTTTCGACGAGACGTACCGGCGCCTTGGCGTTGATTTCGACCGCGTATACTACGAATCGGAGACTTATCTCGAGGGCAGAAAGACGGTGCTCGACGGGCTTGCGAGGGGCGTGTTCTATCGCCGCCCGGACGGCTCCGTATGGGCCGACCTTCGGGGCGACGGGCTTGACGAGAAGCTCCTTCTGCGCTCGGACGGGACGTCGGTATACATGACGCAGGACATCGGGACGGCGCGCCTGCGATTTGACGACTATCCGGTGGACGAGATGATATACGTCGTGGGCAACGAGCAGAACTATCACTTCCAGGTGCTCTCGATTCTGCTGGACAGGCTGGGCTTCGCGTTCGGCAAGGGGCTGATACACTTCTCGTACGGCATGGTCGAACTGCCCGAGGGACGGATGAAGAGCCGCGAGGGGACGGTTGTCGACGCCGACGACCTGATGGACGGGATGATCGCCGCCGCCCGCGAAATCTCGGCCGAACTGGGCAAGCTCGACGGCCTCGACGAGGCGGAGGCGGACGAAATCGTGCGCATGATCGGGATGGGGGCGCTGAAGTATTTCATCCTGAAGGTAGATCCGCGCAAAAACATGGTGTTCAATCCGAAAGAATCCATTGACTTCAACGGCAACACGGCGTCTTTCATCCAGTATACCCATGCGCGCATCTGCTCGGTGCTGCGCCGGGCGAAGGAGCAGAAACTTGCGATTCCGCAGCAGTTGCCCGCATCGACGCCTGTCACGCCGAAAGAAGAGGCTCTGATTCAGCGCCTGTCGGAATATGCCGCCGCCGTCCGCGAGGCAGGCGATGCGTGCAGCCCCGCCTGCATCGCCAACTACGTCTACGAGCTTGTGAAAGAGTTCAATCAGTTCTATCACGACTATTCGATCCTGAACGAGCCGGACGCCGCGGCAAAAGACCTGCGCCTTGTGCTGGCGGCCGGCACGGCGAAAGTAATACGCTCCGGCATGTCGCTGCTGGGAATAGATGTGCCGGAACGGATGTGAAAAATGCATAATTATTTGTTTTTCTCAATAAAATGGTTCAATTTTGTGCTGTGAATAATCCACGATGCGTTCCGAAAGCTTTCTATCTTCACCTCGACGATGCGGAAAGAGTCTGGCGACGGCAAAGTTTCTCTCGAACGGACAGCGGGTTACCGGTATGCGGGAAAAGATGCATACGGTTTTACGACATACAGTGTTTTAATAAAATATTAGTGTTATCAAATTAAATTCGATTTTACAATGAAGACAAAAAGACTGAACAGACGCGATTTTTTTCGCTTGACGGCAACAGCCGGGGCAGGGGCATTGCTCATGCCGGAAGTGGCGGCTTCCACCCTCGCAATCAATCCCGCCGACAGTAACGCGAGCGCGTATCCCGTCCGCACCCTGGGCCGGACGGGCCTGCAGCTCCCCATCCTCAGCATGGGCGTGATGCGGGCCGACAACCCCAACGTGGTCAGGGCGGCCTACAATGCGGGCATCACGTTTTTCGACACCGCACACGGCTATCAGAACGGCCAGAACGAAGTGATGCTCGGCAACTTCTTCAAGGACAAACCCCGCGACTCGTTCCAGATCGCCACGAAAGGCAAGTTCGACTACCCGCTGAAAGACACCTTCGAAAAAGACTTTACAGCACTGCTCGACCTGAGCCTGAAACGCCTCCAGATGGATCACGTGGAAATCTTCTACACGCACGCACTCGACAAGGTGGAACTGGTGACCGACGAAAGAGTCATCGCACTTCTGAAGAAATTCAAGGCCGACGGCAAAATCCGCCACATCGGCTTCTCGACGCACGCACTGAATCCGGCACTGATCGACGCAGCCGTCGAAACGGGCGTATACGACGTCATCCTCCTCTCGTACAACTTCAAACTCCACAACCTGAAGGAAACGGACGAAGCCATCGCGCGCGGCGTCAAGGCCGGCGTCGGCTTCGTGGCCATGAAGACGATGACGGGCGCCGTCGAAGACGCGGAAGGCAAGCGCAAAATCGACTCGCAGGCCTGCCTGAAATGGGCCTGGCAGAACGAGAACATCACGACCGTCATCCCCGGATTCAGCAATTTCGACGAACTGGACGAATGTCTGGCCGCCGTCAAAACGCCCGTCCTGACGGAGAAGGAAAAGCAGTATCTCGCCATGCTCAGCACGCAGGAAATGCTTTTCTGCCAGCAGTGCGGAAAATGCCGCGACATGTGCGTCGAACACCTGCCGATACCCGACATGATGCGCGCCTACATGTATGCCTACGGCTACAGGAACGCCTCGCTCTCCAAAGAAACGCTGCTGGAACTGAACCTGCCCGAAAAGACGTGCAGCAACTGTGGGAAGGACTGCAAGGTGAAATGTACGTCGGGCTTCAACGTGGCGCGAAAAATTGCAGCCGTCACGCCCGTCCTGCGCGTGCCCGATGCGCTGCTGAGTTGAGGCTATATATATTAATGTATGGAGATGAAACATTTCAAATCAACGGTCATCGCTTTTTTTGTGCTGGTTTCCGCGCAGTGGCTTGCTGCGCAGACGCCCGCGCAGTTGAAATTGTGGCTGGTCGACGTGCCGGGATGGACCCTGTCGGACGAAACGGAAGTCTTCGACCCCGATAACCTGTTCGACCGCATCAACGGGGCGGCGCCCCTGTTCATCGAGAATAATTTCGTGGAAATGACCTCTCTGGAATACAAGAAAGGCGACGACTACATCACGATACAGGCGTATCGCCACGCCACGTCCGAGGATGCTTTCGGCATGTACGCGTCGGAACGTTCGGACGAACTTGCGCATTTCGACATCGGAGGCGAGGCGCAGGGCGATGCAAAGGATTTGTTTTTCTTCGCCGGAAGTATTTACGTGAAAATGTGGAGCAACAGCTCCGACGACGTGGAAGCGGCCCTCCACGCAATCGGGAAAGGGCTGGCCGGCAGGATTGACGGTGGCGCCACTTACCCGGTTGTTGCCAGGCAGTTTCCGGCGAAAGGGAAACGGGCGTGGTCTGAATCCTACGTCACAAAGGGATACATCGGCCATGAGTTTCTAAAATCCGTCTACGTCGCCAAATACGAAAGCGAAGGGCAGCCGTTTCAGCTCTTCGTCGTCGACGGCAAAACGAAAGACGGCGCCCGCAAAGTGCTGGACAGCTATATCGAATTTACCGGACAGCCGGCCGTCGCCGAAGAGGGCCGCCTCACGATCGGAGACCGCTACAATGGCGACATCCCCTTCGTATGGAAAGGACGGTACCTCATCGGCGTATACAACGAAAACGGCGAGACGGTGAAAAATGCCGGCGAATGGCTGACGGAAATGGCGGAGAAGCTGGACTAATTGACGGAAACAGATTTTTAAAACCGGAAGGGATGGCGTTACGGGATTGTGAGTAACGCTGTCCCTTTTTATTTAAAGAGACTTCGGATTGAACGACTCGTACGCTCGCATAGCGGCGGAAACCGCCCGCCGCGTCAAACCAGCGTCACTTCGATGTTTCGCTCTTCAATCATTTTGATGATGTGCGCCGGCGCGTTCGTGTCGGTGACGATGTGGTGGATGCGGTCGAGCGCGCAAATCTTGCAGAATCCGCGTTTGTCGAACTTCGACGAGTCGGTCAGTACAATGATTTTCTGTGCGGCGGCAATCATTTGCCGGTTGATGCGCGCTTCGTTCATGTCGCTGGTGGTCAGTCCGTAATCCAGGTCTATCCCGTCCACGCCGATAAACAGTTTGTTGCACGACAGGGCCTCCAGCGTGCTTTCCGCATGGTGCCCGATGACGGAGACGGAGTTTTTACGTATCATTCCGCCTAACTGGACAACCTCTATATAAGGATTATAGCACAGCATCAGCGAGACTCTGACCGACGAGGTGATGACCGTGAGCTGGGTATGAATGTCGATGGCGCTGGCAAACGCCAGCAGCGTAGTGCCCGACGCGATGATGATTTTGTCGTTCGGCTCAAGCAGTTTGTTGGCCGCCTTTGCAATACGCATCTTTTCGTCGGTCTGCATCTTCTCCTTCACGTCGATATGCCTGTCCGAGATGATGGACGTGAGGATGCTGGCGCTACCGTGGTTCCGCTGTAGAAATTTCTTCTCTTCCAGCAGTTTCAGGTCTTTACGAATGGTGACCTCCGAAGCGTTCAATTCGCGGCTCAGTTCGCTTACCGTCACAAAACCCTGCTGTTTCAGGCGTTCGAGAATCAATTTCTGTCGTTTGGCAATATTGGCCATAATTCTGTGCTTTCGTTTTCTTTTGACAGGGCAAACTTATGTAAAAATCCTCAATAATAAGCATTGCCGGGCGAAAAATTTCCGCCGCGCAAAAACGGGAACGCTTTGCTTTTCTTTTTAGAAGTTTCGATATTTATACGTTTTACTTTTGATTGGCGAATAAAAACTTTCGAAACGTGACGCAAAAACTTTCGGAAATATTTGTTTCTGAATAATTGTACACCTATCTTTGCGCATATATATTTATGAAACAACGACTATGAAACGTAATCAAAACATGGTGCAATTAAGCGATTCGTCTGTGACGTGGGACTTTGTCATCGTCGGCGGCGGCGCAACGGGGCTTGGGGCAGCAGTAGATGCCGCCTCGCGGGGTTTCAGGGTGGCACTGCTCGAACAGTCGGATTTCGCGAAAGGCACTTCGAGCCGGAGTACGAAGCTGGTACACGGCGGCGTCCGCTATCTGGCGCAGGGAGACATCGGACTGGTGGTCGAGGCGCTGCGCGAGCGTGGCCTGCTGAAGAAGAATGCACCGCATCTCGTCAAGAACCAGCGCTTTATCATCGGGAGCTATCGCTGGTGGGAAAAACCGTTTTACGCGCTGGGGCTGACGGTGTACGACATTCTTGCCGCCGGACTGGCGTTCGGGCGTTCGCTGCCGATGAGCCGCAGGAAGGTGACGGACGAAATTCCGCAGATCGTCACCCGCGGGCTGAAGGGCGGCGTACTGTATCACGACGGACAGTTCGACGATTCGCGCCTGGCCATCAACCTCCTGCAGACGGCGGCGGAACAGGGAGCCGTTTGCGCCAATTATGTGAAAGTGACGGGACTGACCAAGGACGCGTCGGGAAAGATTTCGGGTACGGACATCTGCGACATGCTTGGCAAACGGACATATCATGTGAAGGCAAGGGCGGTGATCAACGCCACCGGCATTTTTGTCGACGACCTGCTGAAGATGGATGTCCCCGGAAGCGACAGTATCGTACGTCCGAGCCAGGGCGTTCATCTGGTGGTGGACAAATCATTTCTGGGTGGCGACACGGCCATCATGATTCCGCGGACGAGCGACGGGCGCGTGCTGTTTGGCGTCCCCTGGCACGGGAAAGTCGTTCTGGGCACGACCGATACGCCGATGAACGAGTCCGTTCTCGAACCGCAGGCGCTGGACGAAGAAATTGATTTCATCCTGCGCACGGCCGGTGCTTACCTGACGAAACCGCCCGGGCGCGAAGACGTGCTGTCCGTGTTTGCCGGGCTGAGACCGCTGGCCGCACCCGGGAAAAATTCGGACGGAAAGAAAACGAAAGAAATTTCGCGCAGCCACAAAATAATTGTTTCAGACAGCCGGCTTGTCACCGTCACGGGCGGGAAATGGACGACGTATCGCTATATGGCCGAGGACGTTGTCAACCGCGCCATTGCCGCGACCGGCCTTCCGCGCCGGAAATGCGTGACGAAACGGCTACACATCCACGGATACAAAAAGACCGATAACCGCGAATCTTTCAGCCATGTATATGGTTCGGACTACGAAAAAATGTTACTTTTGCGGCAGGAAAACATCGGCTGGACGGAAAAACTTCATCCCCGCTATGACTGCACAGGTCTGGAGGTCGTATGGGCCGTGCGCGAAGAGATGGCTTTTACGGTCGAAGACGTGCTGGCGCGCCGGCTTCGCCTGCTGTTTCTGGACGCCGGGGCGGCTCTCGAGGCGGCGCCGAAAGTGGCGTCACTGATGGCGAAGGAGCTTGGTGAGGATGCAGCCTGGGAATCGGCGCAGATAGAGGCTTTTACAGCCGTCGCAAAGGCATACTGCCTGAACCCGGAACAAAGTATTACACATTGAAAAAACTTATATATGGAAAAGTACATTTTATCTTTCGACGCCGGGACGACCGGCTCCCGCGCGATTGTATTCAACAGTAAAGGCGAGGCTTGCTCGATGGCGCAGAAAGAATTCACGCAGATATTCCCGCGCGACGGGTGGGTGGAGCACGACCCGTCCGAGATCTGGTCGTCGCAGGCCGCCGTCGCAGCCGAAGCGATTACCAAAATCGGCATCGAAGGCAGGCACGTGGCCGCAATCGGCATCACGAACCAGAGGGAAACGACCATCGTATGGGACCGTGCGACAGGCCAGCCGCTCTACAATGCCATCGTATGGCAGGACAGGCGTACGGCCGAATATTGCGACGAACTGAAATCCAAAGGACTGCTCGCCTTCATCCGCGACAGGACGGGGCTGATCATCGACGCCTATTTCAGCGCCACCAAACTCAAATGGATACTCGACAACGTGGAAGGCGCACGCGCAAAGGCCGCGAAGGGACAACTGGCTTTCGGCACGGTGGACACGTGGCTCGTATGGCAACTGACGAAAGGCGCGGCGCACGTGACGGACGTTTCAAACGCTTCGCGCACCATGCTGTACAACATCCACACTCAGGAATGGGACGACGAACTGCTGCAACTGTTCGACATACCGCGCAGCGTCCTGCCCGAAGTGAAAGCATCTTCCGAGATATACGGGCATACGACCACGACCCTGTTCGCCCTGCACGCGCCGATAGCAGGCATCGTCGGCGACCAGCAGGCGGCGCTCTTCGGACAGATGTGCACCGAGCCGGGAATGGTGAAAAACACCTACGGCACAGGCTGTTTTATCCTGATGAACACGGGCACGCAGCCGGTCGTCTCCAAAAACAACCTGGTGACGACCATCGCCTGGCAGCTCGACGGCGTGACGTCCTATGCGCTGGAAGGCAGCATCTTCGTGGCCGGCGCCGTTGTCCAGTGGCTGCGCGACGGGCTGAAAATCATCCGTTCCTCGTCCGAAATCGAAGCGCTGGCTGCGCAGGTGGAAGACAACGGGGGCGTTTATTTCGTTCCCGCGCTGACGGGACTGGGTGCGCCCTACTGGGACCAGTATGCGCGCGGCACAATCGTAGGCCTTTCACGCGGCACGACGGACGCGCACATTGCCCGCGCCGCGCTGGAAGGCATTGCCTATCAGACGATGGACGTGGTAAACGCCATGATCCTGGACGCCGGCATCGGACTGAAGGAATTGCGCGTCGACGGCGGCGCAGCGCGAAACGACCTGCTGATGCAGTTTCAGTCAAACGTGCTGAACCGAACGGTAATACGCTCGCAAACGGTGGAGACCACCGCCCTGGGCGCCGCCTACATGGCCGGCCTGGCCGTCGGATACTGGTCGGGTGTGGACGAGATACGCCGGCAGTGGCACGTCGAGGCGACGTTCGAGCCTGACCCCGCGTTCGATTCGCACCGCGCCAAGCGCCGGTGGGCGGACGCCATCTACCGCTCGCAGGCATGGATAAAATCTTAATCATTCACCATAAACTATTTATACACATGAACCAGACTATTTTATTCGAGTTTATCGGCACCGCCTTCCTCATTCTTCTCGGCGAGGGCGTATGTGCAAACGTATCGCTGAAAAAGACGTTCGGCAACCGGGCGGGCTGGGTTGTCGTGACGTTCGGCTGGGGATTTGCGGTCTTTGTCGGCGCGTTTATCGCGGCGCCCTATTCGGGTGCGCACCTGAATCCGGCGCTGACGCTCGGACTGGCGCTCGCAGGCACTTTCGACGGCAATATTGCGGGTTACATCGCTGCGCAAATGCTTGGCGCAATGACAGGTGCGCTGCTGGTATACCTGATGTACAAGCCTCATTTCGACGCCGAAGAAAGCGCAGACGTCAAGCTGGGCGTCTTTGCGACCGGCCCGGCCATTCCGCACCTTTTCTCCAACTTCCTGAGCGAGTTTATCGGGACGTTCGTGCTGGTATTCGGCATACTGATGGTCGGCGGGGCGCAGATGGCCGGGCCATATCCCGTTGCGATCCTGATCGTAGTCATCGGCATGGCGCTGGGCGGCACGACGGGATATGCGATCAATCCCGCGCGCGACCTGGGGCCGCGAATCATGCATGCCCTGCTGCCAATCAGTGGAAAACGGGACAGCAACTGGCGCTACGCATGGCTGCCCGTCGTGGCGCCGACGTGTGGCGCAGTCGCGGCGGGGCTGCTCAGCCTGGTCCTGTGAGACGGGTAAAAATCTTCAATCTTTAATATTCAAGAGATAACGATTTACGGCGAGCACAGTGAAACAGTCCGTCCCCCGGTCAATTCGACTGCACGGATTGCTTCATTGTGCCCGCAAAACGCCGTATGTCAGTGCGATTATGAAAACAGGGCTTTTCCGGGCCAGTCCGGTTTTCGCCTGCACGCAAAATTATACCCGCAATGCGAACAATCTGCGTCCCTGCATGTGGCAAAT
>JAIRZY010000084.1 GCA_031266995.1 Tannerella sp.
GTTCCGAACGGCCGGAAAAGCGTGTTGACCGGACTGGCCGGAATTTTCATCAAAATCAATATCTGTCTTTAGATTAAATGCTTAATACGCGAGCGTTTCTTTTCGTCACACGCGAGGACGAAGAAATCTGTGCGAAAACCGGTTTCATCTCTCCAGAGATAAGATTCATCTCTATAGAGATAAGTTTCATCTCTCCAGAGATGGTTTTCATCTCTCCAGAGATGGATTTCATCTCTACAGAGACGGGTTTCATCTCTGCAGAGATGGTTTTCATCTCTGCAGAGATAAGATTCATCTCTATGGAGATAAGATTCATCTCTGTAGAGATGGATTTCATCTCTGTAGATATGGCGGCGCAATTTCCGGACAGAGGGGGTTTCATCATACGGAAAAGAAGACGTCTGCCGCGTATTGTTCTTCTGCACATACCGTTTTCTTTTGCATCGCATCCATTCCGCCGGTCAGCGCTTTACGTAGTCGAGCGGCAGGTTGTTGAAGGCGCGCGCGAGGATGGCGATGTTCAGCGCGTCGCCCGTCAGCGTGTCGACGGAGGCCGAGAGGTAGCTGTCGACGGGCGGCATCATGGAGCCTGCGACGGGTTTCGTGAATCCGTAAAGCCCGACGCCCTGCGACATGGCGTCGGGGACGACTTCGGCGGGATTCTGTCCGTTCCAGTTGGCGAGGCAGGTGATGAGCTTCGTCTGCGGGCCGACCAGGTCGTGCATGGCCTGGGTGCGTGCGATGTCGCCGGCCTCGTTCATCAGCCAGTCTACTTCCTTGAGGAGCGTGTTTCCTTCGTATTCACTGCTTTCGACCTCGTAGGCCGTCAGCCAGATGATGCAGTCGGGCTTGGCGCCTTTGGCCGTTTCGCGGATCCGGTTCCAGGCCCTGCCGATGGCTTTGCGGCGGAAGGCGAGTGCGGCTTCTTCCGTGACGTTTTCTTTCCCCGGAAAGTCTTCGCCCGTCAGCTCGCGATACATCTCTTCTTCGCACGCGAGCCAGCGCAGCGGGGGGAGCGGGTCGCGCCCGCCGCCGGGGTTGTAGAACCAGTCGAGCATGATGCCGTCGATGTCCGTCTTCCGGATGGCGTCGTCGATCGAGGCGCACAGGTAATCGAGATACTGCTGCGTCAGGGGGATTTGCTGTCCGTCCGTTTGGTAGCAGAGGTCGGGGTGATCTTCTTCCCACTTGTTGTTGGCGCTTACGCAGAAATATCCTATCACCTTCATGTTCTTCTGCCGCGCGAGCCGTACCTGCTCCGTCAGGAAGTCGTGCTGCAGGCCGGGCTGCGCGGGGATGATGCCGTTTTTGTACCAGGCATATCCGTTGCACGAGACGGCGAAGGACTGTATGACGTTGCATCCCAGCGCGGCGTACCATTCCACGTGGTCTGCCGGGCTGGCATCGGCCCAGAGTCCCGGACGGGCGAATCCGTGGGCGCCTCCTTCGCTCCAGTTATAGTCTATGCAGTAGGCCTTGAGGGGTTCGTCCGCGGCCTGTGTCTGCGGACGGCTGCATGAGGCCGTCAGGCAGAGCGATAATATGCTCCAGAGGATGATTGTTCGGGTTTTCATGATTATGTTTTTTTGTTTGCGGTTTTGATTGTGTTTTTCTGTGATAAATCCGGCAGATGCCCGCGTGCGGCCGCACGCAGGTATCTGCCGGAAATATGGCCGGAATCAGTACAGCGGATTCTGTATGAGCGCCTGATTTCTGTTCATCTCGTCCAGCCGGATGGGGAAGAAGTAGAAGCGGTCTTTCCAGTCCCGTTCCTGCACGTGGATGATATTGTAGTCCGGTTTGGCCTGGCCGTGCCGGTAGCGGATGTCAAGCCCGTAGGCGTCGACAATGACCTGCGGTGCAATCATCCACCGCCGGATGTCGAAAAAGCGCTGGTCTTCGAACAGCAGTTCGATTTTCCGTTCGTGACGGAGCCTGTCCCTCAGTTCCGAATTGCTGCCCGCCACGTCCGGCAGCCCGGCGCGGGTGCGTATCCTGTTGATATACGCCCTCGCTTCGTCATATTCGCCCAGCTCGATGCAGGCTTCGGCATAGCTGAGGAGTATCTCGGCGTAGCGGATGAAATGCCACGGCGTGGTGGTACGTTCCTTGGGCGAGTCGGTGGCTTTATCCTGAAATTTGCGCAGGTAATAGGACGTGAAGGTTCCGTTCCATGTCGTTACCGGGTTGTTCAGCGCGTCGAGTCCTCCGAGCCACGAGCCGTCGGACTGTTCGTAGTTGCCGGTCTGGATGATGCCGACGGGGTCGGCCGCTTTCACGTCGTCCGGACGTTCGCGCCAGCGCGCCCCGTCGAAGAAGATGTCGACGTAGAAGCGTGGCTCCCTGTTCAGGTAAGGATCCGTCTTGTGCGCGGGGTTGTCCCAGTTGAACTTCTCGCCGTCGGCCATTTCGAAATCGTCGACGAGGCTGTTGATCGGGCTGACGTTGGCCCAGCCCTTATATCCTGCCGGGAGGTTTTGCTGGGCGATGTCCATTGTCCACACCTGGTTTGCCTGGGTGAAATTGCGCGTAAAGATGTTTTCGTTCGTCTGCTTGAGGGTGAAGATTTCGTCGTAGTTCAGCGCCACGGAGTCGCCCGGCGCGGGGACGGCCTTGTGGAGGCTGTATATTCCCATGTCGATTACCGCCTTTGCCGCGTTTTTTGCCGCCTGCCATCTCGCCGTCCGGTCTCCGCCTGCATAGCCTACCAGTTCGGGATTCGAGTATCCGGGCGCCCACGAGGCGTTGCTGTTGTACAGGTCGCTTGCGGCATAGAGCAGCACCCTTGCCTTCAGCGCCAGCGCGGCGCCCTTCGTGGCCCGGCCGTAATTGCTCCCGGTGTATTCGGCGGGCAGCAGTGCGGCGGCCTTGTCGCAGTCGCCGGCGATGAAGTTGATGCACTCTTCAAAGGTGTTTCTCGGCGCCTGAAACTCGTCGTCCAGCTTGTAGGCATGTTCGATGATCGGCGCGCCGCCGTAGAGGAACACGAGGTTGTGGTAGTGATACGCCCGGAGGAAATAGACCTCGCCCGCGAGCCGGTTTTTGTAGTCCTCGTCGTCATACGTGTGCAGCGCCGTCTGGTCGAAGAACAGGTTGCACGCCCGGATGTACTTGTAGTGATGTTCCCATCTCATCTTCTGCGTCCTGCTCCACGAGTCGAAGACGCCGTAGTCGCTGGGCGTGATGAGGCTTTTCAGCACATTGGCATGGCCCTGGTCGGAACCGGGGTCGAAGAGCGATTCGTCCGTAAATACGCCTATCATCGGGCGGTCGAAGCTGTGTCCGATGTACCAGTATATGTTGTTTACGAAATGCTCAATCATGGGTAAGTCGCTCCATACGGCGGTTTCTCCATATTGGTCGAGAGGTTCTCTGTCCAGAAAATCTCCGCACGAACTGAATGACACGATCAGGATCATGCCCAGTATGATACTTTTTATTTTTGAATACGTTCTCATGACTTGTTGTTATTTAAATGTAAGACTGATTCCACCGTTGATGACCTGCTGCGAGGGATAGGGCTGGCTCTGGCCGCCGATGTCGTTGCTGTTGGATTCGGGGTCGAAGTCCTTCATCTTGGCCGAGGTGAACGTCAGCAGATTGTATCCGCTGACATAGAGGCGGATGTTTTCGAATCCGACGCGGTTGGCCAGCGGTCTGGGGACGGAATATCCCAGCTCGAGCGTTTTCAGGCGGACGTAGTCGGAGTTGTACAGGAAAAAGGTATTCCGGTTGTTTCGCCAGTATTCGGCGTCGCGGTTGTAGGCTCTCGGCCCGGAGGCGTCGGGGTTGTCGGACGTCCAGCGGTGGTCGTAGAAATATTTCGTAAAGTTACCGATCAGGCCGCTTTCCATCGAGACGAAGCGTACGGCTCCGGCCGCGCCCTGGAAGAGGGCGGAGAGGTCGAACTGCCGGTAGCTGACGCCCAGCTTGAGGCCGCCCGTGAATCGCGGGATGTTGTTCTTGTCGCTGCGCACGCGGTCGAGGCCCGTGATTTTACCGTCGCCGTCCACATCTTTGAAGATGATGTCGCCGGGGCGGGCGTTTTCCCAGTGGGGATAGGCGTCTACGGCCGCCTGGTCGCGGAAGATGCCGATGGCCTGATAGTAGAGGTCGTTATCCGCATTGTTCGGGTCGGTGGGGATGGGATGTCCCGTCGACACCTGCCAGGGCTGGCGGCCGGGCGCTTCGTCCCAGAACGTGATTTTGTTTCGGGCATAGCCGCCGTTGAGCGAGATGTTGTATCCGACGTGCTGTATCCGGTCCTGATACCTGATCTGGAAATCGAAGCCGTGATTGGTCACCTTGCCGATGTTTTCGCGCGGCAGCGTCAGTCCGGTCGATTGCGGAATCGAGGCGTTACGGCGCCACAGGATGTTCGAACGGCGGTAGTCGAAATAGTCAAACTCAAAAAACAGCCTTTGATTCAGCATATACGTTTCGAAGCCGATGTCCATCTGGTTGGCCTTCTCCCACGTGATGTTCTCGTTCGGTATGCGCGATTCGTACGACAGCTTGCCGGCGTCGGTGATGCCGAAGTTGTATACGTTCGACGAATAGGCGTAGGAGGAGAGGTATTGCCATTCGTCGATGCGGTCGTTACCGGTCTGTCCGAACGAGAAGCGGAGCTTCATTTCTTCGAAGAACGGCAGCTTCTCTTTCCAGAAGCCTTCTTCGGAAATGCGGTAGCCGAGCGAAATGCCGGGGAAGAATCCGTAGCGTTTGTTTTTCGGGAAGATGTACGAGCCGTCGTAGCGCCATACAAATTCGGCCAGATATTTTTCCATGTAGTTGTAGTTTACCCTTCCGAAATAGTTCATTCGCGCCCGCTGGTAGGAATCCCCGGTGTTGTCCTTGTCCTGCGTTCCGCCGGCAAACAGTTCGGGGATGGCCATCGATGCGAAATAGCGGCGGTAGGCCTGGAATTTGTTTCCACGGTCTTCGATGGATTCCATACCGGCCATGATGTTGAGGGAGTGGCTGCCGAACTTGTTTTCGTAGTTGAGGATGCCGTTGAGCAGCAGGGTCTGGTCGTCGACCAGGTATCGCGTCAGGCGCGCGTCGTTAAACGGCACCATGGCCGAGGCGAGCTGCGGCGTGCCGTCGGCCTTGAGCGTCTTGCCGTCCCAGGTGTTCACTTCCCAGGGCGTTTCCCACTTTGTGCGATTCTGCAGCGACTTGTCGTAGTTGGCGCTGCCGTTAAGCGAAAGGCCCTTGACCCACGGGATGATGATGTCGATCTTCGCCGTGGAGTTGACCGAATACGTTTTCCGCCGGTCGTATCCGGACGCGTTGGTCGACGTGGTCAGCGGATTGGTGCCTTCGAGCACGTCGGGTCCGGGCGAACCGTCCGGCCACCGGGCATGAATGTTCGGGTTGCCTATGGTTGCCGTTCTGAATATCATCCCGTATTCGCGCGAAGGCAGCGTCTGATCGCCCATTCTTCCATAGATGTCGAGCGCCACTTTCACGTATTGCGACAGCTTGATGTCGATGTTGCTTCGCAGGTCGGCCTGGCGATAGTCGCTGACGCTGTTGCGGTAGAAGGCGTCCTGATATTTCGTGCCCGCGGCGACGTGATATTTCACGTCGTCCCGTCCGCCGCTGACGCTGGCGTTGATGTTATTCTGGCTCGACCAGGGCTTGAACGTTTCCGCCAGCCAGTCGGTATTCGGATAGCGCCAGGGGTCGGAGCCGTCCGTGAAGCGCTTGACTTCCTCCTCCGTATAGCGCGGTGTGCGCCCCTGATACGTGTCGATTTCGTTGATCAGCGTGGCATACTCCGAGCCGTTGCTCATCTTCGGAAGGCGCGAGGGGCGGTTGTATCCCTGGTTCAGGTTGACCGTGACGACCGGCTTGCCGTCCTTTCCGCGCTTGGTCGTGACCAGGATGACGCCGTTGGCCGCCCGCGAGCCGTAGATGGCCGCCGAAGCATCTTTAAGAATGGTGATGCTCTCGATCGAGTTTTCGTCGATACGCGCGAGCGAGCGGCCGGGCACGCCGTCGACCACGATCAGCGGGTCGTTATCGCCCAGCGTGTTGACGCCGCGTATCCGGATCGTAGTCGCGTCATCGCGGCCCGGCTCGGCGCTTCGCTGGATGACGGACAGTCCGGGCAGGAGGCCCGTAATCATCTGCCGGGCGTCGGTGGCGGGCGATTTCACGATGTCTTCGCCCTTCACGGTGCTGATCGAGCCGGACAGCGTCACCTTCTTCTGCGTGCCGTATCCGACGACGACGACTTCGTCGAGCGCCTGCATATCCTCCATCAGCGTGATGTGCAGCGTCGACTGGCTGCCGACTGCAATTTCCTGCGGGACGTACCCGATGTAGGAAATCAGCAGCACGGCGCCGCTCGGGACGCTGACGGTGAATCGCCCGTCGAGGTCCGTAATGTTACCGTTCGCAGTGCCTTTCTGCACCACGTTCGCTCCAATGACCGGTTCGCCGCTGGCGTCGACGACCGTTCCGCTCACCTGCCTCTGCTGTGCAAAGACCGTCAGTGAGCAGCTCAGGATACACAGCATGTACGCCATCCTGCGCCATGTAGCCCGACTGAATAAAATAAACTTCTTTTCCATAGATTTTAAAATTGAAATATTAAGTAAATTAAGATACCGCCCGGACTTTCCGGTTGCGCGCGGCGGTTCTTTCCCAATCGCCGCACACGGTATGCCGTGGTCGCAGAAATAAACACAGTTTCTCTCTCGCCTGTGACCTCTCTCGAACAGTCGCCTCCCTGCCCCCGGCTGTAAAACCGGGGGAAAAAGACCTGAAAATATTTTTTTAATCGACTGAAATTTGTTATTATACGCGCGTGATCCGCAAGGTTTAAATCTCTCTCTCTCTCTAATAAAATATTACGCCCGTCCAACCCGCGGCCGTTAATTAAGCCTAAGCGCTGAGCGACGGTATTTGCAGTATTTTCTGTCTTGAACACGATGTGATCTCCTGTATTAAATGAATGGTGCAAATGTAGAGCAATTTTTTTTAAACAAAAAAGGAAACGGAAGTTTTTTTAAGAAAAGCGAGTGTTAAAGTGTGGGACATCCGGCTCTCATGAGCCTGTCACCGGTTTGCGCGGCCTGCATTTTTTCCCGGCGAAAGGTCATAACCTCCGGCCGGAGGACATAACATACGGCGAAAAGTCATAACATACGGCGAAAAGTCATAACATACGGCGAAAAGACATGACCTCCGGCGGGAGAACATGTTTTATGACGGTAAATCATGTTTTACGGCGGTAAATCATGTTTTATGGCGGCAAATCATGTTTTACGGCGGTAAATCATGTTTTCTGGCCGTAAATCATGTTTTATGACGGTAAATCATGTTTTACGGCGGAGAAATCATGTTTTGTGGCGGTAAATCATGTTTTACGGCGGTAAAACATGTTTTCTGGCCGTAAATCATGTTTTATGACGGGAAAACATGTCATTTTTTGTCGGAAAATGTCTTCTCACCGCCTCCGGTGGCGTCTCCGGCGCGCCGGTGTGCGTCGGTGCCGAACTCGCATCCGCAGTAAGTCTGACTGTAAAATCCGTATTCGCGAATCATTTCGCTGCGCCGCTCGCTCAGTCCGCCCCGGCGCCAGTTTTGCGCCCAGAAGGCGAGCGGGGGACGGGGCGCGGCGGCACGCTGCCCGGCTTC
>JAIRZY010000114.1 GCA_031266995.1 Tannerella sp.
GGCGAAGCCCTGCACGGCGCAATGTGGGGCAATTCCACCTGTTTTCCGCAAAGCATCAGCATGGCGGCAACGTTCGACGACGGTTTTTATCACCGCGTATCCGAAGCCATCGCCCGGGAAACCCGCGCCGTAGGCGTGCGACAGGTATATGCGCCGGTCGTCAACATCTCGCGCGATCCGCGCTGGGGACGTACCGAAGAAGGCTATGGCGAAGACGTCCTCCTCAATTCCCGCATGGGCGTGGCCTATACCAAAGCGCTGGAAAAGGGCGGCGTAGTGACAAGCCCGAAGCATTATGTCGATAACTACGGCGACGGCGGACACGATTCCTACGCCTCGAACATGTCGTGGCGAACGCTTCGCGAAGTATTCCTCGAGCCGTTCCGCGCATGTGTCGAAGAAGGCGGAGCGCGTTCCATCATGGCCTCGTACAACTCCATTGACGGCGTTCCGGCGTCTGCCAGCAAGCAGCTCCTGCAGGACATCCTCCGCGACGAATGGAATTTCAAAGGCTATGTCGTTTCCGACTACGGAGGAGTCAACGGCGTATATTCCGCCCATAAAATAGCCGTTTCATACGCCGAAGCGCAAGCCATGAGCCTGGAAGCGGGACTGGATGTCGAGCTTGCAAGCGGATATGGCGACCTGCTCTCGCTGGTCAAAAGCGGAAGAATATCCGAACAGACACTCGACGTCTCCCTGCGCAGAATACTGACCGTCAAGTTTGAACTCGGACTGTTCGAAAACCCTTACGTCGATCCGAAGGAAGCCGACCGGACGGTTCGCAGCAGGGAACACAGAGACCTTGCCCTCGAAGCCGCCCGCAAAGTAATGACCCTGCTGAAAAACAGCAATAACATCCTGCCCCTGTCCGACAAAGCCGTCAGGAAGATCGGCGTGTTCGGCCCGGCCGCCAATGTGATGAGCCTGGGCGACTATTCCGGCCCATACGGCGGACTGAAAGGCGACCAGCTAAGCGAATTTGTCACTCCGTATCAGGGCTTGAAACAGCGCCTGCAGGGAAAAGCCGAGGTCGTGCTGCATCCCGGCAACACGGATGTCGCCGGGATGGCGCGTACCTGCGATGTGGTCGTCTTTTTCGCCGCCATTCAGGAAGGCGAGGGAGAGGACCGCAGTTCCCTGACACTGCCCAAACGCAACGTGAAAGTCGAGGGAAGCCTTGACAATGCACTCATTGTAGATGCGGGCGAAAAACCGGTTTTCGAACTCGACCAGGAGCAGATGATCGAAGACCTTGTCGCAAGCGGAGTAAAAACCGTCGTGGTGCTGCAAAACGGCTCAATAATCGACATCCGCCGCTGGGTGGACAAAGTGGACGCAGTCCTCGAAGCATGGTACCCCGGCGAACAGGGCGGCACCGCCATTGCCGAAACGCTTTTCGGCGACGTCAACCCCGGCGGACGCCTGCCCATGACCTGGGCGCGTCACGCCGGACAAATACCCGCGTATTATTACATCAAACCCTCCGGCCGCGGATATCGCTATCTCGACGATGACGGAAAGCCGATGTTCCCGTTCGGCTTCGGACTGAGTTACACATCTTTTGAATACTCCAACCTTGTCGTCCCCGAACGGGTAAACAGGGACGGAGATACAAAAGTGCTGGTAACGGTAAAAAATACGGGAACCGTCCGGGGCGACGAAGTGGTTCAGCTGTATCTTCACGACGAACTTGCCTCCGTTGCCCGTCCTCTGAAAGAGCTGAAAGCCTTTAAGCGCATCACGCTGGATGCGGGCGAAAGCCGTCAGGTGGAACTGTCGCTCCCGTATCGCAGTTTCGGACTGTGGGACAGAGCGATGAAGTTCGTTGTCGAGCCGGGCCTTTTCAAGGTGATGATTGCACGAGACGCTTCGACAACTGTACTTGAAGGCAAGATAACGGCCGAATAACCACCCCTGCTTTTCGGAGAAATGACAGGAGGATTGCCTGTATACGCAGGTAATCCTCCTGTCGTTTATGTGAGGTGAGAAAGTCATTGCAAGACATGTCCCGGACGACTGGGGACATGTCCCCAATCATCCGCAGGATGTCCTCTACTTGGTGGAGGCTCCAGCCTTCATCGCAGTAGTAGAGACAGGGCATGCCCTGTCTCTACAGCAGCCTGGTAAAGTCCGGTATTTCATTATGAACAGTAGATCGTTTGGCGCCCGGCGAGACGTCCACCCATGGTGGGAATTTCGACGAACCGTTCGGCGAAACGTCCGCCATAAGGGCGACGATGCAGGAAAACGACAGGAAAAAGGCGGAAAAAGTAAAGGAGGTCGATATTGTTATATAGAATGTCGATATTGTACAGTTTTGAAAGAAAAAAGAATGATTATCTTTGCCCCTTATTAATTAATCATTTTATTTCATGAAAGAAAACTCGAATACTTACACCCGTCGCCGTTTCCTGAAAGCAGGAACAAGTCTTGCGACGACCGCATTCATGGCGCCCCGTGCGGCATGGAGCGCAGGAAATACACTGTCCGAAACAGCAGCCGGCAAGGAAGACGACGTCTTCCGTCAATTCCGCTGTCCGCAATGGTTTCGCGACGTTAAGTTCGGCCTCTGGCTGCACTGGGGGCCGCAAAGCATCCCCACCAAAGGCGCCGGACACTATGCCCGCCACATGTACGTCCACCCCGACGACGCCAGGGAATCGTTCGGACGGGACGCCTGGGAATATCACCGCCTCACGTTCGGACATCAGTCCGACTTCGGCTATAAGGACATCTGCAACCTCTGGAAAGCCGACAAGTTCGACGCCGAACAGACCATCCGCCTGTTCAAGAAATGGGGCGCCCGCTACGTGGCAACCATGGCAAATCATCACGACAACTTCGACCTCTTCAACTCCTCCGTACACAAGTGGAACGCCCTCCGCGTCGGCCCCCATCGCGACATACTCGGCGAATTTGCCGAAGCCGCCCGCCGTCACGACCTGAAATGGGTAGCAACCTCACATGCCTTCTGGGCAAACTGGTGGTTCGCTCCGGCTTTCGGCGCCGACAAACACGGCCCGCGCCAGGGCGAACCCTACGACGGCAACCTCACCCAGGCCGACGGACTTTGCACGTGGTGGAACGGCCTCGACCCGCAGCAACTCTATGCACATAAATACGAACCGTTCGAGCGGGAATTCGGTCAGCGCCTGGTCGAGCTGGTCGAGAATTACCGCCCCGACATGCTCTATTTCGACAATGGCGACATCCCGCCCCCCGCGCTCGACGCCTGCCGCCGGCTCTACGAAGACAGCCGCCGCCGCAACGGCTCCATACAAACCATCGTCACCGTCAAAAAGGCGCAGACCGGCACGCTCCTCGACTTCGAAAAAGGCATCGCCGACGGCATCGCCGACGAATACTGGCAAACCGACACCTCCCTCAACGAAGACTGGTTCCTCAAAACCGAAGGCCTCGACCACGCCCTGCATCACGACGCACGCAGCCTTAAGGAACTGCTCGTCGATATCGTCAGCAAGCGCGGCGCCCTCCTGCTCAACATCGCCGTACGTCACGACGGAAGCATCCCCGACGACCAGTATGCCGTCATGGAAGCGTTCGGCGAATGGCTGCAGGCCAACGGCGAAGCAATCTACGAAACCGTCCCCTGGAAAACATTCGGCGAAGGCGGCCTTTCTGCCGGAGGTCACTTCAACGAACGCCGCGTCACCTCCGAACCGTGGGACGACAGCGTCCACCGCTTCACCGCCTCCAAAGACGGCCACACGCTTTACATCCACATCTTCGGCAACCCCGCCGGAAAAGAAATCGCCATCCGTTCGCTGGCCGACCGCAAACTCTTCCGTGCGAAGGTAAAAGGCGCCACGCTCGTTGGCAGCGGCACCACGGTCGGATGGCGCATGACGTCTGACGGATTGCTCCTCAAGATGCCCGAAACGCTTTCGTTCAAGGACTGTAACATTGTAAAAGTGAAATGTTGAGATGAATAAAAAGACAGTTATATCGCTGGTTGCCGCACTGACCGTGCCGGCGGTAACCGTTTCCGCTCAGTCCGTCGATCTCGACGGAGGGCCGATGGGTATTGAACGGGTAGCCATGTGTGTCGGTTCGCCGATACCGTATCTTTCGGAGTCTTCGGCAAACGGCGCACCCAACTGGGTGCAAATCGACCTTGGCTCGCTTTTTCCCGTCGAGGCGGTGAAACTGTATCCCTATTTTCAGGATATGGCGGAGACCGGCGCCCATACGCACAACTTCCCCATCCGTTTCCGCATCGAAGCCTCGGCAAGCGCGGCGTTCGACAGTCCTTACGTGATAGTCGATCAGACGGGACGGGATTTCATCGGCTATCCGCTGGAAATTAAGACATGGAAACCTGCCGTTCCGGTATCCGCTCGCTATGTGCGTCTGACGGTGCTCAGTCCGGACGTCTTCGAACTCTGGCGGTTTGAAGTCATCTCCGGCGGACGCGACGTCGCCGAAGGCAAAACGCTTTCCGATTCCGGTAAAGGCAGTCTCGGCAGTCATTATCTGCTGCGTCCGCAGCGTCCCGCCGGTGAAAACGTGTGGTACGACCGTCCGGAACAGGTAACTGCGCCCGAAACATGGAAGCCCGTCAAGGCGCCGCTGAGAACGCCGCGCAGCGGTGTTGCCGTCGGCGGACTGTTCCGTCAGACTTTCGACAGGAACATTCAGTATCTGCTCAGCTCGTTCAGCGTGCACGACATGGCGCACAATTTCTTCGAACGCGCAAATCTGGAAGCCGGCAAGTTTGAAGGACGCAGCAGCTGGTTCACGCGCGGACTGGGCGGCTCGATTGCCGGACGCTTCATGATGGGCGCCGGAAACATCCTGCGATGGGAAAACGATGCAGAACTGCGCAGCCGCATGGACGAACTGATCGACTATATTGAGACGTGCGCAACGCCCGAAGGATACATTTTCGGCTATCCCGAAAGGACTACCCTTCAGGGACAGAACAACGCCTATGCGCGCGGATGGCTGTCGCAGGGACTTGTCGAAGCCGGCATTGCGGGAAATCCGAAAGCCTGGCCGCTGCTGCGCCGCGGAGGCGACTGGTTCAATTCCTGTCCGTACCTGCCCGAAATGCTGATGCGCGTCCCGATCGGCAATCAGGGAATGGTGGCAAGCTCGCGCACCTATCTCAATACCGACATTGGCGTATCGAAGGACATTCAGGTGCTGCAACGCTATTTCCAGCTCAACTTCTGGCTCGACCAGCTCATAGCCCGCGACCCGTCGGCAATCTGGCAGTATCAGTACGAGCGCGTGCACAGCTACCTC
>JAIRZY010000148.1 GCA_031266995.1 Tannerella sp.
GTAGCGGCGTGGGGCGATAAAATCATTGTGTCTTCCCAGAATCAGCCGCTGCTGGTGTTCGACAGGAAAGACGGGCATTTCTGTAACAGCATCGGATATTTCGGCGACGGGCCTGAAGCCTTTGCAAAGGACGCCGTCGGCAATGTTTCCTTCAGTATTGACCCGGCGAACGGAACGGTCTATCTCAGGGCTGTGGGGCACCGGAGCCTGCTGCGCTACGACCTGGACGGCCGTTTCCTGGGTCGCGTTACGCCGGACATGGGACAGCCGGAAAACATCTCGCTGGGCTTTTACTTTCTTCTTGTTTCGAACGACACGGCAACGGTTCACAACAAGACCATTTTCCCGGGGAATGATCCTTACATGGTTCATTTCAGCGGCAGGGACGGACATTTTCTGGATACGGTTCCGTCCATTATATCGCCCGTGCCGCCGGCGTCCGAAATTGCCTCCATCGGCATCTTGAAACTGGAGCCTGCATTCTTCGGAGGAACGGGGAGCATTCTAATTGCATATAAGGACGGTAAGGCCCTTCATGCCGTTCCGGACAGTCCCTCGCTGTGGGCCTGCGGCGGAGAGCGCTATTTGAAGGAAGCCTTTATCGACACGATCTATACGATCGGGATAAATTCGCTGACTCCGCGTCTGGCCCTGAATGCGGGGAAATGGCGCTGGCCGTACGAAAAGAGACTCGACAAAGAAGGCAGCGGGAGCCGTATAGCCATTGATTACATGCTGGAAAACGAAAACGCGATATACTTTCATTTCCATACCGGACTGCATGAACACCGGGAACAGCAGCAGGCGTACTGCGGCTTCTACGACAAACGTTCGGGTAACACCAGGGTGATGGAAGGCGACCGGATCGAAGATGATCTGTATCATTTTCTTCCGCTGACGGTCAGCCGGGTTTCCGCATCGGGTGAATTTCTGAGTTTGATTCAGGCGGCGGACGTCGCGGAGTGGAAAGAGCAGCACGCCTTCGTGCCCGAAAATCCGGATATCCGCACGCTCCTGGATATGAACGGCGAAGATAACCCGGTGGTTGTATTTATCAAATAGCCGGCAGGAAATGAACGAAGCGGAAGGCTGCGACGAAGTATTTCCCGGTCTTTGCCTTTATTTCGGGAGTTGAAATTTCAATTTCAAACCGTATCCATAAACCTGTCCATTTCTTCCGCATGTTCTTCGAGGCTTTGCAGCAATTTGAACTGCGCTTTGGTACGGACGAGATTATGCTCCGGATAATGTATTTTATAATAGGTATCTCCGTTCACGTAGTCGGTCAGGAAGCGGACGGTCTGCATGTAGGTCAGCAGACGGCCTCCGTACGGTAGCATCTTCTTTTCCAGCGGCGTGAGGAAGCGCTTTGCCGTCTCCATGTAACCTCGCGTATAGGCTTTGAAAATAGCCATGTTCACACCGACGCGGTCGAGATTTTCATCGTCTTCCGCACCCGTATTGGCGCCCGTGCGGATGAAATCGCCGATGTCGGACAGGACAAAACCCGGCATCACCGTATCCAGGTCGATGACACACAACACTCTACCGTCACGCTCATCGAACAGGATATTGTTGACTTTCGTATCGCAGTGGTTGGTACGCTTTTTCAGTTTCCCTTCGCGATACAAATCTTCCTGCACGCACATCGCCGCCACGCGCGCTTCAATGGCATCGACCATATCTGCGACACGATCCAGGCGTCCTGCGGGATTGGCTTTTACGGCGTCGCGAAACTGTTGCAGGCGAAACTCCATGTTGTGGAAATTGGGGATGGTCTCGCCCAGCGCACCTTCGGGAAGGTCGGACAGCATCATCTGAAAATCGCCGAACGCCTTCCCCGCCTCATACGAAAGCGTTTCGTCAACGCCGTCATAACTCCGGCTGTGCGGAATCATCATACACACACGCCAATAGTACTCACCGTCGAAATGAAACATGCGACCGTCCCGGGCGGGCAGGAATGTCAGTACCTTGCGGTCGAGGTCCTGTTCGCCACGCGCTTCCAGCTTACGGCGGATGTGTGTCGTAACTGTCCGGATATTTTGCTGCAGCATCTCCACATTCGTAAAAATGGCATGATTGATGCGCTGGAGGATATATTTCGCTTCGCCGTGTTCCGTCGTCACCTTCAGCGTATCATTGATATGCCCGTTGCCGAACATTTCCGCCTTCACAGGCCTGTCAGTGAGGTCGAACGCACTGAGTACCTGCATGTAATCTTCATTTTTCAATTGCATTTCCTGCTATTTTTACGCGTTTACAATAAGTCTATTGTACAAATGTATGCCTTTCCCCATCCCCTGCAAAATTTTTCAGGGAATAAAAAAAGGCTGCCCGCGGGCAACCTTCATTTTTTGCAGAGGGGAAACACGTCATTTTCTGACTCTGCTTCCGTAGCGGCTCATAAACTTGTCCACGCGTCCGGCCGTGTCGACCAATTTGGCCTTACCGGTATAGAACGGGTGCGATGTGTTGGATATTTCCAGTTTCATCAGGGGATAGCTGACTCCGTCGATGTCGATGGTCTCTCTCGTCTTGATGGTGGAACGTGAAATAAACATATCTTCGTTGGACATGTCCTTGAACACAACCTGACGATAATTCTCGGGATGAATGCCTTTCTTCATTGCTTTATATTTTATTTGTTACGAGTCCAAAATTCTTATGGGGTGCAAAGATAGGCATATTCGTTTAAATCGCAATGAAAAATCCGCTGTTTTTTTCACCGGATGCAACTTTATGTTTTTTTATTAAGCTATATTTACACGTAATCGCTACCTTTGTACAGGTTTTATAACACATAATAAATTCGTAAATAAAAATGGTAAGTTACAAAGAATTAGGACTGGTAAACACGAAAGAAATGTTTGCCAAGGCTGTTAAAGGCGGATATGCGATTCCAGCTTTTAATTTCAACAACATGGAGCAGATGCAGGCCATCATTCAGGCTGCGGTAGAAACGAAATCACCCGTGATTTTGCAGGTGTCCAGCGGCGCACGCAAGTATGCCAACCAAACCCTCCTGCGCTACATGGCGGAAGGCGCGGTCGAATATGCTAAAGAATTAGGGTGCCCCAATCCTCAGATTGTGCTCCATTTGGATCATGGAAATTCATTCGAGTTGTGCAAGAGTTGCATCGACCTCGGTTTCTCGTCGGTAATGATTGACGGTTCTCACCTTTCGTACGACGAAAATGTGACGCTGACGAAGCAGGTCGTCGAATATGCTCACCGGTTTGATGTAACGGTCGAAGGTGAACTGGGCGTGCTGGCAGGCGTGGAAGACGAAGTCTCCGCCGAACATCATACCTATACGCGCCCGGAGGAAGTCGTTGACTTCGTGACCAAAACAGGCTGCGACTCGCTGGCCATATCCATCGGGACGTCTCACGGGGCGAACAAATTCAAACCCGAACAATGCACGCGCAATGCCGACGGCGTACTGGTGCCTCCCCCACTGGCATTCGACATTCTGGAAGCCGTGGAAAAAGAACTGCCCGGATTCCCGATCGTGCTGCACGGCGCATCGTCGGTGCCGCAGGAAGAAGTCGCGACCATCAACAAGTATGGCGGTACGCTGAAAGATGCCATCGGTATTCCCGAAGACCAGTTGCGCAAGGCGGCCAAATCGGCTGTATGCAAAATCAACATCGACTCGGACAGCCGCCTGGCAATGACCGCCGCCGTTCGCAAAGTATTCGCCGAGTCGCCTGCAGAGTTTGACCCCCGCAAGTATCTGGGCCCGGCGCGCGACAACGCAAAGAAAATCTATATGCACAAGATTTTGAATGTCTTAGGTTCGGACAATAAATTATAGTCCGATCACACAACAGTAAGAAGGCCATCCGTCCGTGGATGGCTTTCTTATGTTTTTATGAGAAAACGCATATATATTAATGTAAAGAATTATGAAACAATTTCTCAAGATGCTGTTTGCATCGGCTATCGGCACGTTTATCGGCATTTTATGTCTCATCGTCATATCCATAGTGGCGATATACGCCGGTTTCAGTTCCGCTTCCAAAGTGACATACGTCCCCGACCGGAACGAAAATATCCTTAAAATATCAATGACCGGAACGATTGACGATTACGCCGAAGAAAGTCCGCTTGCCGTCCTGCTGAACGACGAGCCGCCACTTTCGCTGAAGGACATCCTGACGGCTATCGACCGTGCAAAAACTAACGACGACGTCAAAGGTGTCTATCTGGATATTGGCCATTTTTCGACGGGAACAGCTTGTGTGGACGCCATCCGGCGCGCGTTGAAAGATTTCGGGGAAAGCGGGAAATTTACTGTCGCCTACGCCGATAACTACTCGCAGGGGGGGTACTATCTTGCATCGGTAGCAGACCACGTGTATCTCAATCCCAAGGGCCTTGTGACATTGCAGGGTCTCTCGTCCGAAACCATGTTTTACAAGGGATTGCTGCAGAAGGCGGGAATCGAAATGGAAGTTTTCAAGGTCGGGACATACAAAGGTGCCGTCGAGCCGTTTACATCCAACCGGCTGAGTGACGCCAATCGCGAACAAATCACGTCCTACATGGGTGGGATATGGAAAAACGTAGTGCGGGAAATCGCCGATAGCCGTCATCTGATCGCGGCTGACATTCATCATTTTGCGGACGAAGGGCTGTTTTTTGCCGATGCATCTGCGGCGGTGGAATGTGGCTTGATTGATTCGCTGCAATACCGCTTCGAAGTCGAGGCGAGCGTGAAAAAACTGTCTGGACAGACTTCGAAGGAACTGGAATCGCTGAGCGTTTCCGAAATGATAAAGGTCAAGACGTCGACCCGCGAATACCGGAACAAGGTGGCGGTGATTTATGCCGAAGGTGAAATCGTCGAATCGGCAGGAGAGCCATATCTCATTGCGCAAAAGAATATTACGGAAAGCCTTTCCCGTAAGTTGCGTGGACTTGAAGAGAACGAGGAAGTGAAAGCCGTAGTCCTGCGTGTCAACTCGCCCGGCGGATCGGCCTACGTCTCGGAACAAATCTGGCGGCAAGTGGACAAACTGAACAAAAAGAAACCGGTCGTCGTTTCGATGGGTAGCGTGGCTGCTTCGGGAGGATACTATATCTCCTGTGCCGCACGCAAAATCGTGGCTGAACCGAATACGCTGACCGGCTCGATTGGCATCTTCGGGATATTTCCGAATATCAGTGGGTTGTTCGGAAAACTTGACCTGACGACCGATGTCGTGAAAACAAACCGGTATGCAGACCTGGGCGATGCCTCCAGACCGATGACAAACGACGAACGCGCATTGATACAGGCTTATGTTGAAAGAGGTTACGACCTGTTCCTCTCGCGTTGCGCCGAAGGACGCGGCATGAGCAGGGATGCAATCGACGCAATCGCGCAGGGACGCGTCTGGACCGGCGAACAGGGGCTGGAACTGGGACTGGTCGACGAACTGGGCGGAATCGACCGCGCCATCGAACTGGCCGTCGAGCTTGCCAATATATATAATTATACCCTGATCAATGTGCCCGTCTCAAAAAACTCCATCAAGGACATGCTGCAGAAACAGCTTGGAGCCGCCAAAATATCTATGGTTAAAGAGGTGATAGGCAGCGAGGAATACGAAATTGCCAGCTTGTTGCAGCAAATACGTACCATGCATGGCATCAAGGCGCGTATTCCGTACGATATGAAACCATTATAGCGAAAAAACAAGCGTATGGCGGAAAAACAAGGCCGTTTTCATTATTTGCTGTACCCGTTCGCCACATTCTACGGACTGGGCGTCTGGATTCGGAATATGCTGTTCGACGGCGATATACTTGCGTCGACAGCCTTTCCCGTGCCAGTAATATGCGTCGGAAATCTGGAAGCAGGGGGAACGGGAAAAACCCCCATGGTCGAATATCTGATTCGTCTGCTGATGGACAAATACCGCATTGCCGTGCTTAGCCGTGGCTACATGCGAGAATCATCGGGATATGTGATTGCAGACAAGGACAGTACGCCTCAGCTTATCGGCGACGAAGCGTATCAAATCAAATGCCGGTATCCGGATGTGACGGTGGCGGTCGATAAAAACCGTGTCCGCGGTATCCATAATCTGCTGGATATGCCGGAAGATGTCCGCCCGCAGGTGATCGTGCTTGATGATGCGTTCCAGCATCGCCACGTGCAGCCTTCGTTTTCCATCCTGATAACGGACTACAGCCGACTGTACTACAAGGATAAATTGCTGCCTGTAGGACGTTTGCGCGAATCAGCGGGCAGTGTCAGGCGGGCAAACATCGTCGTGGTAAGCAAATGCGACGAATCGTTGAAACCGATTGACTGCCGCATTATCGAAAATGAGATGAAGCTGTTAGCCTATCAGAAACTGTTTTTCTCCACTATTACCTATCAGCCACTCGACAGCGTTTTCCCAGACAAATGTGCTCCCCGGCCGCTCGACAGCATTTGCCGGGACGACGAAATCCTGCTCCTGACCGGCATCGCCAATCCCCGGCCGCTGATCGACAAGATGAAACAGAGTTCCGACAGGGTGACAGTTATCTCCTACCCCGATCATCACGGCTTTACGAAAAAGGACATCCGGAGAATACATGCGGAACTGTCGCGCATGAAATCTGATAACTCATTGATTGTATGCACGGAAAAAGATGCCGCCAGACTGCGTTCCAACCCGCACGTCCCGGACGAATGGAAAACGCGCCTGTACAGCATCCCCATCAAAATGACATTTGCATTCGACAAGGGCAGGCAGTTCGACGAACAGGTTCTGCATCAAATCCACCTCGTCGAAAAAAGCAGTATTTTACGTCAATAACCATGCAACGAACAGAAATTGCAACACTGGGCGAATTTGAACTGATCCGCCGTCTGACGGAAAAAATCGTGCCGGTCAATCCCGGTACCTTGAAAGGTGTCGGCGACGACGCGGCGGTGCTCGAATACAAAGACAGGCAGGTGCTGGTCACAACCGACCTGCTGCTGGAAGGCATCCATTTCGACCTGACGTACGTACCGATGAAGCACTTGGGTTACAAGGCCGCCACAGTCAATTTTTCCGACATCTACGCGATGAACGGACGGCCGAAGCAACTCACCGTGTCGATAGGCGTGTCCGGACGGTTCTGCGTGGAGGATCTAGAGGCGTTTTATGCAGGCCTGCTGCTTGCCTGCGAAGTGTATGGCGTGGATCTGGTGGGCGGCGACACGTCTTCGTCGCGCACGGGATTTGCGGTGAGCGTCACCTGCATCGGCGAGGGTAAAAAAAACAAAATCACGTACCGTAGCGGCGCAAAAGTAAACGATTTGATCTGCGTGTCGGGTGATTTGGGTGCGGCCTATATGGGCCTGCAATTGCTGGAACGCGAAAAGAGCGTTTTTAGAGGAGAGAAAGATTTTGCACCCGATTTTGCGGGAAAGGAATACCTGCTGGAGCGCCAACTGAAACCGGAAGCGCGAAAGGATATCGTCGAAATGCTGGCTGAGGCCGGCATTGTTCCGACGGCCATGATGGACGTTTCGGACGGGCTTTCGTCCGAAATGTTGCATATCGCGCAGCAAAGCGGCGTGGGATTCCGCATCTATGAAGACCGTATACCAATTGATTACCAGACGGCTCTGATGGCCGAACAATTCAACATGAACTTGGTGACGGCCGCCCTGAACGGCGGCGAAGACTATGAATTGCTGTTCACCGTACCGCTGATATACCACGACGTGACGGAGCAGATGGAAGGCGTCAAAGTGATCGGTCACATCACCGAAGCGGCGGCGGGCCACCGTCTTGTAGGACGCGACGGTGGCGAAGTCGCACTGCAGGCGCAGGGGTGGAATCCGCTTGCAGAAGAATAGCGGCAAAAAAATTACGGCTTTTCTTTGGTAATATCGAAATACGCGCTATCTTTGCACTCGCAAAAACGGAATAAAACGGCTCCGTAGCTCAACTGAATAGAGCATCTGACTACGGATCAGAAGGTTGCAGGTTTGAATCCTGCCGGAGTCACAGGCGTTTGGCATGAGAATGAGGTCGATACGGAAGGTGTTTGACCTCATTTTTTACTTTTATCAACTTTTGAAGCGGATTGTTTTACGAAGTTGTCACGAACCCGGGCGCCGAAAACATACTTTGTTTTGCTTGTGATTCGGGGATTCAAAAATTTCAGAGCAATTCACATTGCAGTTGCATAAACCATCTTTTGACATAAAATATTTGACAATATACAAATAAATATGGTATCTTTACCGCATGAACATTTGAGTATTGAATTTTGAATATTAAATGAAACATGCCTCCACTGCATAAAATAACCGTTTCACTGTTTCTGGCCGGTTTTTGTCTGGCCTGCACAGAAGACTATCAGGCACGACGGCTGATAGACGAAGCTGTAACATGGGTAGAAATCCGTCCTGACAGTGCGCAGTCACTGCTCGAAGACGCGACGCTTCTCTTCCCCGTCAGCGACGAAACCCATGCCCGCTGGTGCCTGCTATCGGGAAAAGCAGAAGACGAGATGCGCAAATCGGAGCGTCCCAAAGACCTTTTGCCCGTCGAAGACTGGCAACGCGCAAAGAAATATTACGATCGGCACGGCACACCGGAAGAACAGGCGCAAATACATCTCTATCTGGGACGTGCGCATGTCGATGCCAATGATTACGACACAGCGGCAGATGCATACAACGAAGCATTGACGCTTGCGCAAAAAACGGACAACTTTTCGCTGACAGCATATATAAATAGCTATATTGCAGATATATACTTACTAAGAGAATACTATCCCGAAGCGCTGGACAAATACCGGGAAGCTGCCGCATTACACGCCAAAGCAGGAAATCTGCGCAGTCAGGCTCTGGCATTAAGAGATTGTGAATATGTTTTTTTAGTGGAAGAAAAATATGAACAGGCATTGCTGGTTTTACAGCAAGCCGATTCCATTGCTCGATTAGCAGGAGATGCTTTGGTGCTCTCATTCATGCAACATGATTATGGTGTGGTTTATTCCGAATTAGGCGAATACGATTTAGCGGAAGGATACCTTTTAAATAATATATTTGAGAAAGATACATGTCCTACCTATCTGGCATTAAGTGATGTATATATTCATAAAGGTGATTTCAACAAAGCCCGTCAGTGCCTCGAAAGAGCTTATTCGGACTTTACGAAAGACGCACTGCCCTATCAGTATTATCTACTGGCCAAAGCGGAGGGAAATATGGATCTGGCGCTTGCCCACTTTGAACGGCATCAGGAAATCACTGATTCGCTCCTGGCCGAACAAAACAGGGTGCATGTGATTGAAATCGAAAAGAAATACGACAAAACGCAATTGGCGCTTGCACACAATCGGCTGCAAATGCGTACACAAAAGTACTTGTTGGCAGCTTCTTTTCTCGCCTTGATATGCGTCATTTTATTTGTATTATACCGGGCCACCATCCGGCGAAAAAACAGAAAAATACTTGAACAGAAGGAATTGCTTGCCCGCAAGGAAAACGAATTTACGCATCTGGTCGCCCAACTGAAGCGGCAGCAGCGCCTGATGCAGGGCAGGGAGCAGGAAAACACAGACTATCTGAAGAAAAAGGCGGAAGTGGAAGCGCTTGGAGAGTCCGTATTTGCCATGAAACTGGATGCACTACGATCGACGGCTGTCGGCGTGAAAATCCAGCGGGCAGCGCAGAAAGTGAACATGCAGAATATCCGTCCTCTGTCCACACGGGATTTTGATGCGCTGGAAGAATACGTACGCATGCAATTTTCTGATATTTATGCATTTTTCCAAGAGCGAATGGAAGACGTTGCGCCGACTTACCGGCATCTGTT
>JAIRZY010000162.1 GCA_031266995.1 Tannerella sp.
TTAATATCCCAGTTCAAATTCCCGCTCAACCGCCGGAACGCCCTCGCTCATCCATCTGGGCGCAGGCTTGCCACACAGGTAGTGCTCAAAGAACTGGAACATGCGCTTCTGAAAATCGACCCTGTTCGCCATACGCATCGGCCAGTGCGGCTCGCCCGTATAGTTGAGCAGCCACGCCGGTTTCTGGAGCCGGCGGAGGGCGATGAAGAATTCGATGCCCTGATACCAGGGGACGTGTCCGTCCTTATCGTTCGCCATAATCAGGATCGGCGTCTGCACGCGGTCCATGTCGAAGAGCGGCGAATTTTCGATATACCGCAGCGGCGACTCCCATATCGACTTTCCGATGCGGCTCTGCCCGTGCTCGTACTGAAACGAGCGGTTCAGCCCCGACCCCCAGCGAATGCCGCCGTAGGCGCTGAACATGTTCACGACCGGCGCGCCCGACTCGATGGCGGCAAACAGGTTCGTGCGCGTCGCCAGATACGCATCCTGATAGCCGCCCCAGCTATGCCCCTGCGCGCCGATAGCTTTCTCGTTCACGTATCCGCGAGCGATAAGCGTCGTTACGCCCGACATAACCGCCCGGTAGCAACTCTCGCCCGGATAGCCGTCGTCGTATACGATGTCGGGGTTGAACACGATGTATCCGTTGCTGTTGTAGAAATGATAGTCCACCGTCGAGCGGTGCGGCTCGGGCATGTGGTAGGAGTGATAGGTATCCGCATTCCGCTCGTAGAAGTTGACGATGACGGGATACTTCTTCGTCGCGTCGAAATTGGCTGGCTTGTAGATCACGCCCTCCAGCTGCCTTCCATCGAGCGAAGTCCACGACGTCAGCTCGGCCGTTCCCCAGATGAAGGCGTCCTGCTGCCGTCCGCCGTGCGTCAACTGCACCGGGTGCCTGAAGGACAGGTCGGACAGGTGCACGTCCGGATAGGTCTCATACGATTCCTCAGTGTATATCAGCACGTCGGCATCCTTCGCCTTCACGGGCGCGGTGAGCATGAAGTCGCCGGCTGTCAGCACCTTCGGAGCGGCGGACTTCGAGAGGTCGGCCATGCAGTAGGCGTAGCCCTTCGTCACGCGGTTGAAGGCCGTCAGCAGGCGGGGCCGGCGGAGGTCGATGGCGATTTCGTCCCTGTCCAGCGCGGCGTAGCGAAATGACGTCTGCATCTCGCGCCCGGTTTTGGTCAGGTTGACGGGTGCCGACGCGGCCCGGGGCGAGAAGCGCCAGATGTCGAAGCGGTCATATATAAGAATGTATTCGTCGTCTTCCGTCCATCCCGCCGTGCCGTAGGCAGGCGGCAGGCTGGGCGTGTCGTGATCTTCGTCCCATGCGGTGAACCCGGCGGGCGTGGTGAGGCGGTATTCCCGGCCTTCGGCTACGGACCACGTGAACCACGAACTGTCCTGCGGACTGTACCAGAAGGCATATTTCCCCTTCGGCGAGATGCGCACGCGGGCGTTCAGGCCGTTCTTCACCGGCCGGGTTTCGCCCGTCGTCAGGTCAATGAGAGAGACGTCTTCGCGGCTCGAGCCTTCCCACATGCGCTCGATTTCGTAGGGTTTGGATGTCGAGAGCAGGGCTGTCGTCGCCGCGTCGTCCGCTGCGACCTGAAACGACGTGATTTCGGGCGAGGTCAGTACGACCGCCTTCCCGCCGTCGAGATTGTAGGCCACCGTATACGTCTTCTTCAGATCCGCTGCGCGGTTATAGTCCTGCACGGTGTACTGGATGCCTTCGTTCCACGTCCATACGTGCACGTCGGGGCGGTTCTCGGCCAGCTGTGTCGTGTCCTTCTCGCCCGGCTCGGGCGCAATGCCGAAGAAGAGGCGCGCGGCGTTTTTCGAAAATCTCGTGCTCCCGTTCTCGCTGATAATCCATCCTCCGGGCACGAAGCTGTCCGTCCGGCCCGCGACCGCCTTCGCCGGCCTGTTTCCTTCGGACAGGTAGAGAGCGAAATCCTTGTCTTTGTCTCCGGCGTCTTTTCCGGCCGAATACAGGAATGCAAAATGCGCACCCTCCTCGTCGGACGCAAGCTGCCTGAACATGCCGTCGCCCTCGAGCAGCGCCTGCGGCGTCGCGTCCTTCCCCGGGCGGTAGGCATACAGTCCGGGCTTCAGGTCGACCGTGTCCTTTGTGACAAAATACAGGACATTATTCTTCTTCGAGAAGAGATACGCCCCGGCCATGCGGAAGTCGGCCGTCTGCGTCCCGTCCAGCGAGCGGACGTGCAGGACGGAATCGCGGCTCCGGCCGCTCTGATAGGCCACGTAGTCGGCGCTTTCCGACAGCCGGTAGGAAGCGAGCGAGTCGATCTCCTCTTCCTTCCCGCTCTGCAGGTCGTAGATGACCAGGCGGTCCATTGGCATCTCGTTCGGTTTTGTCTTTTTGAGTTTCAGCTCCTCGATTTCTTCCACCGGCGCGGTTTTGGTCACCAGCAGGTAGTGCGTAGCCGAAAATGCGCTCTCCTTTGCCGGTGCGAAGGAGGCTCGTTCCTCGCCCCTGCGGTTATACACGTACACGGCGGCGTCACCCTTCCACGGCTCCATCCTGACCGATACCCAGTTTCCGTCGTCCGAGATGGCCTTCGCCGTGATGCGTTTCCACGCGACGAGATCGTCTACCGTCATCGCTCCCGGCGTCTGCTGCGCCACCACAGGCCACGTCGCGGCGACGATCCCGATTAATACAAGTGTCTTCAATGTCTTCATATACTGTTTTTATTTACTGAAATTCTTCACATATCTTTCCAGCCACGTATCCGTTTCATATAGCAGATGCAGGATGTTTTCCTTCGCCGAATAGGCATGGCTCTCGTAAGGCAGAATGACCAGACGGCTCACGCCGCCGTGCCCCTTGATGGCGGCAAAGAACCGTTCGCTCTGTATGGGGAATGTGCCCGTATTGTTATCGGCCTCCCCGTGCACGAGCAGCAGCGCACCGCTCAGCCGGTCGGCATAATCGAAGGGCGACATGCTGTGATACACCTCGGGCGCCTCCCAGTAAGTGCGCGTCTCCGCCTGAAAGCCGAAGGGCGTCAGCGAACGGTTATACGCTCCGCTCCGGGCGATACCGGCCTTGAACAGCGCCGTATGCGTCAGCAGATTTGCCGTCATGAAACCGCCGTACGAATGTCCGCCGACGGCCATGCGCGACGTGTCGCCCACGCCCGCCTCGAGGATGGCTTTTGCCGCCGCTTCGGCGTTCATCGTCAACTGCTCGATGAAATTGTCGTTCGGCTCCGTGCCCTCCGACCCCACGATCGGCATTTCCACATTGTCCATCACCGCGAAGCCGCGCGTGACCCAGAAGACGGGCGAGCCGTAGGTGATGGTAGTGAACCTGTATTTCGATCCGCGCATCTGCGCCGCGTCGTCCGCCGAGCGGTATTCGCGCGGATAGGCCCACATCAGCACGGGTAGCCGTCCATCCCTGTCGCGGTCATAGCCGGGGGGCGTGTAGAGCGTGGCCGTCAGATCCAGTCCGTCGGCGCGCTTGTACTGCATCTTTTCCACCTTCATTCCGGCCAGTTGCGGGTAAGGATTGGGGAAGGCAGTCAGGGCGCCGGCCGTTTTCTTTTTCGCGTCGCGCACGAAGTAGTTTACCGGCCCGTCAACCGACTGGCGGGCGGTGATGAACTGCAGCCGGGCGGGGTCGACGATGTCGACAATAGTCTCGTAGTATGGAGCCGCGCAGCGCCAGAGGATGGTGTTTTTCTTCGTCTTCAGATTGTAGCGGCTGAGGAAGGGCATGTCGCCTTCGGGCGATGCACCCTCTGCCGCCATCAGCAGCTCGCTGTGATTGCGGTCGGTATACAGTATCATCCGGTCGAAGGCGTTCCTGACCGTGACGGGCATTCCCGGATTCGCATATCCGTCGTCCGTCGATATGTCGAACACCAATTCGCACGCCTGCCCGGGATTGGAAGGAGCGAACGAATACGTCCTTATCCTGCGCGTGCGGCGCGAAGATTCGCGGACGAGGGCAAACGCGTCGTCGCACCACTGGATGCCCATGCAGCGAAATTCGGTCTTGAGAAGCAACTGCTTTTCACCGCCGAACGGCGATGCCAACTGGTAGACGGCATCCATGAAAGGCACCGGGTTCCGGCGCGGATCGCCTTCGTCCAGCGCTTCCGTCCAGTAGAGCGTGGCCGGCTTGTCGGCGCGCCATCCGTAGTTGCGCGGGTATGGCGAGCTTGTGTCGTAGCCCATCCCGTCGGGCGTCACCGGACGCCGGAGGAGTTCCTTCACCGCCCGGCCGTCCGTCGTGATGACGGCAACCGTCTGCGGAAAGCTCTGCATGGGGACGGTGTAGGAATACGGACGTTCGACGGTCGACGTCAGCAGATACTGCCTGTCCGGCGACAGGACTGCCTGCAGGTAGATGGCCGGCTTGCCGATCGCCGTTTCGCCTTCGGGCGATATTTTCATCAACTGCGTGGTGAAAAGATAGTCGAACAGCGCCTCGTCGTAGGGATTTTTCAGCAGATCCTGATAGGTGCGCGCCGGCGCGGCCTCCCCGTCGCTGTTCTGCACGAGCGGGCCGCCGGGCACGCGCGACGGCGCGGGCATCGCACCGGTCGACGCCGGCACGGTCGGGACGATCAGCTCCGTTTCGCTCAGCCAGTTGATGCGGATGCGCCCGCCCGTCAGGTTCAGGCGCTGCTTGCCGGCCTGCCTGGCCTGCCGGTCGGCAACCGGCGCCAGCCACAGATAATACCCGTCGCCGCCCCTCAGCACGAGCGCCAGAGTGGACGAGGCCGGCGACCATTCGGCTTCCAGGATGTTCGCGCCCGCCGGCAGACCGATGATGGGATACTCCTTCTTCGTGCCGATATCCAGCAGACGTGCGGCCGAATAGCCCTCCCTGCGGCTCGGGCCGAACAGCCCCGTCACGCGCGTGCCGGCCAGTTTGTATTCCGGCTGCGCCAATTCTTCTACCGAAAGAAACGGCGCCCGGTCGAGCAGCAGCAGCCATTTACTGTCGTTACTGATGATTACACCGGGAGACAGCGTCGTCAGCGCGATGTCCTGAATCTCCCGGGGCGGTAGTTTGTAAACCATGTCCTGTGCCGCCGCCAAACAGCACCCAAGCAGCCCGGATAACACGATCCCGGCAAAAAAAGTTTTTTTCATTTCACGTAATATTTTTATACTAACAATATTAATAATAGTCGACATCTTTCCTTCGCTACATAATGGCGATAAAGGTATGAAAAAAAAACAGATTATCCATTTCGCGAAAAAGATATCACAATTTTTTCAAATGCCATGTCTGATATTGTTGTAACTTTATCGCCGGTAATGACGTTGGAATGTGATGTGATTTGCAGGAGTAATTAATTTCAAAATAATGATTATGGAACGGTTTGTATTGGATTTGCGGGTTGCGCTGATCGCGACAGTTGTAATGTTCTGCGCTATTTTTATCGCGCAGCCTGTGCGGGCACAGGATTATATCCCCCTGCTGCAGGAAGGCAATCAGTGGAATGTATTACATATGACGGGAGAGCCGGGCAACTGGAGGCACAAGACAACAAATGTCTACCGGCTGTCTGAAGATACGGTGATTGAAGGGAAACAGTATATAGCCCTTTTAGTGTCCGGAGATAAAGAAGCCGCGAGATGGGATACCGCAGGATTTATCAGAGAAGATGCTGTTGCGAAAAAAGTATATTACAGGCAAAGATACTGGTCTTACAATGATGCGTGGGAACGCATACCCAATGTATTTCCGGAACATCTCCTTTATGATTTCGACGTTTCTATAGGCGATACGGTTATTACAACGATAGAGGTAGGGCTGTCGATGTCTGTCCGGAATATTGTAGACAAGATTGACTCCGTTGAGATCGGCGGAAGATATCATAAACGGATAACTGTATTAAGCAGTGATTCTATATCGTGGTGCCGTAAAGAGCCTAACGAATGGATAGAAGGAGTCGGAAATACTCTCGGTCTTTTATATACAAATATACCCATTCCATGTTCATGCATATATCAGCTTTTGGCTTTTATTCAAAACGGCGAAGCGGTTTACAATCCGTTCGGCTATGATACCGATTTTATCTGGGAAGATACATCCAGCGAGCCGGTAGAGAACGCGCCTCCGGTTACGGTTTTTGCAAGCGGGAGAACACTGCGCATCCTGTACGCGGATGCGGGAGATTATGCCGTTGACGTGTTTTCCATCGCCGGAACGCATCTGCTGCACAGGGAATGCAGTGAAAACGAAGTTGCGGTTTCCCTGCCGGCCGTTCCGGAAGGAATCTATGTTGTCCGGATAACTTCCGGCACATACAGTCTGTCAAAGAAAATACGGCTTAATTGAGAAAACATAAATCTTTGGATTTCGGAATCGTTAAAAATGTTCATCCGCTCCGGCTCTGTCCGGAATCATCAACCGGATTTCCACAGAAGAAGGGGAAAGTTTATCGGCTTTCCCCTTCTGTCGTGAGGGGCTTTCTCCCGCAGGGGAAGCCCTTTTCTTTACGGAAGACAGTATTCTCACCGCCGCTCACTGCCGCACCGCCGGATTTTCTTTGCCGTATTCTTCAAATGCTGCGGCGATGCCCGCCTGCTGCGTGTCACCGGCATGGACGAGCACGCGATAGTGGAGCACAAGCTTTTCGCCCTTCTTCAGGCGTGTATCCTTCTCGTTTGCCGGCCAGTACATGGGCGTGGGCGAGATGAATCCGTAATCGCGCGTGAACCACGGCGAGGGATACCACGGGTTGGAAGGGTGCTGCAGCACGGCAATGCCTTCGACGCCGGTCTTCCGCGTCGCGTAGCAGTCGATCCACGGCGAGGCGGCGCCGAACGTGCCTTTTTCCGTGGTCAGTCCTTCGGTGTTCACCATCGTGCCGCCCTGTTCGACCGACAGGTCCGGGTCGACGCGTACGCTGAAGAGCGAATGATTGGTCTTCTCGATCGTCACGTCCATGAGCATCTCCATTTCGATGTCGAAGTCCAGTTGGAAGACGTTTTCGGAAGGCGCCGTGACGGTGATTCTGCGGCGGTCGAGGATGGGCGCTTCCGCATCCGGACGCTTCCAGATACATTCGTCTTCAATGACGGCGCGCTCACCCTTCGCCTCAATAATGCGGGCGCCGAGCGAGACGATGCGCCCGCGCTCCAGCCCCTCCTGCCAGTAGTTGCCGCCGTTCACGCGGTCGCAGCCGAAAAAGAGCGACGAGTGATGCGGCCAGATACCGTTGCGCATCGACGTGACGCCGGCGCCCGACACCGGCGCGTTGAGCGGGAAGAAGTACGGATATTTCTCGTCTTCCTGGAAATGATAGCTTGTGAAAAATTTGTTGCCGACCGTGATGTCGATCCGGCTGCCCGTTTTCACGGCCAAAACCGCCGGGCGTTCGGCTTTCGCCATTCCGCAACTGCACAGCAGCAGCGCGATAAAAACTGTTTTCTTCATCTGATTGTTTATTACTGATTTTTATTTTCTGCAAAAATATTAAAAAGGGCAGTCACCGGGAAACGGGACTGTCCTTTTTCAGTTTAATTATTATTTCGGCCCCAGCACCGTCCCGTCTTTGGGCACCGTCAGGGCGGGCTGGTTGTTTTCCGCGCCGGGATAGCCGACGTTCTGATTAATCACGCCCTTCAGGTTGGTGTTGATGGCGCTTGCCGGCACCGGCCACAGGATGTGGTGGACGCTGAGTTTATATTCCGCCCAGCGGTGACTCACGCCCTTGTTGTAGAAATTGTTCTTGGCCATCACCCAGTCGTAATAGAAGTTGATGCCTTCCTGCTTCACGTTCGAGCCTGTTCCGCCGGGGCCGGAGAAGTTGTCCAGCCGGTAGACGCGTCCGCCGAATACTTCGCAGGCCTTTCCCGTGCGGGCAAAGGTGTAGGAGACGCGCACCAGTTCGACGTGGCGATTCTCCTCGTGGTACAGTTCGCGGGCGCGTTCGTCCATGATTTCCCCGATATTGATGTCGGCGGCAACCAGCGGTTCGGCACCGGCGCGCCGGCGCACGACGTTCATCGCGTCGGCGGCCTGCTGGGGCTGGTCTTTCCAGTAGTAGCACTCGGCCAGCATGAGATAGACTTCGGCCGAACGGTAGATGTACCAGGGCGTTTCGCCGCCCTGCCATGTCGTTTGCAGGGGATCGGGGACGAACGTCTTGTAGTGTGGCCACTGATACCAGCAGCGGATCGTATCTTCGACGGCCATGGATTCCAGCTTGACAATATTCTTTCCGTACCATTCGTTGCCGGCGGTTTTCAGCGCGGGGCTGTTGTAGCGCAGGTCGCTGATTGCCCTCCAACTGTCGCGGTTGTAGACGCCGCGCAGGTCGTTGGCTTCCTTGTCGGGGCGCCAGATCGTGTATTGCAGGTAGTTGGTGGCGCGCGCCCGTCCGATGCCGCGTCCGTACGACATGTTCAGGTCCATTTCCGGATCAGTTTCGTCGGCGGCAATCGACTGGCTTGTGCCGGGCTGTCCGTCGGGTGTGCGCATCTGGCCGCTGTTCCAGAACGGCACGCAGTTGCGCATGATATTGATACGGTCGGAGCCGTCTATTCCGGGATAGGAGACGACGTACATCAGCCCTTCGGTGTTGCTCATGTCCAGCTTGGCTTCCACGCTGTGCAGGTCGTGCATCAGGTTGGTGCGCGCTTTGGCGCGGTTGGGCGTGAAGCGTTCGGTCATCAGCGGATGTTTGGCTACGATTTCATTGCCTACCTGTATGGCGCGGTCGAAATTGCCGAGCGCCATGCAGACTTTCATCAGCAACATGCCGCAGGCGGCTTTCGAGGTGCGTCCGCGGTCGACGTTTTCAGGCACCCACTGGTAAGCAAACTCCAGCTCGGGCAGCACCTTCTCGAGTATGCTCCAGCGGTCGTAGGTGTAGAAGTCGTACTTGGGTTCGCTGATTTCCCAGTCCAGATAGGGCACGTCGCCATACTGGTGCGTCAGCTTGTAGTAGCGATACGCTTTCTGGAAATAGGCGGCGCCGAGCACGGCGTTGCGCTCGGCCTCGCTCGCGTAGGTGGCGTCGTCGATACGCGCAATCACCACGTTGGCGTACTTGATGCCCTTGTATCCCTCGTCCCAGTACCAGCCGGTTTTCGTCCGGTCGGTGCTGTTCAGATTCAGGTCGGGCAGGAGCGTGTTGTCGATGTTCATCTGCGGGCCGGCCTTGTCGGTTGTGCCTTCCACGCAGATGTCCGAGAGGATCATTTCGGTGAGTATCGGTGCGGCGTCGCCGAAAAACTCATGCCGCATGTTGCGTTCGCAGGTGGTCAGCGCCGAATAGAAACCGGCGGCGTCGACATACGAGTTTTCGGGCGTATAGAACGACAGCGGTTCGGGCTTCAGCCAGTCTTCGCTGCAGGCAAACAGTACGGGCAGCGCGACAAGCGCCGTCAGTAAACGATATTTTATATTCATTGTTTTCATACGATATAATTATAATGTAAAGTTCAGACTCAAATTGAATGTTCGCGGCGTGGGCGTACTTGTAGTCGCAGCCTCGTTGTCGCCGTAGTTCCATCCCCGTTCGGGATCCCAGAATTTCCAGTGAGGCGAGAAGACGGCGGCATTGCGCACGCTCGCCGAGATACGGAGATTCTCGACACTGATCTTGCGCAGCAGGTTTTTCGGTACGTTATATGACAGCGTCACATTGTCGAGCCGGACGAACGAGCGTTGCAGGTAATAGGTGCCGAGGTTTTTCGAGCCGATGCGTGCATAGTCGTTGATCGGGTTTTCGGGCGTCCAGCGCGGGCGCACGTAGTCGGAGTTACGGTCGGGAAAGCCCTGCGAATTGGCGGCATAGTTGTAGGCGTCGTAGTGCCCCCAGTAGGAGTAGAGCATAAACGAGAGCGAGAAGTCGCGATAGAGGTCGAACTCGTTGCGCCATGTCCAGCGGAAGCGCGGCGTCTTGTATCCCTGAAACGTCTTGTCGTCGTCGGTCAGCACGCCGTCTCCGTCCTTGTCCAGATACTTGAAGTCGCCCGGCTGCAGGCCGTATTTGGCCGCTTCTTCCTTCTCCGCCACCTGCCACACGCCGAGGCGTTCGTAGTCCCATATCCGGTCGGGATCCTGCCCGATGAACCATTTATTCTTGATGTCGTCGGCTTCCTTCTGTCCGGTCACGTTGCCGTTGGCGTCCGTCACGTCGATCATGTCGCCATAGAGGTGGACAATCTCGCGGCGGTTGAACGAGAAGTTGACCGACGAATTCCAGCGCAGGTGCTGCGTGTTCAGGACGTTGGCGTTGAGCGTGATTTCCATGCCCCGGTTGGCTATTTGCCCCAGATTGGCGGCCACGCTGACGAAGCCTGTGATTTCGGGCAGGGCGCGGTCGACGAGCAGGTCGTTGGTGCGCGACATGTAGCCCTCGATTGTGCCGCTCAGCCGGTCGCCCAGGAGCGCAAAGTCAAGCCCCACGTTATACGAGGCCGTATTTTCCCATTTCAGCCCGCGGTTCGACATCCGGTTCACATAGAGCTGCGACGAGATGTAGAGGTTGCCGTTCTGGTCGATGTACGGATGCGCGCCGGAGGTCATGTCCGACAGCGCGTCGTAGCGACCGATCGAGCGGTTGCCGTTCTGCCCCCACGAGAAGCGCAGCTTGCCGTACGACAGGACGTCGGCCAGCGGCTCCATGAAGCGCTCGGACGTGAAGACCCATCCCAGCGCGACGGCCGGGAACGTAGCCCGCGGATGCTGCTGCCCGAAGGCGGAGAATCCGTCGCGCCGTATCGAAGCCGTCAACATATATTTATTGCGCAGCGAATAGAAGACGCGCCCCATCAGCGCATCGCCCGTCTGATACTGGTCGTCGCTCTCGTTCAGCGGGATTGTGCCCGCCTGCATGCGGTGGTATCCCAGCACGTCGCTCGGCGAGAACTGCTTGGTCGACATCTTCTGCTTCCACGACTGATACTTCTCGGCGTTGGCCAGCAGCGTCACTTCCACGTTGTGGATACGGTTGAACTCCTGCTTCCAGCGCAGGATATTGTCGATCTGCCACGAGAAAACCTTTTCAGTCTCGCGTGTGGATTCACCGCCTTTCGCCGTCCACTCGAAATTCTTCGACGACTCGTGGTTGTAGTATTCGTAGAACTGATAGCGCGGAATGTAGTTCACCTGGTATTCGAAACCGTAGGGCAGCGTCAGCCGGGCATAGATATTCGAGTTGAGCGTGGTATACATTTTTCTGCGGTCACGGTACATATTATTGTAGAAAGGATTGGGAGCCTCCCTGTCGTTACCGGGAAACAGGATCAGGAAGTCGTCCACGTCCGGATTACCGATGTCGTTGGCCGCAAGCGGGGTGAGGCGTATCATGTTGGCCCAGTCGCATGGCAGGGCGCTCTCGTCGCGCTGCGAGAAGCCGGTGTTCATGCCCACCGACAGCCAGTCGGTTACCTTCGATTCGAGGTTCAGCCGCGTGCGCACCGTCGAAAATGCGTCGCCCACGACGATGCCTTCGCGGTCGGCATATCCCAGCGACCAGTAATACGTCAGGTTGTCCGTCCGGTTAGAGATGCCCACCGTATAGTCCTGCTGCAGCCCGGTCTGGAGCACCTCGTCCGACCAGTCCGTAAAGCGCCCCTTCAGGTAGTTCGCTATTTCCGGAGCCTTAAACTCAAGGCGCGAGAGATAGGTGGTGAGCAACTGGTCTTCGGTCACGGAGCTGACGGGCGTCCCCTGGTCGTAGTTGTACCAGTCCAGTTGGCTTACACCCTGCAGCCTGCGCGGATCTGCATATATTTGAGGATACTGCGCGAGGTATTCGTCCGTACGCTTTCCCCTTTCGTAGTCATACTTCCAGTCGAGGATGCTCACCTCGTCGTAGATTTTCGGCACGTCAGCCGCCTGCACAAGTCCGACGTTCGCATTGAAGCTGATCACCGGCTTGCCGGTCTTCCCGCGCTTGGTATTGATCACCACCACGCCGTTGGCCGACTTGGCGCCATACACGGCCGCCGAGCTGGCATCCTTCAGGATGTCGATCGACTCGATGTCGATCGGGTTGATGTCTTCAAGCCCGCCTTCGTAGATCACGCCATCGACCACGAGCAGTGGCGACGTGTTTGCCTTGAGCGAATTGGCGCCGCGGATTTGCAGGTCTGCATTTCCCTTGGCATTCGACGAAAGCGTAGTAGAAATGCCCGCCGAATTGGCGCGCAGCAGGTCCTGCACCGTGCGGGGCGCTTCGGCCACCAGGTTTTCCGTCTTCACCGTCGAGATGGCCCCCGTCAGGTCGCGCTTCTTGGCCGTACCGTATCCGATGACCACCACCTCCTCCAGGTTCTGCAAATCCTCCCGCATCACCACGTTCAGCCCGTCGCCGGAAGCCACCGCGTCCTGCGTGACAAAACCGACGTACGAAAACGTCAGCGTAGCATTGCTGCGCGTCGTTCGCAGAGAATACTTCCCGTCGACATCCGTCACCGTTCCACTTCCCGTCGCATCCTTCTGTACAATATTCACGCCGGCAAGCGGCTCTCCGGACACGTCGGTCACCCTTCCGGCCACGATATAATTCGCCTGGGCACGTGCGTCCTGCGCCGCAGCACAAAACATCCAGCCCGCCAGTACAGCCATCCACGCCATGCGGACCGTCACGGCACGGGACGGCTGCCATAAAAACTCATTCTTTTTTCTCATGATAAATCTGTTTTTTTAATTGATACTTGTTTAATGATAAACTGTTTTAAATTGATACCTGATTATAAACTTGCCGCGCGCAGTAGAGTATTTGCGACATGCAGCGGAGCATTTACTACATGCAGGAAAGCATTTCCTACATGTAGGGACGCATTTCCTACATGTAGGGAAACATTTCCTACATGTAGTGGAACATTTCCTACACGTAGTGAAACGCTCACTACATGTAGTGGAACATTCACTGCACGTAGTGGAACATTTACTGCATGTATCGGAATATTTACTGCATACAGTAGAATAAATCCGGGACGTGTGCATACGAAACCCGGACTGCCGCGCAGATCGTCTGCGGCGTAATTTATTTATTATTAGTAATTTGCCCCCCCCCGTGTTAATATTGGCTAACAAAAGGGTATTATATACGGGAAGAACGGGCGCCGGCGTCCGTTGCATAACCGCCGGAAAAGGGAACAGCCCCGTGGCGGCAGCCGGTGATTTTCTGATAATAGGTCTTCCAGTCTCCATATTTTTTAATTGAGAGATGCCGCAAATTTAAGGCAAAGAACATTGCCGGATAGATACTCTGTTTGCAGAAATTATTCCTATATTTGCAAATCGAAAAAACGAAGAAGAAAAGCCATGATGTATGAAGAACTGGGCCTCGGAAAGAGTGTTCCCATTATAGCACGATACTATGATTACGAACGTTTTACGTTCCCGCTGCATTTCCACAGCGAATACGAAATCATCTATTTCGAGGAAGGCGAGGGCAAGCATTTTGTAGCCGACCGGACAGGCGTCATCCGGCCGGGCGATATTATCCTGACGGGCAGCAACGTGCCTCATTTCATGCGAAGTGCCGAAAAGCATTATGCCGGCGACGCTTCCGCACGGGTCCGTGGCGTAGTGATTCAGTTTGCCCACAACTACATGTCGTTCGCCATCGCCAACTATGCAGACTTGCAGCCCGTCCGCACCCTGCTGGAAACGGCCGGACGGGGCATCCATTTCCCGCCCCCCGACAACGCCGCACTGGTCAAAAGCATCCGCGCCCTGCCGAAGCTCAAGGACGTCCGGCGCATGACGGCGCTCCTGCTGCTGCTGGATCAGATGGCTAATTTTCAGCCGAAACGGCTGCTCGGAACGTCGCACTTCCACCCGAACGATGCCCCGGCGGCAGACGGCCGGCTGGACAAAGTCCTTGCCTACATCCACCGGAATTATACGAAAGAGATTCGCCTGGACGACATCATGGAGATCATCTCCATGAACCGGTCTGCCTTTTGCCGCTATTTCAGGAGCCGGTCGAACAGGTCGCTCACCGACTACATCCAGGAGCTGCGCGTCGGGCAGGCCTGCAAGCTGCTATCCGGAAGCATGTCGGACATACTGTATATCGGCGTGAAATGCGGTTTCAACACGCCGTCCCATTTCAACAAAGTCTTTAAGCGGCATACCGGCCTGACGCCTTCCGAATACCGGAAACAGTTTATGCAGAATATGACGGGGGGGTGAGTGTGGAGAGGGGGGGGATGTTCTTCCCCGCGCACGGTAAGAAAGCACAGATAAAGGGAAGGCACGGAGAGGTGTCCCCCTCCGTGCCTTCGTGTTTCAAAAATCCGGCGTTTCCGGCCGTAGCCGGCATCATGCGCCCTATTCCACAACCACCTTGTAAACCTTACCGCTCATCCTGACGAAGTATACTCCGGCGGGGAGGGAAGTGACGGCCGTCTCGCCGGCGCCGAGCGCAAGCCGCGTGACGGCAGCGCCTGCCACACTGTAGATGTCAGCCGTGGCGGGCGTGACGGAGGTCGCGTGTATCTGTCCGCCGGCGCTCCATACGCTGCTGCCTTCGGTTGCCTCAATACCTGCGCCGATCGGCACGAGTTCGATAGTGAGCTTGAGGGCCGAGTTCACTGTCTGAACGACGATTTCGTACACGCCGTCGCCCGCAGGCGTCACGGTCACGTCTTCGCCTTCGGGACGGTTGCGGTCGGTTCCGACATTCGGCTTTAGAGAGGGATCGTTCACCCGGATTGTGAAAACGAAGTCGCGACCGCTTTCGACGCGGTGGACGCCGGTGGTAAAGGGATACATCGTGACGCCGCTGACGGCCGGAATGGTCACAGCACGGGGGAGGCCGCCAGGGAGCGCCCCACCGCCGCCGCCGAGCGAGAAGGACTGATAGCTGCACGAGTTGGGCGATTTGAAGTAGATGCTACCCAGGTTACTGATTTCCGT
>JAIRZY010000055.1 GCA_031266995.1 Tannerella sp.
CTGATCAGTTGAAACAGTACACTGTTAATTATAAATTGTATAATCAAATTATTGAATCATGAAAAAAAGACTTTTATTTCAGCTCGCGGCGCTGCTCGGACTCAGCCTCCCGGTATGCGCCCAAAACACGTTTGTCCTCAACGCCGATCAGGGCACGGAGGTAATCAGCCGCCACATCTACGGACACTTCTCCGAACACCTCGGCCACTGCATCTACGGCGGCTACTGGGTGGGCGAAGACTCGCCGGTGCCCAACACGCGCGGCATACGGAGCGACGTCGTGCAGGCGCTGCGCGAAATCCGGATCCCCAACCTCCGCTGGCCCGGAGGTTGCTTCGCCGACGAATATCACTGGATGGACGGCATCGGGCCGCGCGACCGGCGGCCAAAGATGGTCAACACGCACTGGGGCGGCGTGATCGAAGACAACAGCTTCGGCACGCACGAATTTCTCGACCTCTGCGAACAGCTCGAATGTGAACCCTACATCTGCGGCAACGTCGGCAGCGGACAGGTGGACGAGATGTCGAAGTGGGTCGAATACATCACCTTCGACGGCGAAAGCCCGATGGCCGCCCTGCGCCGACGGAACGGACGCGAAGAGCCGTGGAAAGTAACGTTCTGGGGCGTCGGCAACGAGAACTGGGGCTGCGGCGGCAACATGACCGCTGACTTCTATGCCGACCAGTATCTGCGCTACGCCACCTACTGCCGCAACTACGGCGACAACCGCCTGACGAAGATCGCCGGCGGCGCGAACACGAGCGACTACGACTGGACGGACGTGCTGATGCGAAAGGCCGGGCGGCAGATGCAGGGACTGTCGCTGCACTACTACACGGTGCCCAACAGTTGGAACGCGAAAGGCTCGGCCACGCAGTTCGGCGAGGCGGACTACTTCTCCACCATCTCCAAAGCCTGGTTCATGGACGAGCTGGTCACGAAGCACTCCGTCGTCATGGATCGCTACGATCCGCAGAAACGGGTCGGCCTGATGCCCGACGAATGGGGCGCATGGTACGACGTCGAACCCGGCACCAATCCCGGCTTCCTCTACCAGCAGAACACGCTGCGCGACGCCATCCTCGCCGGCGTGACGCTCAACATCTTCAACGCCCACTGCGACCGCGTGAAGATGGCCAACATCGCGCAGACCGTCAACGTCCTGCAGGCCGTCATCCTGACCGACGGCGACCGGATGCTGCGCACGCCCACCTACTGGGTATACTACCTCTACAAGGTGCATCACGACGCCACGCTGCTGCCCCTCACGCTCACCAGCGACCGCTATGCGCACGGCGGGAGCGCGATCGACGCCGTCAGCATGTCGGCCTCGCGCGACGCGGCGGGGAAAATACACATCACGCTCGTCAACGTCGATCCGAACCGCGCGCAGACGGTCAGCGGCCACCTGCGCGGCGTGGCGGCGAAGAAAGTGTCGGGTCAAATCCTGACCTCCGCCAAAATAAACGATCACAACACGTTCGACCGTCCCGACGCCGTCGGCATAGCGGCTTTCAGCGGCGCCAGGCTGTCCGGCGAAGCGCTGACGGTCTCGCTGCCAGCAAAATCGGTAGTGATGCTCGAAATCGAACCGTAGCGCGACGCTCAAAGCTGCGGCGCTTCGCACTCTCCGTCAGCATACGCTTCCCGGCTCCGGCCGTCCGGCCCCGTCCCTCGCAGACGGGGCTTTTTTTTCGAGCCATCTCTGCCGATATTCCGCCGCGTCACCGGACTGTTGCAGAGCAGATTTGTTTTCGTCAAAACAGATCTGTTTTCTTTAAATCAGATATATTCCCGTCAAGTCAGATAAGTTTTAAGCGGAACAAACCGGTTTCTTCCGGAGCAGATTTGTTTTCATCAGAACAGATATATTCCTCTCAAATTAAATATGTTTTGATTGAAACAAATCTGTTTTTACCGGAACAGATCTGTTTTCGTCAGCACAGATATTTTCCAGTCAAAACAGATCTGTTCTCGCCAGATTAGATTAGTTTTTGCCAAAACTAATCTAATCTCGCCAAAATAGATTAGTTTTCGCCAAAACTAATCTAATCTCGCCAAAATAGGTTAGTTTTCGCCAAAACTAATCTAATCTCACCAAAACTAATCTAATCTTGTCAAATTAGATTAGTTTTCGCCAGAACTAATCTAATCTCGCCAAATTAGGTTAGTTTTCGTCAGAACTAATCTAATCTCGCCAAAACAGATTAGTTCTCGCCAAAACTAATCTGTTTCCGCTAAAACAGACTTGTTCCTGCTAAAACTAATCTAATCTTGCCGAAACAGATTTGTTTTCGTCAGAACATATATATTATAGCCGGAAGATATGTCGTTCGGCCGGACGGGATGTGATTTTGCGGGGAGAGATGGGGTTTTGCGGGGAATCGTCTGCGGGAGTGGGAGGTGTTGTCTTCGGGTTGGGGAAGCTTTGGCGGGCGCGGCGTCGAGAGGGCCGGACGGGATGGCATGGGGGAATAAAAAAGGCCGGATTCGGCATCCGGCTTCCTGTTTTTATCTGTCGGGATGACAGGATTTGAACCTGCGACCACACGCCCCCCAGACGCGTACTCTACCGGGCTGAGCTACATCCCGCTTTGTTTTACGGCGCAAAGATACGACTTTTCTTCTAACGGGCAACTGCGCGGAGATGTTTTTTTGCTAAAAGATGGCTTCGCGGTAAAAATCAAACGATTCGAGTATCTGCTTCCTGCCGGCTTCCTGGTTGATGCGCACCTGCCCGATGTCGGACAGGAGCGTGAAGCGGATGAGGCCGTTTTCGTTTTTCTTGTCGTGCGTCATGCGTTCGCAGAGCGTGTCGTAATCGTGACAGTCGAAGACGAACGGGGGGTAATGTGTTTTGATGAAATAAATTGTTTGCCGCATGGCCTGCGAGGGGAAGCCGCAGCATTTGTGGGAGAGATACAGCTCGGCGACCAGTCCGGCTGCCACGGCGTGACCGTGCAGGAGGGGGCGCTGCTGCGCGAAGGAGAGGCTTTCGAAGGCATGACCGGCGGTGTGGCCGAGGTTCAGGGCCTTGCGGAGGCCTTTTTCGTACGGGTCTTCGGCGACGATGCGCGATTTTACTGCAACGGATTCTTTCACCAGGTGTGCGAGCGCTTGCGGATCGGGATTTTTCGCCGCCGGGTCGTAGTTGAGCGTGTCTGCCCACAGCCGGGCGGAGGAGATCAGCCCGTGCTTGAGCATCTCGGCATAGCCGGAAAGCAGGTTGTCGCGGTCGAGGGTATGCAGGAAACGGCAGTCTATCATCACGCAGTCGGGCATGTGGAATGCGCCCACTTCGTTTTTCAGTCCGTTGAAGTTGATGCCCGTTTTTCCGCCCACGGCTGCGTCGACCGCGGCCATGAGGGTGGTCGGGATGTTGAGCGTATGGATGCCGCGCTTGAACGACGCGGCTGCGAAGCCGCCCAGGTCGCTCACCATCCCTCCACCGAGGTTGATGAGGAGCGAGGCGCGCGATGCACCCGTCTGCGACAGGGTCTGCCAGATGCGCATCACCTGCTCGATGCTCTTGTGCGCGTCGCCGGCTTCGATGACAATGTGCGTCGCACCCGTCAGGGCGGATACGCGGTCGAGAAGCGGCAGGCACATGCCGTGCGTATGCGTATCCGTGAGTACGTATATCCGGTCGTAGCTGTTCCGCGACAGATACGACGCAAGTTCGGCTGCGATGTCGCTGCTGAAAACAACTTCTCCGTCCATAACCGGTGAAACATGTTCGTTCATTTCAATCCTGCCATTTCCAGCACGGCGTCCATTGCGGCGCCGATGCCGTTCACATTCCTGCCCCCTGCGGTTGCGAAATGGGGCTGGCCGCCTCCGCCGCCCTGAATGAGTCGCGAGGCTTCTTTCACGAGTTGCGACGCGTTCAGTCCTTCTGCCACAAGGTCGTCGCTCAGCATCACCATCAGCAGGCATTTATCCTTGTCCGTGATTCCGGCGACGAGGCAGATCTTTCCGCGATATTCGTATTTTACCTGAAACGCGAGGTCTTTGAACATGTCTACATTGCCTTCGCCCTTGAAAAGCACTACCTTTGTGCCGTTTCGCTCGACGGCTTCGTCCAGCAGTCGCTTTTTCAGCACGGTCGCCTTTTCTTTCAGGTAGGCAGTTATTTCCTTTTTCAGTCCGGCATTTTCTTCGATGGTTTTCTGGATCGTCTGCGCCAGATTCGGCACGTTGTTCATCAGTGCGCGCAGTTCGCGAATCATGTCCTGATGGCGGTAAAAAAACCTTTCCGCTCCCTGCGCCGTGACTGCCTCGATGCGCCGCACGCCTGCGGCAATCGAGCTTTCGTCTATAATATATAATGAACCGATCATGCCGGTGGAGGGGATATGCGTGCCGCCGCAGAACTCGACGGACGTTCCAAACGTCACCACGCGCACCTCCTCGCCGTATTTCTCGCCAAACAGCGCCATCGCGCCCATCTCCTTTGCCTGCGCAATCGGTACCGAGCGGTATTCGGTCAGCGGAATATCCATGCGTATCCGTTCGTTGACCCGCATTTCGACTTTGCGGATTTCTTCGCCCGTAAGTTTCTGGAAATGGGAGAAGTCGAACCGCAGCGATTCGGGCGACACGTAGGAGCCTCGCTGTTCGACGTGCGACCCAAGTACTTCGCGCAGCGCCTCGTGCAGCAGATGCGTACCCGAGTGGTTACATTCGCTGCGAAGACGTTTATCCGGGTCTATTTTAGCGGTGAACGAAGAGGTCACGTCTGCCGGCAGCGTGGCGACCAGATGTACGGGCAGGTTGTTTTCGCGTTTCGTATCGAGTACGGGGATATTTTCCGTATCGGAGACGAGCCAGCCGCTGTCGCCGACCTGACCGCCCATTTCGGCGTAGAACGGCGTCCTGTCTAAAACGACCTGATACAGTTCCCTGTTCTTCTGACGGATTTTACGGTAACGCAGGATCACGGCGTCGCACTCGAAAAAGTCATACCCGACGAACTGTGTTTCGCCGTTCTGCCGGATCACCCAGTCGTCCGTTTCGATGGCGGCGGCATCTCGCGCACGCTCTTTCTGCTTCTGCATCTCGACGTGAAACGCCTCGATGTCTGCCTGCATGCCGTTTTCGCGCAGGATGAGTTCCGTCAGGTCGTGCGGGAAACCATACGTGTCGTACAGCGTGAATGTATCCACGCCGCTCAGTATCTTGCGACCGGCTGCTTTCGCGTCGTCCATTTTTTTGTCTAGCAGGCGAATCCCCGTTTCGAGGGTGCGCAGGAACGAATCTTCCTCTTCCTTCATCACCTTGCCGATAAGGTCCTGTTGCGCCGCAAGTTCGGGATAGGCGTCGCCCATTGTCTGTATCAGCGCGGGCAGCAGTCTGAACATAAAGGCCTCTCTGCGTTCGAGAAACGTGTATCCGTAGCGAACGGCGCGGCGAAGTATGCGGCGAATGACGTATCCCGCTTTTGCGTTGGAGGGAAGCTGTCCGTCGGTGATCGAAAACGCGATGGTGCGGATATGGTCGGCGATCACGCGCATGGCAATGTCTTTCTGTTTGTCTGCGCCGCAGGCGAATCCCGTTATCTTCGCAATCTCCTGAATGACCGGCTGAAAGATGTCGGTATCATAGTTGGACGTCTTACCCTGCAATGCCATGCAGAGGCGCTCGAACCCCATCCCCGTGTCAATCACGCGGGCGGGCAGCTTTTCGAGCGAGCCGTCGGCCTTGCGGTTATACTGCATGAAGACGAGGTTCCATATTTCAATCACCTGCGGATGATTTCCGTTCACCAGCTCAGCGCCCGGCACGGCGGCGCGTTCGGCCTCCGGACGGATGTCGATGTGGATTTCGGAGCATGGCCCGCACGGCCCCGTGTCGCCCATCTCCCAGAAGTTGTCATGCCTGTTTCCGTTCAGGATATGGTCTGCAGGCAGGAACTGCGCCCAGTAGCCGGCGGCTTCCTCGTCGCGTTCAAGGTTTTCGGTCGGGCTGCCTTCGAAAACGGTAGCGTAGAGCCGTTCGGGATTCACGCCCAGCACGTCTGCCAGATATTCCCATGCCCATCCAATGGCTTCCTGCTTGAAATAATCTCCGAACGACCAGTTCCCGAGCATTTCGAACATTGTATGATGATAGGTGTCATGCCCGACTTCCTCGAGGTCATTGTGCTTTCCGCTTACGCGCAGGCATTTCTGAGAATCGGCCACACGCGGATATTTCACGGGGACGTTCCCTAATATGATGTCTTTGAACTGATTCATGCCCGCATTCGTAAACATCAGCGTAGGATCTCCTTTCACTACCATAGGAGCTGACGGCACGATTTTATGCGCTTTCGACGCAAAAAACGATTTGAAGGACTCACGAATTTCTTTCGATGTTAACATACTTTATAATTACAATTTGCAAAATATTTTGCAAAAATAGAACAAATAATTATATTTGCGAGCCTTTTAAATATTGTTATTACAATGAGACTATTCAAGTCACGGAAAATATATTACTGTTACAACCCGAATACGCTTACTTACGAACGGGTCTATCCTTCGGCTAAGAAACGTGTCTTCACGGTTTTGCAACATCTCAGCCTGGGTATTTTTATCGGCGGAGGACTGTTTTTTGTCTTTTCGCGGGTGTTCTCGTCGCCGATGGAAGCGCTGCTGAAAAAGGAAAACGACCTCCTGCAGACGCAGTATAACGTACTCTCGCTGCAACTGGACAACGCCTTCAAAGTGCTGGACGATATTCATCAGCGGGACGAGAAACTGTATCGAGCAATCTTTCAGGCAAGAACGATTCCGGAATCGGTACGCAAGTCGGGATTTGGCGGTACGAATCGCTACGAATATCTTACGGGAATGTCGAACTCGGATCTGGTAATCGAAACAACCAAGAAGATGGATATACTTAAAAAGCAGATGTATATCCAGTCCAATTCGTTGAACGAACTGATCAGTATGGGCAAGAACCTCGAGGAGCGAAACAGTTGCATCCCGGCCATTCAACCGGTGTCAAACAAAGATTTGCGACACACGGCATCGGGCTACGGGATGCGTATCGACCCGATTTATCATACAAGGCGCTTCCATACGGGAATGGATTTCTCGGCGCCCACGGGTACGGATATCTATGCCACGGGCGACGGCGTAGTTACGTTCTCGGGCTGGCGGCAGGGCTACGGCAACTGCATCATCATCGACCACGGCTTTGATTTCAAGACGCTTTACGGTCATCAGGAGAAGAATCTGGTACGTGTGGGGCAACGTGTCAAGCGAGGAGAAGTCATTGGTAAGGTGGGCGATACGGGACGGTCGACCGGGCCGCACCTGCATTACGAAGTGCTTGTGCGCAACAGGCATGACAACCCCGCCAAGTATTACTTCAAAGATCTTTCGCCCGAAGAATATGACCAGATGATCCAGATTGCGGAAAATCACGGTCAGGTGATGGACTCTGATATATGACTTCCTCATGACGCAAAGCGATAAAAAACTGTATCATTCGATAAGGGAAGTAGCCGAAATATTTGATTTGCAGGAATCGACCCTGCGATTCTGGGAGACGAAATTCCACGAAATCTCGCCCCGTAAAACGCCGAATGGCATCCGTCAGTACACGAAAGAAGACATCGAAATGGTTCGGGTGGTCTATTATCTGCTGAAAACGCGGAAACTGACAATCGCAGGTGCGCGCCAGCGACTTGACGAAAACAGGGAGATGGTAATCAATCATGCAGCCATCATAGCCCGTCTGACAAACGTGAAGAATAAAATGCTTTCGTTAATGAAGGAAGTGGATCAGATTGAACGGGTAAACGCGGAGGTGCGGTGATTTTCAAACCGGCTCCGTATCATATTTCAATATCCGGGATTTAATCCGTTTTGTTGTCTCATCAGGATTCGAACCTGAACAAACAGAACCAAAACCTGTTGTGCTGCCATTACACCATGAGACAGTTTGTGATGCGTATCGTTTTTTTGACGGCGCAAAGATGAGGATTTTCTCCGGGAATTGCAAGAATTTGTTCGGGAAAGATTATTTGGCAATCAGCAGAGAATAGTTCTTCTTGCCGCGCTGCACGAGCAGATATTTATTGTTCAGCAGGTTGTTTGCGTTTATAATCAGATCCTGGTCGACCAGTTTCTCCTTGTTCAGGCTGACGCCGCCGCTTTGCACGAGCTTGCGCATTTCGCCTTTCGAAGGGAAAACGGGCGCATTTTCCGTACACAGATTGATGGCCCTGATGCCGGCCGCCAGCGCATCCCGCGAAATCTCGAACTGCGGAACGCCTTCGAACACAGCCAGCAGCGTGTCTTCGTCCAGCTTCTTCAGCGTATCGGACGTGGCGTTTCCGAACAGGATGCCGGAGGCTTCCACCGCCGCATCATAGTCTTCCTGCGAATGTATCATGACGGTAATCTCCTTTGTCAGGCGTTTTTGCAGCGGGCGGAGATGAGGCGCGGCATCCTGTTCCGCCGTGAGCGCTTCGATTTCTTCGCGGTCAAGCGAGGTGAAAATCTTGATGTATTTGGCTGCGTCCGCGTCGCTTACGTTCATCCAGAACTGGTAGAAAGCGTAAGGCGACGTGCGTTTCCGGTCCAGCCAGACGTTTCCTGTCTCCGTCTTCCCGAATTTGCCGCCGTCGGCCTTGGTGATCAGCGGGCATGTCAGGGCGAAGGCCTCCCCGTTCACCTTCCGGCGTATCAGCTCCGTCCCCGTCGTGATGTTGCCCCACTGGTCGGAGCCGCCCATCTGCAGGCGGCAATTCTCATGTTCGTAGAGGAAAAGGAAGTCGTAGCCCTGCATCAACTGGTACGAAAATTCGGTGAACGACATGCCGACGTTCGATTCGCTGCTGAGACGTTTCTTTACCGAGTCTTTCGACATCATATAGTTGACGGTGATATGCTTGCCGATATCGCGAATAAAATTGAGAAACGTGTAGTCCTTCATCCAGTCGTAGTTGTTGACCAGTTTTGCGGCATTGGGCCTGTCCGAGTCGAAATCGAGAAACCTGGCCAGTTGCGTCCTGATACACTCCTGGTTGTGACGCAGCGTCGCTTCGTCGAGCAGATTACGTTCGGCCGACTTCATCGACGGATCGCCGATCATACCCGTCGCGCCGCCCACCAGAGCGATGGGGCGATGTCCGGCGCGCTGAAAATGCTTCAGCATCATCACGCCCACCAGATGACCGATATGCAGCGAATCGGCCGTCGGGTCGATACCGACATAAGCCGATGTTAACTCTTTATGTAACTGTTCTTCCGTGCCGGGCATCATGTCGTGGATCATACCCCGCCATCTTAGTTCTTCAACAAAATTCATCTTCGCAATACTTATTTCGAGGCGCAAAGGTACACGAAATATTTTGAATTGCATACCGGTGACGGAAAACGGCAAAGCAAATACATTATAATTTTGTATGGCTGAAAGCCGCGCGAGTAACAGCACAGTGAAACGCGCTGTGTACGGGTATGTCCTGTTATGTGGAGCCCGGATGCCTTACCTCTTTTTCCGGTAGTTCTGAATTTTCGCTGATTTAAAATTGTAAATCGGTTTTATAATGTTCAATACTTTTGCAGTTTGCGCCATATTGGCAATAATATGATTCATGGCTTTATAGGCCATCGGACTTTCGTCTATTGTCTGTTCATTGACGGAAGTTGAATAAATCCCGTCCATCTCTTTTTTATAGTCTTCTATTTTCAATGTCCTTAAAGCATCTTTACGGCTCATTATTCGTCCTGCACCGTGCGGCGATGAATAATTCCAGTCGGGATTTCCAAGTCCTTCACAAATGATACTCCCGTCCCGCATATTGATCGGCACGATTAATTTTTCTCCTTTCTTTGCGGAAACAGCTCCTTTCCGTAAAATCATTGATTCGGTATCAATATAATTATGAATCGTTGAGAACTGTTTAAACTCTCTCCCGTTTTGGATATTTAATCCCTTTAAAATTGTATGCATTATGGCTTTTCGATTAATCAGTGCGAAATATTGTGCGATTCTCATATCACTGATATAATCTTCAAAAAGTCCGCCGCTCACGCAGGCAAGTTCTTTTGGAACGATTGTTACTGTTTGGGATTTTATCCGCTTAACGGTATCCTGAATTTCCTTCTCACGGCCTTCGGCCTTAAGTTTTGATATAATGTGGTCAAGGTTTGTTTTACGAGTGCCATTTAATTGATTCCATGCCTGCTCCTGATAATATTCAGCTATTTCTTTTCCCAGATGACGGCTGCCCGAGTGTATGACGATATACAAATTATTTTTATCATCCCTGTTTGCTTCAATAAAATGATTTCCACCGCCAAGGGTTCCCAGACTTTTTTGTGCACAGTCTCGATTAATCGCAGGACAGCGAATTTTACTAAGATCTATCTTATCTGTAAATTCATGTGCATTGTCTCTAATATCCATTCCGCTGGGTATTTCCGAATAAATGATTTCATCAAGACGCACCGGGTCGAAATCTTTCGATTCCTTTGTACTGCTGTCTATAATAATCGTTTCCATGCCGCAGCCAATATCTACTCCAACCAGGTTGGGGACAATTTTATCCGCGACGGTCATTGTCGTTCCGATT
>JAIRZY010000111.1 GCA_031266995.1 Tannerella sp.
GCCTTCCCGAAACAGGATAAAAAACCCTACAAATGATTAATTCTGCATATCGAAACCCCAACAAATAGGGATTGTACAGCGCCCGCAGAGCCTCTACCTTTGCAGCCAAATTTCAATAAGGTATCATTTCATTACAATAATAAAAATGTAAATATCATGGTTAAGCTATTCATTGATTTCATTCAATTCCTGTACACCCTTGCGCCGCTGTTCATGGCGCTGAGCGTTTTGACCCTGCTGGCTGTCTTACTGTCAAAATCAATAAAACGTCATGCAGCAGTTTATTACACCGCATTTGCAATTCCATTCGTCATAGTCGCGATACCCTTTATCGGCAGGCTGTTTGGCATCGAAATGTTCAACTTCGGCCGCATCCCGCTTCTGGGCGGCATCATAAGAGATTATGTACATGCGGGAACGCTGGGCTTTCCTCTGCTGATTATCATCATGTACGCAGGCGCTCTAAATCCCAAAAATCCTGCCGTAAAGAAACTCCTCGGCATACGCAAGGAGTTGTCCATCCTGTCGGGCTTTCCGATATTGACACATTCCCTGATTCGGGCGACAGGCAGTTTCCCCGACGCGCTCAGATTTTTCACCGACAACGAGGGGTATATGGCCGGTGCAAGGGTCACAAACGCACTGGGCGCGGGGATCACGAGTTTCAGCTTTGTGCTGGGCATCCTGATGCTGGCGCTGTTTCTTCCGCTGTGGATTACTTCTTTCGATTTCGTTCGCCGGCGCATGGGAAGCGTTAAATGGAAGAAACTGCAGCAATGGTCTTATGTCCTGTATGCCATGCTGTTTATCCATGCCGCAGGCATACAGGCCGGTGCCATGCTGAATCCCAGGGAAGGAAGAGAGGCGGTGAGACCGGCGGTCGAAGCCGTCGCAACAGTCGCAGAGTCGCCTGCCCGCAACCGCAGCGGAAATCCGGAACCGCAGGTAAGCACGGAAAGAAGCGGACGCGGCGACAGAAACGCAGCACCGCCGGCTGCCGGCAGCGGCAACCGGGCCGCGGAGGCAGGACCGGAAGGAAGAGGCGGACATCCGCAAAGTCCGGGCTTCGCAGACATTCACGTCAGCGCGCAGACGAAACGGTGCATACACATGGCCTCCCTCCTCCTTATTTTCGGGTCGTATTTATACCTCCGGCTGAGAAAGGCAAGGCTGAAAAAGCAGTAAAGCGATATCGAGGATCCCGAATATGAAATTTCAAATATCCCGGCGAACAATCTCTTCGACGTCGTGAAACGTCTCGCGGTTCAGTTCCCGCCATAGCAGGTCTTTCAGTTCGGCGATGCCCTGCCCGCTGACGGACGATATGAACACGTGCGGGATGCCTTCGGGGAGTGTGGTTTTCAGTCTGTTCAGCTCGTCAGGATCCGCCAGGTCGACTTTGGTTATGGCGAGCGCCCGGTTCTTCCCTGCGAGGTCGGGGTTATAGCGGATCAGTTCGCGGTTCAGTATGTCATATTCGCGGCGTATGTCTTCCGTGTCGACGGGCGCCATGAACAGTAGCAGCGCGTTTCGCTCGATATGCCGCAGGAAGCGCAGCCCCAGCCCCCGGCCCTCGCTGGCGCCCTCGATGATGCCGGGAATGTCGGCCATGACGAACGACCGGTTGTCGCGGCAGGACACGATGCCCAGATTGGGCTCCAGCGTGGTGAAGGGATAGTCGGCGATTTTGGGCCGCGCCGCCGAGACGGCCGACAGCAGGGTCGACTTGCCCGCGTTCGGAAAGCCGACCAGACCTACGTCGGCCAGTAGCTTGAGCTGCAGGACGACGGTGCGCTCACGGCATGGCTCGCCGGGTTGCGCGTAGCGTGGCGCCTGATTGGTAGCCGTTTTGAAATGCACGTTGCCCCGTCCGCCCCGTCCGCCCCTGAGCAGGAGCACCGTCTGGCCGTCGTCTCTGACGTCGCATATATACTCGCCCGTCTCCGCGTCGTGAACGACCGTCCCGCAGGGCACTTCGATGTAGCGGTCTTCGCCGTCCCTGCCCGAACTGCGCTTGGCGCTGCCCCCCTCGCCCGGCGTGGCGATGACGTGCCGCTCGTATTTGAGATGAATCAGCGTCCACAGATTGCGGCTGGCGCGCAGGTAGATGTCTCCGCCCCGCCCGCCGTCGCCACCGTCGGGGCCTCCCTTCGGGATGTATTTCTCGCGCCTGAAATGCGACGAACCGGCCCCTCCTTTGCCCGACCGGCAGTAGATCTTTACGTAGTCGACGAAATTCGATTCGGCCATGCGCTACGGTTTGAGCAGATTGGCGACAGCCCCGTCGATGCGCCGGAAGATGTCGTCGATCGAGCCTGTGCCCTTGATCGCCACGCGCCTGTCCTCGCTGATGTAGTACGTGGCCAGCGGCGCCGTCTGGGTGTGATACACGTTCAGGCGTTGCTGGATGGTTTCGGGTTTGTCGTCCGTCCGTCCCGAAATTCTGCCCCGTTCGAGCATGCGGCGGGTAAGCTCGTCGTCGTCCACCTGCAGGTCGAGCATGATCGAGACGTCCGTACCTCTCCTGTTCAGTAACTCCTTCAGTGCCTTCGCCTGCGGAATCGTTCGTGGAAACCCGTCGAAAATGACGCCCCTGGAATCGGACATGCCGTCCAGAAAATCGGATATCAACTGGATAATCAGATCGTCGGGTACGAGCTTTCCCTCATTCATATAGCTGTTCGCCAGCTTGCCGAGTTCACTTCCCGCCGTGATTGCCTCGCGGAGCACGTTTCCCGTGGAGATATAGTCCAGACCATACTTTTCAATCATCAATTTGCTTTGCGTCCCTTTTCCTGAACCGGGAGCGCCGAAGATCACAATGTTCAGCATAATTCTTTTCTTTATTCATTGGTTATTATAAGTTTGCAATCCTGTAAATGTCTCGCGACGTGCGCCCCAGCCCCTCATAGTCAAGCCCGAAGCCGACGATGAAATCATTCCCGATCTCCAGCCCTACGTAATCGGGTTTCAGGTCGCACCGCAGCGCGTCGGGCTTGAACAGCATCGTCGCCAGCCGCACGTCGCGTATGCCCGAATCCTTCAACTTTTGCATGACGTACTGCATGGTCAGGCCCGTATCTATTACGTCTTCAAGCAGTACGACCGACCTGTCGCGCGCATCTTCCCTGATGGGCAGAATTTCCTTCACGATGCCCTCCGACTTGACGCCGCGGTATGACGAATACGCCGCAAACGTCAGCTCATACACAGGCGGCAACTTGCTCATCAGCTCCGCCACAAACATAAACGCTCCGTTCAGGATGCCGACAAAAAGCGGATTTCTCCCTCTCGCGTCGCGCTCAATTTCCGTCGCCATCCGCGTGATGGCATTCACTATTTCTTCTTCGCGGATATACAGGATAAAATCCCTGTCTTTCAGCCGTATCGTCTCTTGCATCGGAAACAGTTTATTTTTTTAGGGTCACAAACTTACGCAAAGTTTTCCGATTTATGGCAAAATCAATCCGAAAAACATGTATATTTGGCTCTTCAAAATCGGAGAGTACATGACTAAAATATTTAAATCGGAGAAAATAAGAGAGTTGGATCAATACACGATAGCCCGCGAACCGGTCAGTGGCCTCGAACTTGTCGAACGTGCGGCTACGGCGTTCGTAAACACATTTCGCCGTCACTGTCCCAGGCCGGAAATGACTTACGTCTTCGCCGGGCCGGGAAACAACGGTGCGGACGCGCTCGCCGTCGCCCGCCTGCTGCACGACACGGAAGACTGCCCACTGGCAGTATACCTCTTCAATCCAAGACGCAGCCTGTCACCCGAATGTGAAGCAAATAAAAGCATCTTGCTGGCCGAACCCGGAATACGCTTTTCCGAAATCGTCAGCGACTTCATCCCGCCCGTCATCGGCGAACGCGACATCGTGATCGACGGTCTCTTCGGCACGGGACTGAGCCGTCCGCTGAGCGGTGGATTTGCAACCGTAATCGACTACATCAACCGTTCGGGCGCAACCGTCGTGTCGATCGACATCCCCTCCGGCCTCCCCGGCGAAGACTGTCCGGACGACAAAAACAGGCACATCATAAAAGCAAATCGCACCTACACGTTCGAGTTTCCGAAACTGGCCTTCATGTTTGCCGAAAACGAACCCTACACGGGCGAATGGATGACGCTACCCGTCGGCCTCCACCCCGACATCATCGCAGCGACGGAAACGCCCTACCGGTTTGTGACGGACGAAGACATGAAAGGCGTCATCCGTCCCCGCCCGAAATTTTCGCACAAGGGCACATTCGGTCACGCCCTGCTGATCGCAGGCGGCAAGGGCCGGATGGGCGCCGCCGTGCTGGCCTCGGGCGCATGCCTGCGGAGCGGCGTCGGGCGGCTGACGGTGCATGTCCCGTACAGGGGCGAAGTCATCCTGCAGACCGCCGTCCCCGAAGCCATGCTGAGCTTGGACGAAAATGCGGATTTCATCTCCGCCCTGCCCGATACGAACGGTTATGAATCGATTGGCATCGGTCCCGGACTGGGCGTACACGAGGCTTCCGCCGCAGTGCTGGAATCGCTGCTGAAGACGGCGACCCGGCCGCTCGTGCTGGACGCAGACGCGCTTAACCTGCTGGCCGCCGACAAGACACGGATGCAACTGCTGCCGCCACGCACGATATTGACGCCGCATCCCCGCGAGTTCGACCGTCTGGACGGCGAAAGCGCAAACAGTTGCGAACGACTGCACAGGGCAATGAAGATGGCAGCAAAGCACCGCCTGTACATCGTGCTGAAAGGCGCGCATACAGCCGTCTGTACGCCCGAAGGAAAGGCTTTTTTCAACTCGACGGGCAATGCGGGCATGGCCACGGCCGGAAGCGGTGACGTTCTGACGGGTCTGATTCTGAGTTTGCTGGCGCAAGGCTACGAACCGGAAACGGCTGCAGTGGCAGGCGTTTATCTGCACGGCCTGGCGGGAGATATTGCCGCGACCGACGGCTCGGAAGAAAGCCTGATTGCGGGCGATTTGATACGTGCGCTGGGGAAAACCTTCAGACTGCAGCATGACGATCGCTGACTGCATTCACTTTCTTTATTAATAAAAATGCTATTTTTATCCTCACGACAGCGTTTTTACCGTATCTTTGCGCCGGTATTATTAGTTTAGGTATATAAAATGACAAATGTATGATTAATCAAATTGGAGAAAACGCAGGCTTCGTTTGGAAAGCGTTGAACAAGTCGGGGCGCATGAGCGTGAAGGAACTCAAGAAAGAAACCAAAATCAGAAGTGAAAAAGAGCTGTTTGCTGCCATCGGCTGGTTGGCCAAGGAAGGTAAAGTCGATGCCGCCGAGAAGGACGGGGAAGTTTTTTTCTGGCTGGTATGATCCTGCCGCAACCGACGGATAACGGTTCGCCCGCGACAAAACGGGAAGTGCGGGAGGTCGGTTTTCAATATTTTTTTTCCCGCGTTCCTACATCGGCGAATGGCTCGCCTGCTTAATTATGTGTCTTGCTTACATGTAATTAATTGCATTCTAAAAAAAAGAAGTTGCCAGTATCGTTTCGGGCAACTTCTTTTTGTTATAAAAAAATATGCTTTTGAATTGTATTTTTCATTTCTTATATCTACTTTTGCCTACAATTTGGCAAAAAAATGACCGAAGAACAAAGAAACCTGTTGGATGAATTTGAGCGTAAATTGCGGGCGCTTCTGGTTATATGTGAAAATCAGAGGAAAAAAATTGCAGAACTGACGTCGCAGTTACAGGAAGAAGAAACCCGTACGCAGCAGGCGCTGGAGGAAATCAGGTCGTTGGATGTCAAATACAGGGATTTGTTGACGGCGCATGCCACGGTAGCCCTTTACGGCGATGTGAAGAGCGCACGGAAACAGTTGTTGAATATGGTGCGTGAAATTGATGCATGTATCGCACTGTTAAACGGATAGTTGTGAAAAAGGACGAGTTTAATATAAACTTGGAAGTGGCAGGGAGAACATATCCCGTGACCATTACGCGAGGAGACGAATTTTCCGAAGCCACGATACGCAAGGCTGCGGAAAGAATCCAGATGCTTTACGCCAAATATCGGCAGCAGTATGTGAAGACGCTGGATGACAGAGATTTGTTAGGCATGGTTGCCCTGCAACTGGTTACGGATCTTATCTGGCTCGAAGAAAAGTACGACACAACGCCGCTTACGCAGAAGATACGTCAATACATAACGGAATTGGACGGTTTTTTACCGGGCAATTAGCTTTATTCGTAGTAAGGGAAAAGTTTTTGCGCACTGTTTCATGCGGAACAATCCGTGTGGCGGCAGTGTGTTTTATAATAATTTAAAGAGATTTAATAACGTATGGAAATATTGATTTACTTGGGATGTTTCGTGGCAGGCGCGCTATTGACGTGGTTATTGATTAATTTCAACGGAAAATCCCGATATAGAAAGATGCTGGCGGATGCTGAAAAGGAAGCCGAGATCATCAAGGTGAAAAAAGAGGTAGAGGTCAAAGAACGCGTACTTCAGCTCGAATCCGAGTTTGAAAAAAAATCTGCCGAACGGAATGCCCGGCTACATTCTTCCGAGGCCAAGTTGAGGCAGCGCGAAATAACGCTGAATCAGCGACAGGACGAACTGCAGCGAAAGGTGGCGGAAGTAGACACCATGAAGGAAAACCTGAACAACCAGCTTGCCGTGATCGACAAGCGGAAGCATGACCTGGAAAAACTGCATCAGCAGGAGGTGCTTCATCTGGAAGCCATTGCCGGCATTTCAGCCATCGAGGCACGTGAACGTCTGGTAGAATCGCTTAAGGATGAGGCAAAAACACAGGCAGCCTCGTATATCGGCGAGATCATGGATGAGGCCCGGATGACGGCCAACAAGGAGGCGCAGCGAATCGTCGTCCGTTCTATCCAGCGACTTGCTACCGAGACGGCAATAGAAAATGCAGTGACGGTGTTTCACATCGAATCGGACGAAATCAAGGGCCGCATCATCGGTCGCGAAGGGCGCAACATTCGTGCGCTGGAGGCCGCAACGGGTATCGAAATCATTGTCGACGATACGCCCGAGGCGATTATCCTTTCCGGCTTCGACCCTGTGCGCCGCGAAGTGGCACGGCTGGCGCTGCATCAACTGGTGCAGGATGGCCGTATTCACCCTGCGCGTATCGAAGAAATTGTGGCGCGCGTGCGTAAACAGGTCGAAGAAGAGGTTGTCGAAACGGGTAAGCGCACGACGATCGACATGGGCGTGCACGGCCTGCACCCCGAACTGGTGCGAATGATCGGGAAGATGAAATACCGCTCTTCGTATGGCCAGAACCTGCTGCAGCACGCACGCGAAACGGCCAACCTCTGCGCCATCATGGCTGCCGAACTGGGGCTGAATCCGAAAAAAGCGCGCCGGGCAGGATTGCTGCACGACATAGGCAAAGTGCCTGACGACGAGCCTGAATTGCCGCACGCCATTCTGGGAATGAAAATATGCGAAAAATTCAAGGAAAAACCGGATATATGCAACGCCATCGGCGCGCATCACGACGAGGTCGAAATGCAGAGCCTGATTGCACCGATCGTACAGGTGTGTGACGCCATCTCGGGGGCGCGTCCCGGCGCTCGCCGCGAAATCGTCGAAGCGTATATCAAGCGCCTGAACGATCTCGAACAGTTGGCAATGACCTATCCGGGCGTAGTCAAGACGTATGCCATACAAGCCGGTCGCGAACTGCGCGTAATCGTAGGCGCCGACAAGATCACGGACAAGGATACGGAAAATCTTTCTACCGAGATAGCTAGGAAGATTCAGGATGAGATGACTTATCCCGGACAGGTGAAGATTACGGTGATACGCGAAACGCGGGCCGTGAGCTATGCCAAATAAACAGGATTCAGAGATTCGAAGATTCAAAAAATTAAAAGAGACAGGGTTGCACTCTGTCTCTTTCTGTTATTCGCAATCATACTTTTGCGCCCAAACTCAGGTTATTCGATTACTGTTTTGACTTTTGACCGGCCGGATCGAGACCTTACTACCGGCTGGATCGAGACCCTCGTACCGGCTGGATCGAGACCTTACTAACCTGAGTTCGGCATAGGAAATGATATAAATCATTTTATTTTATAATATCCCAAATCTTTGCTGTCGAAGTCTTTGATATAGGCATAGACCCTGTTTACTTCCGCCTGTGCATAGTTGATATATGCTTCGGCGGAGCGACGGAACTGCTCGTTCTTGTCCACGTCCTGGAGCAGGAGATATCCCATTATACAGTGGGCAGCGGCTTCGACCAGCTTTCTGGACTGAAAGTCAATGTATTCGCCGTCTTTTGTTTCCATTACGTTCATTACGGACTCCTCATACTTCGCCGTCATGCCGGTGAGCTTCTTTTTCAGGTCGTCCAGTTCGGGCTTATATGTAAGAGATTCATATTCGCGTATTTGGGCCAGATATGTGCCCGTTGTGACGTGGCGGATGGCTGCTACGACCTGCAACTGCGTGGTACCCTCGTAGATGTTCGTGATGCGCGCGTCGCGATACAGCCGTTCGCAGGCATAATCTTTCACGAAGCCGGAACCGCCGTGAATCTGGATGGCGTCGTATGCATTCTGGTTGGCATATTCGGTCGTCATCGCTTTGCCTATCGGCGTAAATGCGTCGGCCAGCTTGCTGTATTTCTTCATTTCCGCACGTTCGTCAGGCTCCAGTTTGCGCTCCTTCGAGATGTCGTCGAGAGTCTTGTAGACGTCGACGAAGCGTGCCGTTTCATACAGCATGGAACGTGCCGCGTCTGCCTTGGCGCGCATAAGCGTCACCATTTCGTAGACTGCCGGAAATTCGATGATGGCCTTTCCGAACTGCTTGCGTGTGAGCGCATAGGCATAGCCTTCATGAAAGGCTGCCTCGCAGATGCCCACGGCCTGCGCCGAGATGCCCAGGCGGGCGGCATTCATGAGCGCCATCACGTACTTGATCAGTCCGAGCCGGCGCTCGCCGCAGAGTTCGGCACGGGCATTCCTGAAGACCAGTTCGCAGGTCGGCGAACCTTTGATCCCCAGCTTGTTTTCGATGCGGCGGACATCAACGCCCCCGTTGCGTCTGTCGTAGATGAACATGGAAAGTCCGCGCCCGTCCTTCGTTCCCTCTTCGGAGCGTGCCAGCACGAGGTGGATGTCGGAGTCGCCGTTTGTGATGAAACGCTTCACGCCGTTGAGAAACCAGCAGTCGTCCTTTTCGCTGTAAGTGGCTTTCAGCATGACGGATTGCAGGTCAGAACCTGCATCGGGTTCGGTCAGGTCCATCGACATCGTCTCGCCTGCACACACGCGGGGAATGTAGCGCCGGCGCTGGTCTTCGTTCCCGAATTCGTAAAGCGTCTCGGCGCAGTCCTGCAGTCCCCAAAGGTTTTCAAAACCCGCATCGGCGCGCGAAACCATATCCGCCGCCATAATGTAGGGTACGATCGGGAAGTTCAGTCCGCCGTAGCGCCGGGGCATGGCAATACCCGTCAGGCCGGCCTTGCGGACAGCCTCCATATTGGCCTGCGTCCCGGAGGCATACGTCACACGGCCGTTGCTAAGGCTCGGACCTTCATGGTCGACGCCTTCCGCATTGGGAGCGATAATCTCTGCACAGATTTCACCGACGATTTCCAGCACTTTTTCGTAGCTGTCCATCGCGTCTTCGTAGTCGTGGGGCGCGTAGTCGTATTCGTCCCTGTCCGCGTAGTTGTGTTCCTTCAACTCTATAATCCGCTTCATCAGTGGATGATGCAGATGGTGCTTGTATACGTTCGTATCTAAAAAATAGTTTGCCATAGTTCTTTTATTTGTCTTTATAGTGCCCTTCCACGTTAAGTCCAAAAACTAACAGTTGATCATCTTTAATCGTATAAATCAATCGGTGTTTGCTTGTTATCCTGCGTACAAGGCAATCTGGAAAATCATTATCATCAATATATTCTATTTATTATTTGGTATTCTTCTTATAGTACTTAATCATCCGGGGCAGCACGTCTTCGATTGTCCCGGTTATGACGTAATCGGCTATCGCATTGACAGGTGCATTCGGGTCGCTGTTGATTGAGATGATGATCGAGCTTTCCTGCATCCCGGCGATATGCTGTATTTGCCCCGATATGCCGCAGGCGATGTATAGCTTCGGACGCACGGTGACGCCCGTCTGCCCGATCTGGCGTTCGTGTTCGATAAATCCGGCATCCACAGCTGCACGCGAGCCGCCCACTTCACCGCCAATGACGGCCGCCAGGTTGTAGAGCAGGTTGAAATTCTCCTTCGAACCGACACCGTATCCGCCTGCCACGATGATGGGCGAGGCTTTGATGTTGGTCCTGCTCTTCTCTATATACCTGTCTATCACGCTCACAGCAAAATCGGTATCACTCACGTACCTGTTCGCGTCGTACCGTTTCGTTTCACCTTCGTAGTCGGTGCGAAAGATTTCTTTTTTCATCACGCCTTCGCGGACGGTCGCCATCTGCGGACGACATTCGGGATTGATAATCGTCGCGACGATATTCCCTCCGAAGGCGGGACGAATCTGATACAGAAGATTTTCGTAAACTCTGTTTTCTTTTTTCTCTTCGTGGTTGCCGATTTCGAGCGACGTGCAGTCTGCTGTCAGGCCGCTGCCCAGCGCCGACGATACGCGCGGCCCCAGGTCACGCCCGATACTCGTTGCACCCATCAGCGCAATCTGAGGTTTTTCTTCGCGGAAGAGATTGACCAGCACGGAGGTGTGCGGCAGCGAAGTGTAGGGATACAGGCGCGCATCGTCGAACAGGTGGAGCACGTCTACACCATACGGAAAGACCTGTTCGCCAATCCTGTCCAAACGATGACCCGCGGCGACAGCCTCCAGCCGGCATCCCAGCGTGGTGGCAAGCGTACGTCCTTTGGTCAGCAACTCAAGACTTACATCCGATACGATACCGTCTTCTATCTCACAATATACAAATAAGTTATTCATCTTTCCCAATGTTATTACCCAATCGTATGATTCATTATTAATTCCTTCATCAGTTCGTCGATGGCTTCGTCTTTCGGTTCCAGTGTTTTGCTTTCTTTCGTCTGAAAGACCACATTTTCGATTTTCTTCACTTTGGTCGGCGAGCCGGAGAGTCCGCATTGCACCACGTCGGCACCTACATCGGCCACACTCCACTCCGTCAGATTCAGATAAGGGCGGCTACTGTAAAGATGCATGTAGTCACTGTTGGCTTCCTGCTTCTCCGTAACCGTCTTTGCGTGTTTATATTTTTGTACGAACTGAGCATTGCGCGGACGGCAATCTGCCGCACTGCCGTTGACGGTGATCAGGACGGGAAGAGGAGCTTCTACCGTTTCGACGCCCCGTTCCAGTCGACGCTTGACGGTGATCCGGCCGTTTTCGACCGCCCGTATTTCTTCGGCGTAAGTGATTTGGGGCAGCCCGAGTTTTTCGGCAACCTGTGGCCCTACCTGCGCCGTGTCGCCGTCAATAGCCTGCCGGCCGCAGATAATCACGTCGAAATCCCCGATTTTGCGGATAGCCATCGACAGCGCATACGACGTCGCCAGCGTATCGGAACCTGCAAAAGCACGGTCAGTCAACAGGTAACCGTCGTCTGCGCCACGGTACAAGCCTTCGCGGATGATTTCGGCGGCCCGTGCAGGTCCCATCGTCAGCAACGTGACGGTCGTTCCCGCATGCGCTTCTTTCAGGCGCAGCGCCTGTTCGAGTGCATTCAGGTCTTCCGGATTGAAAATAGCCGGAAGAGCGGCGCGATTGACCGTACCGTCGGCCTTCATGGCATCTTTTCCTACGTTGCGCGTATCCGGCACCTGTTTTGCTAATACAATAATTTTTAAACTCATAGATTATAATGCAATTAGAATTTATGTTCTGCTTCGTATTCAAACTGCCTGCAAAAGTAATCAAACATTTAGAAGTCAACAAAGATTCGATGGAAATATTGCACATTTTTGTCGTTTTTGAGCAATCAGAGCATTCAAAACGACCTCTTTTTGCAATTTTTTTCCCGGCTTAACAGGCCGGCTGAAACAAAATCGCTATATTTACACGTTTCTGCGAATTGCAGCGTTACAATATATATTAATGTATATACAAACAAAATGGCAGACAGTGTAGTAATTATACCGACTTACAATGAGAAGGAGAATATCGAAAATATTATCCGTGTCGTGTTCGGACTGGATAAGGCTTTTGATATTCTGATTATTGACGACGGCTCGCCCGACGGGACAGCCGCTATCGTGAAACGCCTTCAGGAAGAGTTTCCCGAACGCCTTTTTCTGGTCGAACGCAGCGGCAAGCAGGGTTTGGGAACGGCGTATATCTGCGGCTTCAAATGGTCTATCGAGCGTAAATACGGCTATATTTTCGAGATGGACGCCGATTTCAGCCACAATCCCAATGATTTACCCCGCCTGTATGCAGCGTGTGCGGACGACGGGGCGGACGTCGCCGTAGGCTCGCGCTATTGCAATGGAGTGAACGTGGTCAACTGGCCGCTGGGGCGTGTCCTGATGTCGTATTATGCCTCCGCATACGTACGGCTTGTGACGGGCATCAAGGTGCGCGACACGACGGCAGGATTCAAATGCTACCGCCGCGAAGTGCTCGAAACCATCGAACTGGACAAAATACACTTCAAGGGTTATGCCTTCCAGATAGAAATGAAATTCACGGCCAGCAAATGCGGATTCAAGATTACGGAGGTGCCGATCGTGTTCGTAAACCGTGTGCTTGGGACGTCGAAAATGAATACCTCCATCTTTGGCGAAGCCCTCTTCGGCGTGCTGAAACTGAAGTGGTGGAGTTTCTTCCGCAAGTACCCGCAAAGCAACAAATGAAAACATTGATAAAGAACGCCCTTATTATCAACGAAGGACGTTCGTTCATGGGTGCGGTGCTGCTCGACGCGCCTTTTATCAGCCGCGTCTGTGAAGGCAATGCGCTGCCCGGCGACGTTTCCGGCGCGACGGTGATTGATGCCGCGGGTAAATGGCTGCTGCCGGGCGTTATCGACGATCAGGTGCACTTCCGCGAACCCGGACTGACACACAAGGGATGCATCGCGAGCGAAAGCCGGGCGGCGGCGGCAGGCGGCGTGACGTCGTTTATGGACATGCCGAACACGGTGCCGCCAACCACAACGCTCGCCGAACTGGAGTGGAAATTCCAGCGTGCGGCAGAAACATCCGTAACAAACTATTCCTTTTTCTTCGGCGGGACGAATGACAACTGCGCCGAAATCGGCAAACTCGACCGCAGGCGTATACCCGGATTGAAACTGTTTCTGGGATCGTCGACGGGTAACATGCTCGTAGATAATCCCGACACGCTGCGCCGTTTTTTCAGCGAGACGGATTTGCCGATTGCCGTACATGCGGAAAAGGAAGAGGTGATACGGCGGAACAGGGCGTTTTACGTCGGTAAATACGGTGAGGAGGCGCTGGATGTGACGTTTCATCCCAGGATTCGCGACGCGGAGGCCTGCTACGCTTCGTCGTCCGAGGCCGTCGGGCTGGCCACGGCGCTGGGGACACGTCTGCACCTGCTGCACGTCTCGACTGCAAGGGAACTGAGTCTGTTCGATAACAGCAGACCACTCTCCGCCAAGAAAATAACGGCCGAAACGTGCGTACATTACCTCCGGTTTTCGGACGAAGATTATAGCCGGTACGGTAACATGATAAAATGGAACCCGGCCATCAAGACGGCCGCCGACCGCACGGCCATACGCAATGCAGTTAACAACAATACGATAGACATCGTCGCGACCGACCATGCGCCGCACCTCCCGTCTGAAAAGGAAGGCAATTGCCTGCGTGCGGCATCGGGCGGGCCACTGGTTCAGCACGCCTTACCGCTCATGCTCGACCTGGCGCGGCAGGGCGTCTTCAGCCGGGAGAAGGTGGTGGAGAAAATGGCGCATCAGCCAGCCGAACTGTTCCGCATCGACCGTCGCGGATATATTCGTCCGGGGTATTATGCCGACCTGACGCTGGTCGATCCGCAGCGCGAATGGGTCGTTTCGAAAGAAAATATTCGCTACAAATGCGGGTGGTCGCCCTTCGAAGGACAAATTTTCCATCATTATGTTCACCTAACATTCATTAATGGAAATTTAATTTATGACGATGGCGTAATGCACGATAATGTTCACGGAATGGCACTTGCATTTTGTTAAAAGCAGAACTCATAACGAATAATGTTGTCGTGAAGCCGAAAAAAAATCTACTTTTTTTTGAAATGATGTTGCATAACATATTTTTTTACAGTATAATAAATTAACATTGCATTATCTTTGCATCGATAACCTAAACAATCTTTTTGCCTTAAAGACTAATACCTATTAAAACCTTATAAAAACAGCCTTTGTGAAAAGGCTGTTTTTGTTTTTATCCCGCGTGCGAGGCAGGGCTTTATACATGGACGCCGCGTACATTCCAAAACAATGACCGAATGATGAAATAACTGAACTTTAGACTCTTTGAATTATGGAATCTCCGAATCTCCCGGCCCGGGCGCAAAACCATGCCGTGCGCAGTATCACATGACGGCCTGATACGTCGATACATCGCGCCAAAACATCGAAACATTACTCAAAAACATCAATACATTGCGCAAGTTGCATCGATACATCGCATCAAAACACCGATACATCACACCGATGCATCGATACATTGCACCAAAGCATCGATACATCGCGTCAAAACATTAATGCATCGCCCCCAATGCACCGATACATTGAACCAAAACATCGCTGCTTTGCGCCACTGTATCGCTGCTTTGCACTGATGTCATGATGTATTTTGCCCGGTATGGACTCGTATTGATTAATGAATAAATTTTAAAAGTGCAGTTATTCAGCTATTTCGTCATTCGACTACTGTTTGATTCAAAGATTCGGGAATATGGTTTTCCCCGTATGAGCTGTTGCGAAGCAATGCGGCCGGTGCGACATGAATTGCTTCATACCTGGTCATAACAGGAAAACCATACTCCCGGTCTTTGAATTTTTGAATTATTTATTCCAGACCCTCGGCGCCGGCGTCGGGGGCAACGGCTTGCGATTTTTCAGCTCGTTCATGACTTCCTCGATGGCGCGGCTGAGCTGTTCGTCTTCGCCATTCCATTCTTTGACAGGGTCGTTATCGACCATGATGTCGGGGTCTACACCGTGATTTTCAATGATCCACTCGCCCGTCTTCACGTCGTAGCTGGTAAAGAACGGCACGCGCAGGTCCGTCCCGTCGATGAAGGGCAGCGAGCCGCTGATGCCGACGATGCCGCCCCACGTACGCGTCCCGATGAGCTTGCCCAGCCCGAGGGCGCGGAAGCCCCAGGGGAACAGGTCGCCGTCCGATGCGGAATATTTATTGATGAGGCACACCTTGGGGCCTACCTGCACGGCGTCGGGAATCGTCCCGATATGCGCCGAGCCGCGCGACATGGTCAGGCGATACGGCTCGCGGGCAAGACGTTCCAGTATCATCGGCGAGACGTTGCCGCCGCCGTTTGCGCGGTCGTCGATAATCAGCCCCTCCCTGTCAAGCTGCGGATAGAAGTAGCGCGAAAATTCGACCAGCCCTTCCACACCCATGTCGGGAATGTAGATATATCCGATTTTGCCGCCCGACGCCTTTTCGACCTTCTCCAGATTCGCCTGTACCCACATGTGATGATACAGCGGATACTCGCTGTCGAGCGGGACGACGACCTTCCTGCGCGCGCCGTCGAGCTGCGGCCGCGTGTTGACGGAAAGCTCGGTCGGCACGTCGGCCTTGCCCATGAGCAGGGCATAGAGGTCGTTCACGCTGTTGGCCGGGATGCCGTCGACGGCGACAATATATTCGCCTTCATGCACTTCGACGCCCGGCTCGGTCAGCGGTGAGCGCAGCGACGGGTCCCACGACACGCCGGGCAGTATCTTTTCCAGACGGAAGAAGCCGCTCCTGTCGCGCGAAATCTCAGCGCCCAGCAGCCCTGTGCGGATGCGTTCGGGGCGATCCATTTCGCCCGTCGTGATATAGGCGTGGCCACACTGCAGCTCGCCGATCATTTCGCCGATGACGTAGTTCAGGTCGAGCCTGTTCCTGACGTGCGGCAGGAGCACGGCATATTTGGCCTTCATCGCCGCCCAGTCGACGCCGTGCATGTTTTCGACGTAGAATCCGTCGCGGAAGGCGCGCCATGCCTCGCCGAAGACCTGCGCCCATTCGCGCGCATAGTCGGTCGTGATTTTCATGTTCGACAGGTCGACTTCGCTGTTCAGCGACGCCTTGCCCTGCGGTATGTCGGCGACGAAGAAATGTCCGCGACCCTTGGTAAAGAGAGCTTTCTTACGTCCGGCTCCGACCGTCATCGCAGCGCCCTCGGCGACGACGTCTTCCTTGCCCGTGTCGAGGTCGCAGGCGTAAGTCGAGTTTCCGCGTACGTAATATACTTTCTTTCCGTCCGAATAGAAATTGCCGTAATTGCCGGCGGCGACGGGTATCTTCACGATGCGGTCTGCCAGCCCGTCCGTGTCGATGCGCACGTCGGCGGCGGCTGCCCGGTCGTCTTTCTTCGGCGACGCGTCGTCTTTCTTCGCGTCTGCAGGCTTGTCGGGCGGCGTTTTTCCGTCTTTGGCGAGGAAGGGCGAGGGCGTGTCTTTCGACAGCAGGGCCATGTAGATGCCGCTTTCGTTGCGGTAGACGTGGTTCCACTCCATCGAGCCGTAGATGGGCATGAAGTCGCGCATGGAGCGGAAGATGAGATATTTGCCGTCCGTGCTGAAGACGGGCGACGAGGATTCGTACCAGCGGTCGGTCACGGCGTACTGTTTCTTTTCCGCAAGGTTGTAGATGTATACCACGCTGTATGTGTTCGTTTCCGACCGCGTGTATGTCAGCCATTTGCTGTCGGGCGAGAATGTTGCGCCGCGCGGCTCGCCATACGGGTCGCTGAAGAGCGTCGTGCGCTGTTTCGTTGCCACGTCGACGGTCTGGAGGCGGTTTCGGCGGTCGCCGTAGACGATGGTTTTGCTGTCCGGGCTCCATTCGAGGCTGCGGATGTAGGTGTCGTTGTCTTTCGTCAACTGCTCGGTTGCACCCGTGGTGGGAGTGTAGAGGTAGATTTCCGTTTCGCCGCTCGCGTCGGAGATGCAGGCGACGGTTTTGCCGTCGGGCGACCACTGTGCGCCGCGCTCGTGTGCGCCGGGCGTGCGGGTGATGTTTTTCGTGACGCCGCGGTCGGCGGGCAGGTCGAACACTTCGCCGCGCGCCGTGACGGTCAGGCGCGTACCGTCGGGCGAGAGGCTGGCGTATGTCACGTAGTCCTTGCCGTCCTTGATTTCGCTCCGGGCGTAGATGTAGTCCGATGCGAGCGTGATGTGCACTTTTTCAGCCTTCTTGCTTGCCGGGTCGAGCTTGTAGATGTATCCGCCGTTTTCGAACACGATGAGCCGGCCGTTCGTGCCGGGAAACTTCACGTCATACTCGCTGAAGTCGGTCACCTTGGCGGTCGCGCCGGTTTTCGTGTTGTAAACGAAGATGTTCATCGTCCGGTCGCGGTCGGAGAGGAAATAGATCTCGTCGTCGCCCACCCACATCGGAAAGATGTCCTGCGCATCGTTTTTCGTGATGTTTTCGACCGATTTCCGGGCTTCGTCGTATATCCAGATATCGTCTGCCATGCCGCCGCGGTAGTATTTCCAGGTGCGAAACTCGCGCATGACGCGGTTGTAGGCCAGTCGCTTGCCGTCGGGCGCATAGCTGCAGAAGCCGCCTTCGGGCAGGGGGATGGGTTCGGACAGGCCACCGTCGCGGCTCACCGTGAGCAGCTTGCCGCTGAAGCTACCGCTGATGCGGTTGCGGTATACGATGCGCTGCCCGTCGACGGTCCACGTCATGACGATGTTGTTCGGCCCCATGCGGTCGCCAAGGTCGTCGCGCGAATTGGTCGGGGTATACGTCAGGCGCAGCGGCTCGCCGCCCTCTGCCGGGATGGTGTATACTTCCGTATTGCCGTCATACTGACCGGTGAAGGCGATCGTTCTGCCGTCGGGCGAGAAGCGGGGAAACATCTCGTATCCCACGTGCGAAGTCAGCCGCACCGCCTCGCCGCCCGCCAGCGGGACTTTATACAGATCGCCCGCGCAGGTGAATACGATGTCGCTGCCGTTCGTCGCCGGGAAACGCAGCAGGCGCGCCTCGTCTGCCGCACGGAGTGTGACGGCAGACAATGCCGTAATAATGAATAATAACCATGTTTTTCTGTTCATAACTTATACGTTTAAGATTTATATTTAAAAAATACATGAGGCAAAGATAGGTAAAAAATGGCTCTGTAACGAATCGCGCGGGTAAAGAGGTTTTATAAGAAT